>DATKNV010000056.1:0-10047 GCA_035541215.1 Allostellaceae bacterium | reverse complement strand
AAGCAGCGCGCGGCGGTGGTGCTCGACGACGAGGGCTGGCCCGGGCGGGGGTGATGGCGGCGCGGCGCGCAGGGCCCGCTTAGAGCGTGATCCGATCACGTTGAATCGGATCGCGCTCCAGAGTCTTTGGTTTTGTCGCATTGCCCACGGCGAACCGGTATCCACTTCGCCTGGCAATGCTCAGGCCGCCGCCTCCGGCATCGGGGCCGGCGCTTCCGCGCGGAGCGGGAGCCAGATCGACATGGTCGTGCCGGCACCCGGCCGGCTCTCGGCGGTGAGGCGGCCGCCGTGGAGCTCGACGAGGCGGCGGCAGATCGAGAGGCCGAGGCCCGCCCCTTCCTGCGTGCGGCTCATCGCGTTCTCGGCCTGCCAGAAGGGCTCGAAGATGCGCGGGAGATTCTCGGGCGCGATGCCGATCCCGGTGTCGGAGACCTCGAGGCGGACGCCGCCCGCGCCGTCGCGATAGGCCCTGACCGCGATCTCGCCGCCCGCGGGCGTGAACTTGATCGAGTTGCTGATGAGGTTGATCACGACCTGGCGGAGCGCAAGCTCGTCGATCGAGAGCGGGGGAATCTCCTCGAGCGAGAGCGCGATCGCGATCTCCTTCTTCTCCGCGCGCTCGCGCACCACGGAGAGCGCGAAATCGACGACGCTCGCGAGGCTCACGGGGGCGAGGCGGAGCTCGTGGTTCCCGGCCTCGATCTTAGAGAGGTCGAGGATCGCCGAGACGATCGAGAGCAGGTGCCGGCCGGAGCTGTTGATGTCCTCGGCGTATTCCAGGTACTTGCGGCCGAGCTTGCCGAAGACCTGCTGCTTCAGCATGTCGGAGAAGCCGATGACCGCGTTCAAGGGCGTGCGCAGCTCGTGGCTCATGTTCGCGAGGAACTGCGACTTCGCGAGGCTCGCCGCCTCCGCCTGCTCCTTCTCGCGGACGTATTTGAGATTGAGCGCCTTCAGGTCCTGCGCCGTCTCCGCGAGCGCCCGGGCGTCGCTCAGCTGCTTGCGCAGGAGATACCAGATCCACGCCGTCACCATCGCGCTCACGAAGGCGAAGCCGAGGATCCAGGCGTAGGCGTGCTTGCGCTCGAGCTTCCAGTCCGCGAGATAATCCCGGCTGCCGAGCCCGGCGACGAGGATGAAGCCGCCGGGCTCGACCCGGCGCAGCGTACTGGTGCGCTCGACGTTGTCGGCGGTGCGGCTGCTGTGGAAGGTCGCGCTCGCGACGCCCGAAAGGACGAGATCGCGGAGCTCCACGGAGACGTTGCTGGTGCCGATCTGGCCCGGGGGGCCGGGATTTGGCGGCCAGCGCGTGATGAGGCCGAGATCGGGATCGCGCAGCAGCGCGATGCCGTCGTCGCCGAGCTGCAGCTGCGCGAGGAGCCGCGTCAGGTAGTCGACGGGGACGCTCGCGAGCACCACGCCCGCGAAGGAGCCGTCGGCGCTGTTGAAGCGCCGCGTCATCGTGATGACCCACTTCCCGGAGATGCGCCCGATGACGGGCTTCGCGACGAAGAGCCCGGCGTTTCGGTCGGTGCGGTGCACGATGAAGAAGTTCCGGTCGAGGAAGCTGACGGGCGAGCTCGTGCTCACCAGCGGCCCCGCGATCGCGGTGCCGGAGGCGTCGATGACGCGGAGCGCCTCGAGCTCGGGGATGCGGGTCCAGTGCCGCTGCAGGAAACGGTTGACCTCCGCGACGTCGAGCGAGCCGCGCTCCGCGAGCTCGTGCTCGAGCTCGTCGCCGATGGTGCGGAGCGTCAGGTCGATCTTCTCGACGAAGCTGTGGACGCTCCCCTCGAGGAGGCTCGCGAGGTTCTGGGTCATGATCACCGCGCGCTGCTCGTAGGCGACGCGGCTCTGCTCGAGGTTGTAGAGCGCCATGGAGGCGACGGCGCCGTTGACGAGGAGCCAGAGCAGCGGCGCGAGGACCGCGAGCCGCCGCCAGCCCGAAAGCCCGGCTCCTCGCACGCCTTCTACCGCCGCCTTCATCGGATCGCCGTCGCCCAAGGCTTCTCTTCCCGCGCCAGCATGCCACCGCGGCTTTTACGTTCGGTTAACGCTATCACGCTCTCGGGACGCAGAGGCGGGATAGAGGGGGACGGGGGGCCGACCCTCGCCATGCGAGGCGCGCCCCGGGCTTAGGGCGGCGGTCAATCCGTACGGCGCCACTCCGCGAGCGGCAGGACCGGCGGCGGCACGCCGGCATCGCCCATCCAGGGATCGACGGCAAATTGCGCGCCATTATCCTTCTGGACGAGAAAGGCGGTGTTGCTGAAATCGAGGGTCAAGAGGGTTCCGCGATGGGCCAAGCCGCCGACCCGGTGATAGCGGAGCAGCCCGTCATGGGCCAGCATGGTGAAATAGGTCCAGGTATTGACGGAATTGTCGACGCAATCGAGCTGCGTCGGATCGCCGTAGTTCCACCTGCTGTGCAGCTGGTGCACCAAGGTGCCCGTGCGCCGGCCCACGAGGCGGTCAAGCTGCGCCACGGCTTCCGCAGCCTGCGTGCGCTCGGCGGGGGCGTCGGTGGCCGGCGGCTGGAATTTTGCCCGCACGCTCCGCCATTCCTCGGCGGTGAGGCTGATGCGCGTCCGGTATTTGCAGCCATACCCATAACAGACGAAGAAATTGCCGGGAGCCGGGTTCGGCGAGCCGAAGTTGCTGAGGAAGCTGTTCTCGGAAGTATTGCCTGTTGGGGTACACTCGGTCAGAAGGAGTAGTAAGCCCGCTGCTGCCAGAACCCTCAGACCCCGCCGCATAGAATCGACCCTTCTGCCTACGCTCGCCCATCGACTAAGGTATATAGAGTCTCGGCGCCCCAGCTATGTCCCCGCCGACTTTAGCGATTTACCGACTCTCAGCAAACTAAAGGCTCTGGCCGGGAGACGATAGTTTGACTTATGGTAGTGGCCTGCTGATCTCGCCCGCGCAGGGGCGCGCCGGCATCAGCGACCTGGAGGGTTGCATATGACTGAAACCGCAAAGGTTCTCCGATTTTCCCTTGTCGTTGCGGCCGTGGTGTTCTCGCTCGCAGCCTGCAAGCACCTTCCTCCGCCACCGCCCGCCGCAGCGGCGCCCGCGCCGGCGCCGGCTCCGGCACCGACGACGAGGCTGTTCGTCGTGTACTTCAACTTCGACAAGTTCGACCTCACTCCGGACGGGCAGAAGGTCGTCAACGAGGCGATTGCATTTTACAAGCAAAAGGGCTCGGCGCAGGTCAAGGTCGACGGCTATACCGACCTCGCGGGCTCGCAGGGCTACAACCTCGACCTGTCCAAGAAGCGCGCGGACACGGTGCGGACCGCCTTGGTCAGTGGCGGCGTCCCCGCCGCTTCGATCGTCGCGGCCTGGCACGGGAAGGAGAATCCCGCCGTGCCCACCGCCGATGGCGTGCGTGAGGCTCGCAACCGGCGCGTGGAGATCGTGGAGTAGCGATCTCTACCGTTCCGACGCTTGGGTGAGGGGGCGCCGAGCGCCCCCTCATCGTTTGCGCCGGCTTGCCTCTGCTTCGCTGCCGGAGGGATCGGCGGGCGCGATCCCCCGCGCCGCGCTCTTCCGCCTCCCGCTCGAAATGCGCTAAGCGCGCCGCGGGCTGAGCGAGGCGAGGAGGCCCGGCCCGGGCTTGAGCGGCACCGGTTCGGGGGCTTGGCGCTCGATCGCGGCCACTTGCTTCAGCGGCGTCTTGAGCGAGGCCTCGATGCGGCTGTAGACGGCGGCGACGGTCGCGGGGGTGCGGCCGGCGTCGTAGAAGATCTGCGGGTTCTGCTTCGCGGCGGCGGGGACGAGATCGGCGGCGGCGGCGCCGGCATCCGCCGCGTGCGCGCGCATGAACTTGATGGCGCCCGCGGGGCCCAGGAACATCGCGAGCCGCAGCTCCGCGGCGTTGGGCTTGCGTCCCAGCGCGTGCTGGAGCTGCTGCGAGTTCGACTTCGTGACCTCCGCCGCCATCAGCGAGGCGAGCTTGGAGTCGCTGCGGAGCGCGAGCATCTCCCGCTCGGCCGCCTTGTCCTCGACCTTGTAGCGGCCGCCCGGCTGTTGCGCGATCTTCGCCGCGAGCTCGGCTTGGCCGTATTTCGCGCCGTGCTGGCGCATCAGTCCGAGCCAGGTCTGGCTCGTGAACTGATAAAGGCCCGAGGCACTCGACCGGCCCGCGGCAGCCTCGGTGCGGAAGCCGCTCTCGAGCGCCGCCTGCGCCACCAGGAATTTGAAATCGACGCCCGTGCGCCGGCTCGCGTCGCGGATGCTGCTCAGCACCTCCGGCGGCAGCGCGTGGCCCGCGACCGCCAGCGGCTTCTGATCGACGGCCATGAAGGGCGCCCCCGCGCGCGGCTGTTAATCCAGCGTTCATCATGCCCCATGACGGTTAACGGTTCCTTCAGCGCGCGGCCTTAAAAAGGACTGCGATGGACAAGAAGCTCGAGCAGCTGAAGGGCCTGCTGGACGGGCTGCCGGCCGCCGAGGCGGCGGCGCTCGCGCGCAAGATCGAGACGCAGCGCGCGCTCGGCCGCAGCGAGCTTCCGGCGGACGCGATCCTCGCGGCCCTGCGCCCGCAGCTCCGCCGCGCGCGGCCCGCGCGCATTCCGACGCTCTGTCGTCTCGCCTGCGCCGGCTTCGAGGATTTCCTGATCGACGCCGCCGACGAGACGCGGCTTCCGGGCCTCGTCCCCCGCGCGTCCATCGCGCCCTGGTGGCAGGCGCTCGAGCGCTTCGCACCGCAGGAGATCAAGACCTACGAGGCCGAGCTCGCGCGCCTCGCCCCCGTCAACGACCGCAGCGAGCTCGACCGGCTCGGCGAGGCGCTGCGGCGCTCCGCGCGCGGCTGGACCGAGGCCGTGCTCGCGCAAGCCGCGGGCCGTAAGCTCGCCGATCCCGCGGCCCGCAAGGCGCTCGCCGATCCCGGCGTGCAGACGGATTTCGCGGAGATCTCCCGCATCCTCGCGATCGCGGAGCCGCTGCGCCAGGCGCTCGAGGCCGTGAGCGCGGCCGCGGCGCGGAGCGGTCAGAAGGACGGGCGGCGCATCGCGGAATTCACGGCCGACGCCGTCACCGAGGCGAAGCAGCAGTATCTCCGCTTCAGCGAGACGCACGGGCTCGAATCCCGCTACGTCGCCTTGGGCCTCATGAACCGCCTCGCGCGGCCCTGGGAGATCCTCCGGCTCGGGCGCTCGCTCTCCTGGAAGCCAACGGACGCGCTGATGCGCGACACCGAGCTCGGCATCATCGGCCAGCGCCTCATCCGCGATCTCGAGGCGCACACGCGCGAGGTCGCGGCCCTGGCGCCGCAGCGCCGCCGCGGCGCCGGTGCGGCCCCCGACTACGCGCGGCTCCAGCAGGCGATGCTCCTCTACATCGAGAGCGCCGAGGGCATGCTGAGCGAGTTCGGCTTCCGCCGGGATTCGCCCTGGGGCGAGCAGATCCTCGAGACCCGCGCGATACTGGGACGCGCGCTCGGCCCCGACCAGCTCGCGGAGGTCGCGGAGGCGGCGCTCGCGGCGCTGCCCCTGAAGCGCGGCGTCTCCGCGCGGGGCCTCGCGAGCGACGACCCCGACCTCGAGACGATCCCCGCCCCCGAGACGATCGAGCAGGCGCTCCGCGCCGCGAAATTCCTGGTGCTGCTCGCGCAAAAGGGCGCCCGGCACGGGCTCTCGAGCCCCGCGCGCGCGACCATCGAGGAGATCGGCAACGAGATCAACAACCGATGCGACCGCCTCTTCGAGGAGCTCTCGATGCGGCCGGAGCACGCGGTCGCCGCGGCGCAGATCGCCGCCGTCGTGCGCGTCGCCGAGATCCTCTTCGAGGACGGCCGCGCCCAAACCCTCGCGCGGCGCCTCAAGAACATGCAGCGGAGCGCGGTGGCGTAGACTTTTTTTGAACCACCAAGACACCGAGTCCTTTCTCGCGGCGAAGCCGCAACATGTCTCTCTGCGTCCTCTGCGCGTCCTCCGCGTCCACCGCGCGAAAAAAATCTCGCAGAGGTCGCAGAGGTCGCGCAGAGGACGCTGAGGATCAATTGTGGCTTCGCCGCGAGAAAGGACTTGGCGCCTTGGCGGTTCGAGTTTTCTCGTGCCGCTTCATTCCCTCGGCCGCTTTAAATTCACCCGCTCGAGAGGACGGCCGCCGGCGTCGGTCTCGCCCGAAGAGCGAATCTCGAGGCCCGCAACGAAGCGCCGCGCTTCCTCGCGCACGTCCTCGCCTTTGGCGGCGCGCTCGAGGAGGCGTACCGCCTCCACCAGCAGGCCGCGCTCGATGTCGCTGAGACGCAAGACCATGTCGCATTCTGCATGAGCCACGGCGCCGGGTCGAGCGGCGGCCCTTGACGGCGCCACGCCCATCGACTCACGCTGGAGCGCGAATACCTCCGGGGAGACGACCGATGCTGCGCGCCACCGCCGATCTCGTATTGCCGACCTCGATCATCGGCTCGCTGCCGCGGCCCGCCTGGTACACGGCCGTGCTGGGCTCCGAGACCTTCCTCGCGGCGATGATGAACGCGCGCTATCGCGAGCAGTACGAGGACGCGGTCTCCGTGCATCTGCGCGCGCAGGAGACGGCGGGGCTCGACATCGTCACCGACGGCGACGCGCATTTCGACGACCAGGTCGGCGGCATGAGCTGGCAGAGCTATCCGCTGACGCACATGGAGGGGCTCGCGCGGCCCGAGCCCAGCCTTTACAACGTCGCGCAGGCAGCGCACCCGCGCGGCCACATCCTCCACGACTTCCTCGAGGCGCGGGTGCTGCCGCGCGTCGTGGGGCCGATCGGGCGCGGCAATCTCCAATATACGGCGATGTGGAAGACGGGCCAGCGGCTCACGAGGAAGCCGCTCAAGTTCGGCACCATCCTGCCGGAGCTGCTGGCGGCCTCGGTCTCGGACGATCACTACAAGGACCCGGTCGAGCGGACCTGGGCCTTCAGCGACGCGCTCAACGCCGAGCTCCGCGAGCTCGCGGAGGCCGGCTGTCCGGTTCTGCAGCTGGAGGAGCCGCAGATCCACATGGTGCCCGCGCGCGGCAAGACCTTCGGCAAGCTCGGCACCAAGGAGCTCGTGGAGGTCTTCAACAACACCGTCAAGGGCCTTCGCGCGAAGACCGAGGTGTGGTGCCACACCTGCTGGGGCAATCCCTCTCAGCAGCGCATCTTCCGGGAGGTGCAGAGCTACCAGCCGACGCTCGAGGCCTTGAACGCGATCGACGCCGACGCCATCACCTTCGAGACCTGCTCCTCCGGCACCGGCGACCTGAAGGCGATCGGCGAGATCATCACGGAAAAGAAGATCGTGATCGGCGTCATCGATCACCACACGCTCCAAGTGGAGCGGCCGGACCAGGTGGCGGCCCTCATCCGCGAGGCGCTGAAGCACGTCCCCGCGGAGCGTCTCGTCATCTCCAGCGATTGCGGCATGGGCCGCGAGGGCATGAGCCGGCGCCACGCCTTCTACAAGATGGTGGCGATGGTGCTCGGCACCAACATCGTGCGGAAGGAGCTGGGCCTCCCCGAGGCCCAATGCCTCGCCGCCGACCCCCGCTATTCGCTCGCGGCCTCGAAGCCGGCGTAAAACAAGCCGACAGCCATCGGCCTCTCCTCAAGGCCGATCGCCGTCCAGCAGGATGAAGGCGACCAGGCAGGGGGCGTCGGAGCGGTTGCTCCAGGCGTGATTGGTGCCGCGCTGGATACAGACGTCGCCCGCCCGCAGCAGTACCTCGCTGTCGTCGAGCACGAGGTGGATCTCGCCGGAGAGCACGATTCCGTAATCGACCGTCTTGGTGCGGTGCATGAAGGGATGGCGCGCCTTCCCGCCCTCCGCGAGCGCGTGCGCGGCGCCGCCCATGGCGGCGAAGGCCGCGCGCGCCTGCTGGGCGTCGATGCCGCCGATGTAGCTCCGCTCCGGCGCGAACTCGACGATGCGGAAGTTGCTGCCATCGGGCGGCGGCTCCAGCTTCATCTCCGGCGTCACAGGATCGGGGGAGCCGTGGATCGGCACCGGCATCGCCGCCGTGGTCCAGAGGTTGGTGAAGGCGACGCCGGGACGATGCGGCGAGGTCCGCACATGCGGCGCCGCGCCGTCGGAGACCACGACGGCTCTCCCCTCGCTATCGTGCCCGGTGACGACGCGGCGGATCGGACGGATCGGCATCTCGGCCCCCGATTGCAATGAAAGGTTCGCGCAGAGGCCACGGAGGCCGCGCAGCGGACGCGGTGCGATCTCGCCCTCTGCGTCCACCGCGAGCCCTCGGCGTCCTCTGCGCGATTCTTATCTTTCAGCACGACACGATATTTGCCAATAGCAGTCGCCTGCGCCATCATCGCGGGCAAGGGAGTTCCGCCATGAGCTACACCACGAATTTCAAGACGATCCGCGACGAGGTGAGCCCCGAGGAGTGGGAGACGCGCGTCGCGCTCGCGGCCTGCTACCGGCTCGTCGACCATTACGGGATGACGGACCTCACTTACAACCACGTCACCGCGCGCATCCCCGGGACGGACGATCATCTCCTCATCAATCTCTACGGGCTCCTCTACAAGGAGATCACGGCCTCGAGCCTCGTGAAGATCGACGTCGAGGGCAACATCCTCTGGAAGCCCGACACCGATTACGGCATCAACAAGGCCGGCTACGTCATCCACGGCTGCATTCACAAGGCGCGGCCCGACGTGCGCTGCGTCATCCACACGCACACGCGCGCGGGGATGGCGGTCTCCGCGATGAAATGCGGTCTCCTTCCGATCACGCAAACCTCGATCCGCTTCGTCGGCCATCTCGCTTATCACGATTACGAGGGCCCGGCGGTCGAGCTCGAGGAGCGCGAGCGGCTCGTCGCGGACCTCGCCCATCACAACGCGATGATCCTGAAGAACCACGGGCTCCTCACCTGCGGCCCCAGCATCGCGCAGGCCTTCAACACGCTCTATCAGCTCGAGCAATCCTGCCGCACCCAGACCGACGTGATGGCCGCGCGCACGGAGATCGAGGTGCCCTCGGAGGAAGTGCTCGAGCGCACCGCCCATCTCTACCAGCCCAACACCCGCCGCCCCTACGGCGAGCTCGAATGGCCGGCGATGCTGCGGCTCCTCGAGGCGGAGACCGGCGGCTCGGGGTTCCCGCCTTATTGGCAGTGAGAGTCAGCGTTCCGCCTCTGGCGGCGGAACATGGCGGCTGAGGTCCATTGCATCGTGCAATATACGAAGGACCTCGATCGCGGGCGCCGCAGTGCCGCCCTTCGCCCGGAAAAGGATGAGGTGTCGTCCAGGGCGGCTTTTTCGACGAACGTGCAGGGTATAGAGGTCGAGGCCGATGTCACTGCGCCTCTTGACGCCGTGGGCGCCGGGGCCTGCGGCGAGAGCCGCGACAGCCTCGGTCAAGAGCGCTTTGTAGGCGGCCGCTCGAGGGCCACCGAAACGCTGCGCGGTCCAAGCGAGAATGTCGAAGAAATCGCGCTCGGCTGCCGCCGAGAGCCGGACTCGCCAAGAAGGACCGGTCACGTGGAGCGGCGCGCAATCGCACTTTCGGCCAGCCGCCCTAGATGCTTGCGAAGCGCGTCAGCGGTCTTGAACTCGCGAAAGCGGCCGGCCTCGATGTCGTCGAGACCGATCCGAGCGGCGTCGCGCAGCGCTTTCAGCTTGGCTCTATTCTCCGCGTCGCGCTGCTCGATCAGGCGCAGCCCCTCGCGCAAGACTTCGCTCGCATTCTGATACCGTCCCGAGCTGACGAGCCTCTCGATCAATTCGGATTGGCGATCGGTCAAGACGACGTTTCGAGTAGGCATCCATGTGCTCCCGCTTCGAGAAGAATGGCAGACTATGCCATGTGGGTGCCGGCGTCCAGTCGGCGGTCCTCGCGGGAATGGCGGTTGCCGCAGCCCGGTTCGCTCGTCATATAATTGTGAGACGATCCCCCAGAGGAGGCCGCGCCATGGTTCGCGTCGTCGGCATCGATCATCTCTCGATCCGCGTGAGCAATCTCGCGCGCTCGAAGCGGTTCTACGACGACCTCCTGGGCTTCCTGGGCTTCAAGCGGAAATACGATTTCGCCGATGCCGTCGGCTGGAGCAA
>DATKNV010000055.1:0-16853 GCA_035541215.1 Allostellaceae bacterium | reverse complement strand
GGACGGGAGGGGCCGATTAGATCGAGCGACCCACGCCGGTCAGACGCACCGGCCGTTCTGCAGGTGATGCGGCGGGTTGCATGAAGGCGCCTGCTGCGGATGCGGCTGGGCCTGCGGATGCGGCTGGGCCTGCGGCTGCGGATGAGGCTGGGGTTGCGGTTGCGGACGCGGCGGCGCGGCGGTCGGCTGCTGGCGTGGCGGGCGAGGCTGGGCCTGCTGCTGCGGACGCGGCGCGGCGGCCGGTTGCTGGCGCGGCGGTTGCTGCGGCGGCCGAGGCTGGGCCTGCGGCTGCGGACGCGGAGCGCTCGTCGTCGTGGGCTGACGCTGACCCGGACCCGGCTGCGTGCGCACCGGCGGCGGCTGCGGCGGCGACTGCGGATGCGAGCCGGTGGTTGGCCCGGGCTGACGCTGGCCTGGCGCCGGCTGGGGACGGGTCGGCGGCGGCTGCGGGCGCGGCGGGTTCGGCCGCGGCGGAGCCGAGCTTGGCTGCGTCGTCGAGCCCGGGCGTGTGCCCGGCGAGCTCGGAGGTCGCGAGCCCGGACCGGTCGTCGTGGCCCCGGAGCCCGGACGGGGAGGCGTGGTGCCCGGCCGCGCGCCCGGTGCTGGCGCTGTCGCCGGCGTTGAGCCGGGACGGGTCGGTGACGCGCCAGGCCGCGAGCCCGGAGTGGCCGGCGCCGGTCCCGAGCCCGGGCGCGGCGGCGTTGTCGTCGTCGTACCGGGACGAGTGGGCTGAGATCCCGGGCGCGTCGTCGGTCCGGAGCTCGGACCCGTCTTCGGCCCGGAGCCAGGATGCGGGGGCGTCGTCGTGGGCGTCGTGCCCGGACGTGTCGGGACGGTGCCCGGCGTCGTGCCCGGGCGCGAGCCCGGAGTGTTAGGACGGCTGCCTGGCGCGGTGGGAGTGACCGGTGAGCCCGGATGCGTTCCAGGCCCCGCGGTAGGCCCGCGAGGATTTGGACGCGTGCCAGGCCCGGCCGATGCCGGCGTCGTCGGCGAGCTGCCGGGGCGCGTGCCGGGTCCGCCGGGACGCGAGCCCGGGGTTCTTGGTGGCGGAACGGGCTTCGGGCCCGGGCCAGCGGCCGAGGTGCGGTTCGGCGGATGCGTCGCGCCGGGGACGCGACGCTCCGGCCCCGGGGGATGGGAGCCCGGCCGTGTGCCCGGGCCGGCGGAGACGGGCGTCGGGTGGATCGTGGGGCCCGGCGCCGGCGGCCGCCGTGGTCCCGCATTGCCCGGCGTGTTTCCCCCGCGGTTCCAAGAGCTCTGCGGCGCACCGCGCGTCCCCGGCGTCGGCGTGAGCCGCGGGCGGGTATCGACGTGCGTGTGCGAGATCTCGTTGGGCGGGATGTGCAGGCGGCTCCCGGTGTTGACGTGCCGGGAGCCCACGAAGTTCGTCTGCGAGGTGCAGGTCGTCGACTGGTGATTGTGGAAACGCGTCACATCGGTGATGCGGACGTTCGTGACGTTGACGTTGGTGATGTTGACGCTGGTGATGTTGGTAATGTTGACGCCGCCGCCGCCGTGGCAGCCGCAGCCTCCGAAAATGTTGATCTGGTTCACGTAGGCGGCGCTGGTGACGAAGGGAGGCACGTAGACCTCGCCGGGCGCGAGCGGAACCCAGCCCACGACCGGGCCGACATCCACGCCGACGCCGACCACGGCCGGCGGCACGTCGACGAAGCTCACGACTGCGGGGGCGAAGACCGGCTGGACGAGCACGGGCTGCTCCACCGCGGTGACCGGCTGCGGCTCGATCACGAGGCCAGGGCCGGGAACCCAGGCCCAGCGCCCGTCGATCTGCACCGTGCGGCCGTAATGCGAGGGGCCGAAGGCCCAGGGCGCGTCGTCGACCCAGGTCCATTGATAGCCGTCGCGGTACTCCCAACTGCCGTCCTGAAACGGAGCCCAATTCGGATCGGGCGGGAACCAGACGCGGCCGTAGTTCGGATCCTCGCTCCACTGGCCGGCCGAGGCTGTCGCGTCGATTCCGGGCACGTCGGGATTGACGTAGTCCGGCACCGCCTGCATGGCGGCTTCTTGCTGCTGAGCCCAACCGTCCACGGGCGCGGCCGAGGCCGGCTGAACCGGCTGCTGCGCCTGATCGACGACGACCGGCACGGATTGCCCGCCCGTGATCGTGACGCGCGTGTTGTCGCCGAAGACGTCGGCCGAGCCCTCGAGCACCGTCAGCTTCGGCGGCGTTCCATCGGCGGTGACGTCGACGCGATACCGGCCGGGGCTGTTGATCTGGATGGTGCCGGTGGGAGTCAGTACCTCGTACACCTCCCCCTCGCTCATCGACCGCATGGTGATGCTGAGCGAGCCCTGCGGCAGATAGAGGATGGCGTTCTGATCGTCGAGCGTGTCGACGTCGACCTCGGTCTGGCTGTCGAGGCGCAAATAGGCGCGGCCGATCTGGATGGTGGCGCGCGCGCCCTGATCGGTGTAGCAGGCATCGCCGGTGGTCACGGGCTCGTTGACCACCGCCTGGTCCCACTGCGTCTGATCGGCCGTGTGATAGGAGACCGTGCCCTCCACGAAGGCGATGCGGCCGACGCGGCTCGGCGGATCGGCGGCGGGCTGCGACTGATCGTCGGTGGTTGCAGGCGCCTGCTGCGCGAAGACCTGCGGCGCGAAGCCCAGCGCGATCAGCGAGACCGCCAGCGAAAGACCCAATGCCGCGACGCGCAATGCGCGCCCCGCTCGGTTGCCACCCACAGACTTGGTCATGAACTGCTCCCCGATTCCTGGCGGGGCGCCGCTCAGGCCGCGCGTCGAGGGACGCCGTCTTCCCTTCGATCCCTGCGGCATCGCCCGTGCTGGCCGCGAACCGATCCCAGCGGCCCTGACATCCGCTTCGAACCGGCTGCGCACATGGGCGTTTTAGAACCACCGACCGGCCACCGCGCGCGGTAGCCAAAAGGTGGAGCCTCCTGATGGCCCCCTTATTGATATATGAGCCCTATTCTCTGAAAAGAGCAAGGCGGGAATCACTCGAAAGATTAGACCCCGGCTGGGAGTTTACCCACTAGTGATATATTAATGGCAGGCTCGGCGCAGGGCGATGAACGGCTCCCCTTGGGACCGCCTTCCGCAAGCAGCCGGGCGGCTCGGTCAGAACCGCGGAAGGCAAAGGGCTGGCGGGCGGGCGACGGACGTGTATAAAGCACCCTCCCGACAGAGGTCGCTCCGATCCCAGAACAAGGGGAGGTCGTTCCCATGCGCCAGAACCGTTTGCAGCCGGTACTCGATCCGCATTCCCTCGCTCGTGAGATGTCCGGGAAAATGCTGATCGACGGCGGCATGGTGCCGTCGATCTCGGGCCGTACCTTCCCGATCGTGAACCCCGCGACCCAGGAGAAGATCGGCGAGGCCGCGGACGGCAATGCCGCCGACGTCGATGCCGCCGTGCGCGCCGCAGCCAAGGCGCAGAAGAGCTGGGCGAAGCTCGCCTCGCGCGAGCGCGGCAGGCTCGTCGCGGAATGCGGGCGCATCCTCAGCGATCACGTCGAGGAGCTCGCGAAGCTCATCACGCTCGAGACCGGCAAGGCGATCCGCACCGAGAGCCGCGTCGAGGCCGGCGTCTTCGCGGACATCCTCTCCTTCTACGGCGGGCTCGGCTCCGAGCTCAAAGGCGAGAGCGTGCCCTTCAAGACAGATGCGCTCACGATCACTTTGCGCCAGCCCATCGGCGTCGTCGGCGCGATCATTCCCTGGAACGTGCCGCTCCTGCTGATGGCGCTCAAGATCGCGCCGGCGCTCGTCGCGGGCAACACGGTGGTCGTGAAGTCGGCGGAGGAAGCGCCGTTCGCGGTGCTCCGCGCATGCCAGATCATGAACCAGGTGCTGCCGCAGGGCGTGCTCAACATCCTCTCCGGCGACGGGCCCGGCTGCGGCGCGCCGCTCGTCGAGCACAAGGACGTGGGCAAGGTCACCTTCACGGGCTCGGTCGAGACCGGGAAGCTCGTCTACAAGATGGCCTCGCAGAAGCTCATCCCCGTCACGCTCGAGCTCGGCGGCAAGAGCCCGATGATCGTGATGGGCGACGCCGATCTCGAGAAGGCGGTGGCGGGCGCCGTCATCGGCATGCGCTTCACGCGCCAGGGCCAGAGCTGCACCGCCGCGAGCCGCATCTTCGTCCACGAGTCGATCCACGACGCCTTCATCGACAAGCTCAAGGCCAAGGTCGATGCGATGAAGATGGGCGATCCGCTCGACGAGCAGACTGACATCGGCACGATCATCTCGAAGCAGCAATTCGAGAAGGTCCGCTCCTACATCAAGCTCGGCGAGGAGACACCCGGCGCGACCGCGCTGCGCTGCTCCAAGATGCCCGCGGATCCGAAGCTCGCGCACGGCTATTACGTGCAGCCCGTGATCTTCACGGGGATCGCCAACGACAACCGCGTCTGCCGCGAGGAGATTTTCGGCCCCGTCACTTGCATCATCAAGTTCAAGGACTACGACGAGGCGCTCGCGCAGGCGAACGACAGCGACTATGGGCTTGCGGCCACGATCTGGACGCGCGACCTCAGGACCGCGCTCGACGCCAGCCATCGCCTCGAGGCGGGCCTCGTGCAGGTGAACCAGAACCTCGTCGTGCAGGCCAACATGTCCTATGGCGGCGTGAAGCAATCGGGGCTCGGCAAGGAAGCCTCGCTCGAGGCCATGCTCGAGCACTTCACCCAGAAGAAGACGATCATCCTGAACCTCGGCTGATCCCCGGGTCGGCGCGCGCGGGAGGGCTCCGGCATGGGCCGGCGCATCGCCGTCATCCTCCTGCTGCTGCCGATCCTCGCGGGCCTCTCGGGCCTGCTTTGGCTGCGCTCGGCGCTGCCGCCGCCCTCGAACGCGCGCGCGGTCGCGGGGCTCGGCCAAGCCGCGCGCATCGAGCGCGATGCGCGGAGCATCCCCTCGATCGAAGCCGCAAGCGAGCGCGACGCCGCCTTCGCGCTCGGCTATGCGCATGCCGAGGACCGGCTTTTCCAAATGGACCTGCAGCGGCATCTCGGCGACGGGCGCCTCTCGGAGTGGTTCGGCGCCGCTTCGCTCGATCGCGACCGCCTGATGCGCACCCTCGGGCTTGCCCGAGCGGCCGAGCGGCAGCTCGCGATCCTGCCGCCGGAGCTGCGCGCGGTGCTCGGGTCCTACTCCGCCGGCGTCAACGCCTACCTCGCAGACAGACGCCGCGCGCTCTCGCCGGAATACTATCTCCTGCGCGCGACGCCGGAGCCCTGGCGGCCGGTCGACACGCTCGTGATCGGCAAGCTCATGGCCTGGCAGCTCGCGGGCAATTACCGCGCCGAGCTCCTTCACGCCGAGGTCGCCGAGCGGCTCAAGCCCGAGGAGCTCTCGATCGTCTTTCCGGCCTATCCGAGGAACGGCCCGGTGGTACTCGGCGATCTCCTGCCGATCTATCGCGCGCTGCCGCTCGGCCGGCTATTGGCGCTCATGCCTGCCGACGACGACCCTGCCCGGGCCTCCAACAACTGGGTCGTGAGCGGCGAGCGCAGCGTCTCGGGCAAGCCCATCCTCGCGAACGACCCGCATCTCGGCCTCGAGGCCCCGGGCTTCTGGTATCTCGCGCGCATCGTGACTCCCGGACACACCGTCACCGGCGGGACCCTCCCCGGCGTTCCGGCCGTACTCGTGGGCCACACCGAGCGCATCGCCTGGGGCGTCACGAATACCGGGAGCGACGTCTCCGATCTCTTCATCGAGAAGCTCGATCCCGCTGATCCCGGCAACTATCTGACGCCGGAGGGCTCACGCCCCTTCGCGACCCGCGTGGAGCGGATCCTCGTCCGCGGCGCCGCACCCGTCGAGATCACCGTACGCGAGACGCAGCACGGGCCCGTCATCTCCGATCTCGCGGGGACGGCGCAGCAGGTGACGAAGCCCGGCTACGCGATCGCGCTCCAGGCCACATATCTCATGGACGGGGATCGCACGCCGCAGGCGTTCTGGGAAATGAACCGGGCGCGGGACTGGGACGGCTTCCGCCGCGCGCTCGCCAAATACGACGCGCCGCAGCAGAATTTCGTCTACGCCGACGTCGACGGGCACATCGGCTTCATGGCGCCGGCGCGCGTGCCGATCCGCGCGAAGGGCGACGGCTGGCTGCCGGCTCCCGGCTGGACCGGAGAGTACGATTGGACCGGCTTCGTGCCCTTCGACCAGCTGCCGCAAGCGCTCGATCCGCCCTCCGGCCGCATCGTCACCGCCAACAACAAGATCGTCGGCGATGCTTATCCCTATTTCCTCGGGCGCGATTGGGACGTGCCCTATCGCGCTCGGCGCATCGAGAGCCTGCTCGAGGGGCGCCCCAGCTCGCTCGAGAGCTCGGCCGCGATCCAGCTCGACACCTACTCGCCGATGGCGGAGCAGCTCCTGCCGCTGATGCTGCAGATGGAGCCGGCGACGCCGATGGCGCGCGCGGCGCTCCAGCGCCTGCGCAGCTGGAACCGCCGCATGGACAAGGACAAGGTCGAGCCGCTGATCTTCTCGGCGTGGCTGCGCGAGTTCAACCGGATGATCCTCGCGAACAGGCTCGGCCCGGCCTTCAACGACTACTGGGGTCTGCATCCCGACACGATCGCGCTCGTCCTGGCCGAGCACCCGGAATGGTGCGCCGACATGAGCAATGCGACCGCGCCGGAAACCTGCGCGGACCAGCTCTCGGCCGCCCTCGACCGCGCGCTCGAGGAGCTCGCCGCGAGCTACGGCTCGGACATGGACCGCTGGCGCTGGGGCCTCGCGCATCCCGCGGAGTTCAGGCATCCGCTGCTGTCGCGGATACCGGTCCTCAACCGTATCGTCGCACTCTCGATCCCCGCCGACGGCGGCGTCGATACCCTGAACCGCGGGGGGTTCTTCATCCGCGACACCGAGATGCCCTTCCGCGACGTGCACGGGCCGGGCCTGCGCATGGTCGTCGACATGGCCGAGCCCGGAGCCGCGCGCTTCATGGTCGTTCCGGGCGAATCCGGCAACGCGGTCTCGCCGCATTACGGCGACCTCGTCCAGCCCTGGCGCGACGGCTACGGCCTCGCGCTCGGCGGCGTCCAAGGCCCGGGAGCCGAGGTCCTGGTGCCGCGCTGAAAGCTGCGCCGGGGCACCTCCTAAGGTGTTGGTCCGTGAAGCTAAACCAGATATTAACGCGAATGTTCCAGGGTGGGGCGCGCCGTCCCCTCTCCTCCCTGGTCCCATGTTCCTGCTGATCGGCTCTGGCATCGTTCTCGCAAGCGTGCTCGGCGGCTACCTGCTGAACGGCGGCCACGTCTATGTGCTGTTCCAGCCTTTCGAGTTCCTGATCATCGCGGGAGCGGCCGCGGGCGCTTTCGTCACCTCGAACCGGAAGCCCGTGCTCACCGCGGCATTCTCCTCGGTGCTGGGCCTCCTCAAGGGCGAGCGCTACAACAAGGCGGCCTATCTCGAGCTCCTGAGCCTCCTCTATTCCGTCTTCAAGCTCGCGAAGACCAAGGGCGCGCTCGCGCTCGAGCAGCACGTCGAGAAGCCCGAGGAGAGCGCACTCTTCCAGCGCTTCCCGCTGTTCTTCGCCAACCGACAGGCCCTGGTCTTCCTCTGCGACTACCTGCGCCTCCTCACTCTCGGCACCGACAACCATCACGAGATGGAGACGCTGATGGACGAGGAGATCGAGACGCGGCACGAGGAGCACGCGACGGTGGTGCACGCGATCCAGCAATCCGCGGATGCGCTGCCTGCGCTCGGCATCGTCGCGGCCGTCCTCGGTGTCATCCACACCATGGGCTCGATCACGGAGCCGCCCGCGGTGCTGGGCCGCCTCATCGGCGGCGCGCTCGTGGGAACCTTCCTGGGCGTGCTCCTCTCCTATGGCTTCGTCGGGCCCATCGCCGCCGCGGTCAAGGCGCGGGCCGAGACGGAGCAGCGCTACTACCTCTGCA
This sequence comes from Allostellaceae bacterium, assembly GCA_035541215.1. GTDB lineage: Bacteria > Pseudomonadota > Alphaproteobacteria > ATCC43930 > CGMCC-115725 > DASZHJ01. The sequence continues at coordinate 8,931 of DATKNV010000055.1, read as the reverse complement.
TCAAGGCGGCGATCCTCGCCTACATGCAGGGTTACGCCCCCTCGGTCGCGGTCGAGTTCGCGCGCAAGGCGCTCAACTCCGACGTCCGCCCGAGCTTCTACGAGGTCGAGGAAGCCGTCGAGAACCTGCCGTCGGCGGCGACCTAGGCGAGCGGGCGCGCATGGCCAAGGGCAGCAACGCTCCGCTCATCATCAAGAAGATCCGGCGCAACAAGGAAGAGCCGCATCACGGCGGCGCGTGGAAGGTCGCCTACGCAGATTTCGTGACCGCGATGATGTCGTTCTTCCTGCTGCTCTGGCTTCTCAACGTCACCACGGACATCCAGAAGCGCGGCATCGCCGACTACTTCGAGCCCACCATCGCCTCGCGCTCCAGCAGCGGCGCGGGCGGCGTGCTCGGCGGCCTCACCATGGGCCAGCCCGGCGCGCAGGATCTGCCGGCCTCCCCGCCGAGCTTCCATCTCAACATGCCGGCGCTCCGCCAGCCCGACGAGGGCGACGACGGCGATCAGGGCGGGACCGTCGGCGGCGAGCAGAACAAGGAAGGCGGCACCGCCGCCCATAAGCCCGCGGACGGCACGACCACCGACAAGCCCCAGGCAAAGCCGGGGCAGAAGACCGAGGTGCAATCGCCCGAGGCGAAGCCCGTCGAGCAGATGACCCAGGAGGAACTGCAGAAGCGCATCGCGGAGCGCGAGGAGAAGCAATTCGCGGCCGCCGAATTCGCGCTCCGCCAGGCGATCCAGGACATACCGGAGCTCAGGAACCTCGCCGACAACCTCCTGATCGACCGCACGCCCGAGGGGCTGCGCATCCAGATCGTCGACCAGGAGAAGCGCTCGATGTTCCCGTTGGGCTCGGCGCAGATGGAGGAGTCCGCGCAGAAGCTCATGGCGCTGGTGGCGCAGGTCGTGCAGAGGCTTCCGAACAAGATCTCCATCACCGGCCACACCGACGCCACGCCCTATGCCTGGGGCCGCGCCTACGGCAATTGGGAGCTCTCCGCCGACCGCGCGAACGCGAGCCGCCGCGAGCTCGTCAACGACGGCGTGCCGATCGAGCGCATCGACAAGGTCGTGGGTCTCGCCGATCGCGATCCCCTCGTCCCCGAGGATCCCCGCTCCCCCCGCAACCGCCGGATCAGCATCGTCCTCCTGCGCGAGGCGAAGCCGCCGGTGACGGCGGCCTCCCTCCCCTAAGCCGCGCGGCGAAAATACCATCCCTTGGCGGCTTGGCCGAGGCGGATGCGCTCCGCCCATTGACCCACGTCAAGGCGAGGGGCCTCTCTACCACCATAAATGCTGTCTGGATTCATATCGATTTTGTGCCGAAATGGTGGGCCCGCCGAGGAGCGCAAAGATGAGCAGCAGAGGCAAGCCGGCCGGATCCGGTCACACGAGCCATAGGCTCCCGGCCGTCCGGACGGAAGAGCGGTCGCTGGTTAAGCCGCTGCTTACGGCGACGGAATCGACGGCCGCCGGGAAAGCGCTGCGCGACAAGCTCGCGCGCGAGGAGCACGCGCATTGGAAGACCGACAAGCGCCGGCACGACCCGATCAGGCTCCTGCGCGCGTCGGACGGCGAAAGGCTACAGGAGCTGGTGCCGATCCGATACGGCCGCATGCTCCAATCCCCCTTCGCCTTCTACCGCGGCTCCGCCGCGATCATGGCGTCCGATCTCGCGCGCATGCCGGTGACGGGGATCAGGGTTCAAGCCTGCGGCGATTGCCATCTCGCCAATTTCGGCGGCTTCGCCACGCCCGAGCGGAACATCCTTTTCGACATCAACGACTTCGACGAGACGCTGCCGGGCCCCTGGGAATGGGACGTGAAGCGCCTCGCGGCATCCTTCGTGCTCGCGGCGCGCTCGCTCGGCCTGAGCGATGGGAAGGGACGCGATGCCGCGGTCGAATCCGTCCGGAGCTACCGCGAGCACATGCGCGAGTTCGCGGAGATGCACCCGCTCGAGCTCTGGTACGCGCGGATCGACCAGAATGATTTTCTGGCGGCGCTTCCCAAGGACGTCCGGGCAAACGTCGCCAAGCGCCTCAAAAAGGCCGCCAAGAGCAGCGGCTCGGAGATGGATCTCCCGAAGCTCGCGGATGTCACCCGCGGCAAGATCCGGATCAACGACAGTCCGCCTCTGATCTTTCATCCCGAAGCGGCGCGCGGTCTCGAGTTCCAGAAGATCATCGAGCAGGTGTTCGAGGCCTACCGCGAGACGCTCGCCGAGGACCGCCGCTTCCTCCTCGACCAGTATCAGTTCGTCGATGCCGCCATCAAGGTCGTGGGCGTCGGCAGCGTCGGGCGGAGGTGCTGGATCGCCCTGATGATGTCGTCGTCGAACCACCCGCTCTTCCTCCAATTCAAGGAGGCCGTCGCATCCGTGCTCGAGCCCTATGCCGGCAAGAGCGCTCATGGCCATCACGGGCAGCGGGTGGTGGTCGGGCAGCGGATGATGCAGCCTGCCTCCGACGTCTTCCTCGGCTGGGTCACGGCGCCCAACGGCCGGCAGTTCTACGTGCGCCAGCTGCGCGACGCCAAGATCAAGCCGCTGATCGAGAGCTGGAACGCCGAGATCCTCACTCTTTACGCCGATGCCTGCGGCTGGGTGCTCGCCCGCGCCCACGCGAAGACCGGCGATCAATGCGCGATAGCCGGCTATCTCGGCGGCAGCGACGCCTTCGATCAGGCGATCGGGGACTTCGCACTGGCCTACGCCGACCAGGCCGAGCGCGATCACGCCGCCCTCAAGGCGGCCGTGCGCAGCGGCAAGGTATCGGCCTATCTCGAGGGGTGATCCCAGGAATGCCGAAGCCGGCAGCGACGAGCGAAGGCGAGATCGCCGCGCCTCAGCAGGAGCCGGATTTCTCGCTCATCCTGGGCGGGCCGCTCTATCAGCTGCTCCTGCGCGCGCGGATGGTGCAGCCCTCGATGGCGCTGGTGAGGCGGCGCGTCCTCGCCGCCGTTCTCATCACGTGGGTGCCGCTTCCGATCCTCGCGGCCTTGGGTGGCGGATTCCTGAGCGGCGTCAGGGTGCCCTTCCTCTACGACCTCGACGTGCACGTGCGCTTCCTGCTGTCGCTCCCCATGCTCATCGCCGCGGAAATCATCGTGCATCGCCAGCTCCGCGGGGTCGTCGCGCAATTCGAGGCGCGCGACCTCATCGCCTCCGGCGATCGGCAATCCTTCCGGGACATCATCTCCGGCACCATGCGCCTGCGGAACTCGATCGCGATCGAGATCGCGCTGCTCGCAATCGCCTTCACGGTCTTCTATTGGCTATGGCGCTCGCAAGCGAGCCTCAACGTCGCGAGCTGGTACGCCTCCGGCACGGCAGACGCGATCTCCTTCACTGCCGCGGGATACTGGTACGTCTTCGTGAGCGTGCCGATCTTTCGCTTCATCCTGCTGCGCTGGTATTTCCGGCTTTTCATCTGGTACGTGTTCCTGTTTCGCGTGGCGCGGCTGCGCCTTCAGCTCAATCCCCTGCACCCCGACCGCGCCGGCGGGCTCGAATTTCTGAGCCTCAGCGTCGATGCGATATCGCCCGTGCTGGTGGCGCAGTCGATTTTCCTCTCGGGAGTGATCGGCAATCAGATCCTGAACGCGGGGGCGACCCTGCCGGAGTTCAAGGTCCTGATCGCCGGCTGGGTCGTATTCCTGATGCTCTTGGCGCTGCTGCCCCTCGCATTCTTCGCGCCGCAGATGATGGCCGCAAAGCGAGCGATCTTGCCGGAGTACGGCGCATTCGCCGCGCGCTACGTAAACGCATTCCGCCGGAAATGGCAGAGTCCGTCCGCCGATCGCGAGAAGGAATTGCTGGGCACCGCCGACATCCAGTCGCTCGCGGATCTCGGGAACAGCTATGACGTCGTGCATCAGATGCAGATACTGCCCTTCGACCGGAGCGTCGTCATGCGGATCATCGTCCTGATCGCCCTCCCGTTGCTCCCGCTCGCGCTAACGATGTTCCCCTTCGAAGTGATCCTGCAGCAGCTGATCAAAATCGTCGTCTAGGAAGCCCTCTACCGCGCCGCGCGTGGGAGAGGGAGGCCACTTGCAACCGGCGATTCGCATCCCGATATTCCCGAGGCGACTTCCGGAGAATGCCGCCTTGTCGCTGCTCATCGAGACCCGAGTCACCTCCTGGCCGGGCGACCCGCCCGAGCCCTTCGCAGCACCCGGCTATTACAAGGGCGTGCTCGCGCGCCGGATCTTCGCCTATTGCGTCGACGTCGTGCTGATCGCGCTGCTGCTCGTGCCGGTCTGGATAATCTGCGCGGCGCTGACGGTGGTGAGCTTCGGATTGCTGTCGCCGGTGTGGCTGATCTTCGGCCTGGTCCCCGTCGCGTATCACAGCCTGCTCATCGGCGGCCGGCGTTCCGCGACCCTGGGCATGCGGATCTTCGAGATCGAGGTCCGAAGCTGGACCGGCGAGCGACCCTCCGTCTTGCAGGCCTTCGTCCAGACCGTGCTCTTCTACCTGACGACGGCGGCGACCTGCTGGCTCATTCTGCTGATCGCGCCCTTCGAGCGCCGGCGGCGGACGCTGCACGACATCCTCGCGGGAACGCTGGTAATCCGCCGGTTTCCCAAGCCGGAAATATTAACGGCTTCATGACACTGGCGGAGCCCCGCCGCTCATCGCATAATCGCCGCATGGTCAAGCAGCCCCTCATTGAAGAGGCCGCGGCAAGGGTCGGGGGAAGGGAGCGCATGCCCGAGGGCGATGCCAGCAATTCGTCGCGGCGCGGCACGCGCGGCGAGGCCGCGGCCCTCGCGCGCTTCCCTGCGGCGCTCCGCCCCTTCTACCGTACGGCGTCCCTCCCCTGCCCCTATGTCGAGGGCCGGACGGAGCGCAAGCTCATCACGGAGATCGGCGGCCACGACGCCTCCCGCTTCTACAGCGAGCTCTCGCGCGCCGGCTTCCGCCGGAGCCATCATCTCGCATACCGCCCGGCTTGCGCGGGTTGCGCGTCCTGCGTCCCCGTGCGCCTGCTCGTCGAGCGCTTCGAGCCCTCGCGCACGCTGCGCCGCACCATCGCCGCCAATGCCGACCTCGCCGCGCGCAGCGTGGTGGCGCGGGCGAGCGCCGAGCAATTCAAGCTCTTCGCGCGCTACCAGCGCTCCCGCCACGCCGAGAGCGACATGGCCTCGATGACCTACGGCGACTACCGCGCCATGATCGAGGACAGCCCGGTGCCGACGATGCTGCTGGAACTGCGCGCGCCCGGCGAGAGCCTGGTTGCGACCTGTCTCGTGGATCTCCTCGACGACGGTCTCTCCGCGGTCTACAGCTTCTTCGACCCCGATGCCGCCGCGCGCAGCCCCGGCACCTACGTCATCCTCGCGCTGATCGACGAGGCGCGCCGGCGCGCGCTCCCTTACGTCTACCTCGGCTATTGGATCGGCGAGAGCCGCAAGATGGCCTACAAGACCCGCTTCCGTCCGCTGGAAGCATTGACTTCCCAGGGCTGGACGCCCTTCGCGGTCTAGCTCCCGCCTTCGCCTCGCGAGCACGCTCATGCCGGATAGCGGCAGCCCTCGGCGCGACCCCGAAATCCCCAAGAGCGCCCGCGTCTCCGACGAGGTCAAATACACGACCTGCTACATGTGTGCCTGCCGATGCGGCATCAAGGTGCATCTGAAGGACGGCGGAATCCGCTACATCGAAGGCAACCGGGACCACCCCGTCAATCGCGGCGTGCTCTGCGCCAAGGGCTCGGCGGGGATCATGCAGCACTTTTCGCCCGCGCGCCTCAGGAAGCCGCTGAAGCGCGTGGGGCCGCGCGGCAGCGGCGAGTTCCAGGAGATCGAGTGGGAGGAAGCGCTCGCCACGGCGGTCGAGTGGCTGGGCGCGATCCGCGCGCGCGACCCGAAGGAGCTCGCCTTTTTCACGGGCCGCGACCAGAGCCAGGCGCTCACGGGCTGGTGGGCGACGCAATTCGGCACCCTCAATTACGCGGCCCATGGCGGCTTCTGCTCCGTCAACATGGCGGCGGCCGGACTTTATACGATCGGCGGCTCGTTCTGGGAATTCGGCGAGCCCGATTGGGAGCGAACGAAATACTTCCTGCTCTTCGGCGTCGCCGAGGATCACGATTCAAATCCGATCAAGCTCGGCCTCGGCAAGCTCAAGGGCCGCGGCGCCAAGGTCGTGTCGGTCAATCCCGTGCGCACCGGCTACTCCGCGATCGCCGACGAGTGGGTGGCGATCCGTCCCGGCACCGACGGGCTCCTGGTGCTCGCGCTCGTCCATGAGCTCCTGCGCGCGGGAAAGATCGACGCCGATTATCTCGCGGCCTACACCAACGCGCCCTGGCTGGTGATCGATGCCGAAGGTACGGCCGATCATGGCCTCTTCGCGCGTGGGGCCGACGGCGCGGCGCTCGTCTGGGACCGCAAGCGAAGCGCGCTTGTGAGCGCGAGCGATGCCGAGGCGATGCCCGCGCTCACGGGCGAGCGCAGGCTCCCCGACGGACGCCGCGCAGTGCCGGCCTTCGAGCTGATGGCGCGACGCTATCTCGATCCACGCTACGCCCCTGACGCCGTTGCCGCGGAGACCGGCGTGCCCGCGGCGACGATCAAGCGCCTTGCCGCGGAGATCGCACACGTCGCTTTCGGCGAGGCGATCGTGCTCGACCGGCCCTGGACCGACGCGCGGGGGCGGCAGCACGCGACGATGCTGGGGCGGCCGGTCGCGATGCACGCGATGCGCGGCATCTCCGCGCATTCGAACGGCTTCCACACCTGCCGCGCGCTCCATCTGCTGCAGATGCTGCTGGGCGCGGTCGACACGCCCGGGAGCTTCCGCTACGAGCCGCCCTACCCGCGCCCGATACCGCCGGCGATCAAGCCAGCGGGCCCCGCGGCCGCAGGCAAGCCGCTCGCGGGCCCGCCGCTGGGCTTCCCACGCGGACCGGAGGAGCTGTTGGTGGACGGTGCAAGGAAGCCGCTCCGCATCGACAAGGCTTATTCCTGGGAGGCGCCGCTCGCCGCGCACGGCCTCCTGCATCTCGTCGTGCTGAACGCCTGGAAGCGCGATCCCTATCCGATCGACACGCTCTTCCTCTACATGGCGAACATGAGCTGGAACTCCGCGATGAACACCGCGGAGGCCATGAAGATGCTCGCGGACCGCGACGAGAAGACCGGCGACTATCGCATTCCCCGCATCATCTATTCCGACGCCTATGCCTCGGAGATGGTGGCCTATGCGGATCTCGTGCTGCCGGACACCACATATCTCGAGCGCTACGACTGCATCTCGCTGCTCGACCGGCCCATCAGCGACGGCAACGGCGCCGCCGACGCGATCCGCCAGCCCGTGCTCGAGCCCGACCGCGACGTGCGCCCCTTCCAGGACGTGCTCATCGACTTGGGCGCGCGGCTGAAGCTGCCGGGCTTCGTCGACGCCGGGGGGAAGCCGAAATATCCGGGCCTCTATCCCGATTACATCGTCAACCACGAGCGCCGCCCCGGCATGGGGCCGCTCGCGGGCTGGCGCGGTGCCAACGGTACGGCGCACGGTCTCGGCGCGGTCAATCCGAACCAGCTCGAGCGCTACGTGGAGCATCAGTGCTTCTGGCGCGCGGAGATTCCCGAGGAGGCGCGGTTCTACAAGTTCGCCAACCGCGCCTATCTCGACTGGGCGAAGGCTATGGGCTTCCTCGATCGCGCGGAGCCGGTGGTGCTGCAGCTCTATTCGGAGACGCTGCAGAAGTTCCGCCTCGCGGCCCAGGGCCATGGCGCCGTGCAGCCGCCGCCGGAGCATCGCGAGCGCGTCGCCGCCTATTTCGATCCGCTGCCGATCTGGTATCGGCCCTTCGAGGAAGCAGAAGGCGGCGGCGACTTCCCGCTGCACGCGATCACGCAGCGACCTGCGGCCATGTACCATAGCTGGGGCTCGCAGAACGCGTGGCTGCGGCAGATCCACGGCGAGAACGCGCTTCACATCAATCGCGCGACCGCTGCGGCGCTCGGGATCGAGGACGGCGATCGGGTGAGCGTCGCGAGCCGGCACGGCCGCATCGTCGTGCGCGCGAAGACCATGGAAGGCGTCAATCCCGACACGGTCTGGACCTGGAACGCCATCGGCAAGCGCGCAGGCGCCTGGAACCTCGATCCCAAGGCCGCGGAATCGCAGCGGGGCTTTCTGCTCAACCATCTCATCGCGGAGCTGCTGCCGCCGCGCGAGGGCGGCTACCGCTACGCCAATGCCGATCCCGTCACGGGCCAGGCCGCTTGGTACGACCTGCGCGTGCGGATCGAGAAGGCGCCCGCGGCGACGGATGCCAGCGAGCCGCATTTCGTGGCGGCGAAATCGCCGCCGCTCGCCGCGCGCCCCAAGGTGCTGCGCTACGGCGCCAAATTCCGACCGCGGGAAGGAAAGCCATGACGAGCCTTCCCTCCGCGCCCGCGCAAAAGCGCCTCGGTCTCGTCATCGATCTCGACATCTGCGTGGGCTGCCATGCCTGCGCCGTCAATTGCAAGGAGTGGAACAGCGGCGGCATCGCCGCGCCGCTCACCGATCTCGATCCCTACGGACCGGAGCCGCTGGGCGTGTGGTTCAACCGAGTCCACACCTTCGAGGTCGGCGACGGTAGCGCGAGCCGCACCGTGCATTTCCCCCGCTCCTGCCTCCACTGCGCCGAGCCCGCCTGCGTCACAGTCTGCCCCACCGGCGCCAGCTACAAGCGCGCGGAGGACGGCATCGTCCTCGTGAACGAGAAGCTCTGCATCGGCTGCAAGCTCTGCTCCTGGGCCTGCCCCTACGGCGCGCGCGAATACGACTACGATGCCGGCGTCATGAAGAAATGCACGCTCTGTGTCGACAAGATCTACAACGAGACGCTCGAGGAAGCCGATCGCGTGCCCGCCTGCGTCGCGACTTGTCCCGCCACCGCCCGGCATTTCGGCGATCTCGGCGA
>DATKNV010000054.1:0-17280 GCA_035541215.1 Allostellaceae bacterium | reverse complement strand
TGGTCGAGAGCTCGTTCATCGCCGCGAAGGGCGCGCCCTCCGCGGGCACCACGACAACGATGGGCCGCTCCCAGGGCTGCACGTCCACGTGGAAATTGGTCGCGAACTGGAAGAAGTCCGCGCTCAGGAAGGCGAGCGCGTCGAGGCCCTGCGCCGCCATCATCTTGCGCATGAGCTTCAGGCGGTACTCGAGCACTTTCTTGCTCAGGAATGCCATCTGCGATCTCCGGGAGTTAGCGCGCGAGGAGGCGTTGGAAGGCGGGCACCGCAAGCGCCGCGAAGACGGCGCCCAGCATGAAATCCGCCTCGTCGTACCAGCGCTCCTCATGGAGGATGTTGAGCGTGCCGAGGATCTTGCCGGCTTCGACGACCGGCAGGTTGATGACGGAGCGGCAGCCCAGGGAGTCGATGAGCGCGTGATCGAAGAAGACGGCCTTGATGTCCGCGGCGGTGCGGCCGAGATAGGGGCGCCGGCCCTCGATCACTAGCTTCGCCCAGAAGGTCGGGTTGAGCGGCTTCCGGCCGCCGATGGGATAGGCCCTAGGCTGGTTCGTGTAGAAGCGCTCGGACTCCCCGGTAGCGGCGTGGAAGAGCAGCGCCGTGAAAAGCTTGTGACCCAGCGTCGCTGCGAGCGCCCCATCGAGCGCGGTAAAGACCGCCGGCGGCCCATCCCCTTCGGCCGCGGCCTTCGCAACCGCTGCCAAATGCGGCACGGGATCGACGGGGGGCTGACGGCTCATTCGGATCTCCTCGCGGGAATTGCGACGGGCAGGATGCGCTCCGGCAGGATGCCGCCGGGACGATAGCGCAGGATCAGGAGCAAGCCCACGCTCACGACGAGCTGCCGAAGCGCCGCCACCTGCACGGCCTGGAGCCCCGGCACGACCTCCGCCAGGAAGCGCGTCGATTCCGTGAAGGCCACGACGAGGACCGCGCCGAGGATCGCGCCGTAATTGTTGCCTCGCCCGCCCGCGACCAGCGCCAGCACGATGTAAATGGTTAGGAGCGGCTGGAACGAGTCCGGCGCCACGTAGGAGCTGTAATGCGCGTAAAGCGATCCCGCGAGCCCGAGGATGCCCGCGCTTACGGCGAAGACCTGCGCCTTGAACGCGAGCACGGGCTTGCCTGCGACGGCCGCGACCTGATCGTCATCGCGGATCGCACGCAGGGCACGGCCGAAGGGGGCCCGCGCAAGCCGCTGCAGCAGGAAGATCGCTGCCGCGACGACCGCGACCATGAGCGTCAGATAGATCAAATTGAAGGTCTCCGGCGTTACCGCGCCGCGCAGCGGGCCGGGGATGTTGGAAATGCCGTCGGTGCCGTTCGTCAGCCAGATCTCGTTGCTGGCGACGATGCGCACGACCTCCGCGAACCCCAGCGTCACGATGGCGAGATAGTCGCTGCGGAGCCGCACCGTCGCGAGTGCCACCACCGAGCCGAGTGCGGCTGAGAGGACGAGAGCCGCGCCCGCGCCCAGCGCGATCGGCACACCGAGCTTTATGGTCGCGAGCGCCGAGACATAGGCGCCGATCGCGTAGAAGCCCACGAGGCCCAGATTGATCATGCCGCCCATGCCCCAGACGAGGTTGAGCGCAAGCGCCATGATCCCGTAGAGCGCGGCGTAGGTCAGAAGCGAGACGAGATAGTCGAGCATGGCGTCAATAGGCTCGCTCGCCCAAAAGGCCGCGGGGCCGGATCATGAGCACGATGAGGATCGCGAGGAACCCTACCGCCGTCCGATAGGCGGGCTGGAAGGCGAGGAGCGAGAGCTCCTCCGCGATCCCCACGGTGAGCGCGCCCACGACCGCGCCGGGGATGCTTCCGAGCCCGCCGACCACGGCCGCCGCGAAGATCGCGAGGATCGCGCGGAACCCCGTGAGCGGATCGATGCTGGTGTCGAGCCCCAACAGCACGCCGCCGACCCCCGCAAGCCCCATGCCGATGAAGCTCGCGAGCCGCGCCATGCGCTCGGGGTCGATCCCCTTGATGTCCGCGAGCGCGGGATTGTCGGCGACCGCGCGCATGGCCTTTCCCGTGCGGGTGAAGGCGAGGAAGAGAAAGAGCGCCGTCATGGCCGCGACGGCCATGGCGAGGTTCTCCAGTTGCTGCGGTCCCACGCGGAGGCCGGCGAAGCGCCAATCCCGCAGGATCGGGAGATCGAAGCCGCGGAGGTCGTTGCCGAAGGCGAAGCGCAGCACGTTCTCGAGCGCGATCATGAGCGCGACCGACGCGATCGCGGAGGTGAGCGCGCCGCTCGGACGCAACGGCCGCAGCGCGAGCTGATCGCTGGCGACGCCGACGACGCCCGCCACCGCAAATCCCGCGAGGACCGCTGCGGGCGCCGGAAGGCCGAGGCTCGCATTGGCGACGTATCCCGCGAAGGCGCCGACGGTCGCGTGCGAGGCGACCGCAAAATTGGGGAACCGCAGCACCGCGTAGATCGCGGTAAAGCCGATCGCGGGCACCGCAAGGATGGTGCCGGAGACGACGCCGTTGATGAGGAGCTGCGCGATCTCCTGCATCGGCTCAGCCCCCGAGGAAGACGCGCCGCACCTCGGGATCGGCGGCGAGCTCGGCAGAGGGGCCGCTGCGGCTGTTGCGGCCGTCGACGAGGATGTAGCTGCGCTTCGCGATCGAGAGCGCCTCGAGCGCGTTCTGCTCGACCATGACGATGGCGATGCCGTCGGCGTTGATACCCGCGATAGTCTCGAAAAGCCGTTCCGCCGCGATGGGCGAGAGGCCGGCGGAGGGCTCGTCCAGCAGCAGGAGCTTCGGTTCCACCATCAGCGCCATCGCCATCGCCAGCACCTGGCGCTGTCCGCCGGAGAGGGTGCGTGCGGCCTGCCGCCGCTTCTCCGCCAGCATCGGAAAGCGATCGAGCAGCGCCGGGATGCGCCGCTGCGCGCCCGCGGGATCGACATAGCCGCCCATCTCGAGATTCTCGAGGACGCTCAGCCTCGGAAAAATGTTCTGCTCCTGCGGCACGAAGGCGAGGCCGAGCGCGCTCACCTGGCGCGGCGCCAGCCCGTCGATGCGCTCGCCCGCGAAGCTCACCTTGCCGCGCTTCGGCCGGATGAGGCCGGCGATCGACTTGAGCAGCGTCGATTTGCCGGCACCGTTGGGGCCGAGGATCGCGACGATCTCGCCGGCTTCGACCGCGAGGCTCACGCCCTTGAGGATCTCGTCGGCGGCGCTGTAGCCCGCAATCACGCCCTCGACGCTCAGGAGGCCCATCGCCGGCGTCCCATATAGGCCTCTTGGACTGCGGTATCGGCGGCGATCTCCGCGAAGCTTCCCTCCGCAAGATGGCGCCCCTCGGCCATCACTATCACGGGATCGCAGAGCCGCGAGATCATGTCCATGTGATGCTCGATCACGAGGCACGTCACGCCCTCGCTGCGGAGGTCGCGGAGATGGCCGGCGATCTCGTTGGCGAGCGTGGGATTGACGCCCGCGATGGGCTCGTCCAGGAGGATGAGCCGCGGCTCCGCCATCAGCGCGCGGCCGAGCTCCAGCAGCTTTTTCTGCCCACCGGAAAGCGCGGCCGCGGGATCGTTCAGTAGCCCGGTGAGGCGGAGACGCTCGGCAACCGCAAAGGCACGCGCGGCGAGTTCCCGCTCGCGCGCGGCCACCGCACGCGCGCCGAGTACCGCCGCCGCAAGCCCCTCTCCAGGCTGATGAGGCCCATAGAGCATGAGATTCTCGAACACCGAGAGGGTCGGAAAGCCGCGTGCGATCTGGAAGGTGCGCGTGAGGCCCAGCTTCACGATGCGGTCCGGGCGCCAACCCGTGATGTCCCTGCCCGCGAAGACGATGCTGCCGCGATCGGGCGGCACGAGGCCGGAGACGCAATTGAAGAGCGTGGTCTTGCCGGCGCCATTGGGGCCGATGAGGCCCGTGATCGTCTCCTCCGCCACCGCGAGATGCGCGCCCTCGAGCGCGTGCACGCCGTAGAAGCTGCGATGGAGATCGCGGATTTCCAATAGCGCCATGCGCCCCCCGGAGCCGCTAGCTAAGCGGGCGATTGGGGGCGGCACAAGCGAATTCGGGGTCACCTGCGCTATAGTCCGCGTGCATGACCGAGGCTCGGCTCAAGACGCGGATACTAGTGCAGGCGGCGATCCGGCAATGCGACCGGGAGGCGATTCCGATCGCCATCGCGCGGCGCGGCGACGAGGAGGCCGGCACCGTCCTCATCAAGCTCAACCGGCGCGAGCGCGGCTTCACCGTGCTCACGCAGACGCGCACGCCCAAGGGCGAGCTCGCGTGGTTCAAGGGAACGGGGCCGGATGCGGTCGACGAGGCCGCTGCCGACGCCTACATCGCTCGCCAGGTCGCGCGCGATCCCGATCTCTGGGTGGTGGAGATCGAGGATCCCGAAGGCAGGCCCATCTTCGCGGGCAAGATCCTGCCTTGATTGCCCGGCGGCCGCGGCGGCTGCGTCCCACCGACGGTGCCGGTGCTGGCTACGAGCTTCTCGAGCCATTGGCGCACCCGCGCCGCGTTGACACCCAAATCCGAGCGGCCGTAGCGCGAGCGGCTCAGCACCGCAAGGGTCGATCGGTCGTCGCCTATCGGCACGAACATCACGGTGATGATGTCCGGGAAGTTGAAGATCGCCGAGCGCTGGATCAGCACGAGCCGAAGATGCGCGGGATCGAGCTCGACCAGCCGGACGCGGGGCTCCGATGCCACCATCTCGAGCCAGCGGTCGCGAAGCCGAGCGGCGCCGATCGGGAAGACCGGACTCACCGCATCCGGCTTCGCGCTGCAGAGCACTGGCTCCTTGGGGCAGAGGAGAAAGACGTTGGTGCGGGCACCGAGGTCGAGGTGGGTGAAATCCGCAACCTCTCCGGGCTGGAGCCGATCCTCGGCGGCGCGGCTAAAATAGAGCCGCACGCCGAGGATCGACAGGGCGATCGCCAGCGCTATGGTTAACGCCACGACCCTGAGCCGGGCGAACCGACGCGACCCAGACATGCCTCCCCCGTCGGGCTCTTTATTTGGATGACCAGCATAGCAGCCGATCCGATCCCATGCCCATGACCTCCAAGGGACGAGCCCTGCGCCCGGTGCCGGAGGGCCTCGAGGAAGGCGCGCATTTCCTCGCGAGGCGCGATCCCGCCTTGGCGCGCATCCTCGGGGAGCACGGCCTTCCGCGCTTTCCGCGCCGCCCCGCGGGGTTCGGCACCTTGCTGCACATCATCCTGGAGCAGCAGCTTTCGGTCGACATCGCGGCGAAGCTCTGGCGGCGCCTGCGCGAGCGCTGCCGGCCGCTGACGCCCGCGAGCTTCCTCGAGCTCGACGTGCCCACGCTCAAGAACTGCGGCTTCACCCGCCAGAAGATCGGCTACGCCCGCGGCCTCGCGAGCGCGATCGCCGAGCGCCGCTTCTCGCCCGCGACCTTGGCACGCCTCGACGACGAGGCCGCGATGTCCGCGATCACCGCGCTCAAGGGCTTCGGCCCCTGGAGCGCAGAGGTCTTTCTGCTCTTCGCGCTAGGACGGCCGGACGTGTGGCCCGCTGACGATCTGGCGCTGCGCATCGCAGTGCAGTGGATGCACGACATGCGCGAGCGGCCCACCGGCCGCGAGCTCCGCGCGCTCGGCGAGGCTTGGCGTCCCTGGCGCTCGGTTGCCGCCTGCATCCTCTGGCAGTTCTACCTCTCGCGGCTCGGCCGCGTGCCGCCGGCCCCCGCATTCGAGACGCGGTTTACCGATCGTTAAAGCGCCTCCTTCATGCTGCGCGGTCGCATCAGCGAGAGCCTCGGGCGATGATCGCGACCGTCGAGACCAAGAGGGAAACTCAGGGCGTCATCGCCAGCATCGGTGGCATCAAGCTGCCGCTGGAGCTCGACCGCATTCATCTGTTCGGACGCAGCGGCAAGCAGCAGCTTAGCTTCCGCTTCGCCTTCCACGAAGTGCCGTTCTCCTGCATCGCCGAGCGGCAGACCGGGCGCCCGACCCTGGCGCTCACCGGCGATTTCGGCGCGCTCCCCTATACCGCCGAGGGCCCCGAGCGGCGCCGTGCCGTGCAGGCCGTGCTGGCGGCCGCGCAGCAGCGCTCGGGCCTGCGCTGGGCCGTCACGCCTCAGCAGCAGATCGAGGTCAAGGGCGACATCGCGCTCGACCTTCCGTTGACGTCGATGGCCCTGGTCGCGGGCGCGGTGACGCTGCTCCTGCGCGTCAGACCCTATCTCGAGCTCCTGCTGGAATCCCTGAGCGCTCCTGCTCAGCGCGGCGGCAGCGTCACGACCTGATCCGGATAGATCAAGTTGGGGTCCGCGATCTCGTTGCGGTTGGCGGAATAGATCTCGGTGTAGAGCAGGCCCTCGCCGTAGGTGCGGCGGGCGATGCGCCAGAGATTGTTTCCGGGCTGCACCACCAGGAACTGGTTGTTCGCGAGCTCCGCCGGCACCTCGATGCGGCGGAAGCGGAGCTGCACGCGCGCGGAGACCTTGCCGCCGGGGCCGACGAGATCGGCGCGAAGCGTGTATTGCCCCGCCGGTACCGGGTCTCTCGCCTTCGAGGACCAATCGCCCTGGGGATCGGCGCTGGCATCGCCGATGGGCTTGTTGTCGAGATAGAGCAGCACGCGCCCCTGCGGCGGAGCGCGGCCGCTCACGCCGAGCGTGCCGCGCGCGTCGTATTGGATCACCTCGACCGCGAGCGTCTGTGCCGCGGCAGCGGCGCCCGAAGCGCCGGGCGCCTGCAGCACCCGCGCAGGCCCCGCGCCCGCGCTCGGCACCAGAACCGCGAGCGACTGCGAGGGAGCGGCAGATGGAGCGCCCGGGGCGGCCGCCGCCGCGGGCTTGGTGGGCTCGGGCACCGCGACGACGACCACGTTCTCGGACTTGCGCGGCGCCGCATCGCCCGGGGACTTCGCGCTGAGGCTCAGCTCGTGATTGCCCGGCGGCAGCGGTGTCTCGGGCGTCACCACCCATTCGCCGCGGGCATCGGCGGTGACGGTGGCGATCGTCCTGTCGCCGTCGAGCACCGTCACCTCCGCCCCCGGCGCCGCGCGACCGGCGATCACCGCCTCGCCCGCCGGACCGACGCGCACGATGTCGAAGCTCGGTGCAGCCGGCTGCGCGGCCGGAGCCGGTAGCGCTTGCGGGCCCGGCGCCGGTTGCGGCTGAGCGGGCGCGGCGGCCTGTGGCCGTGCCGGAGCAGGCTGGCTTGGCGCGGAGGGATTTGCGGCTTGCGGCTGCGGCGCGGGCTGGCTCGGCCCGGGTGCTTGCCCGGCCTGCCGCGACGGCGGTAGCGGGTTTCCTTGCCAGATATAGACGCCGATGCCGATGGCGAGGACCATGGCGATGAGACCGATCAACGTAGCTCGCTGCATCGCACCTCGCAGGAGTCGGGACCTCCGGGCTTGTTACACCCGTTCGCGCAGGGGTGCAATCGCGGGGGTTCTCGCACGCGCGGTAGGAGCCTGTGCGGCTTTGCGCTAGGATGGCGGCCTCGCCCCGGGATCGAGACTTCCGCATGTCGCGCGTCAAACGGCTCTGTGTCTATTGCGGCTCGTCGGGACGCGTCGCCGAGGTCTATCGCGAGGCCGCGCGGCGCACCGGAACCTTGCTCGCCGAGGCCGGCATCGAGCTCGTCTATGGCGGCGGGCGCGTGGGGCTCATGGGCCTCGCGGCGGACGCCGCGATCGCGGCGGGCGGGCGCGTCATCGGGATCATCCCGGACTTCCTGCACACGCGCGAGATCGCGCATCCCTCCGTGAGCGAGCTCATCGTCGTGGGTTCCATGCACGAGAGGAAGCAGCGAATGTTCGAGCTTTCCGATGCCTTCGCGATTCTCCCGGGCGGGCTCGGCACTCTCGACGAGGCCTTCGAATGCCTCACCTGGCGGCAGCTCGGCCTCCACGACGAGCCGATCCTGCTGGTCGATGTCCAAGGCTATTGGGCGCCTCTCTTGGGGCTCATCGATCACCTCGTCGGATCGGGCTTTGCGAGATCCCAGACGCGGGCGCTCTTCGAGGTCGTGCCGGATCCCGAGGGGTTGGTGGCCGCGCTCAAAGCGGCACCGGAGCCGGTCCTCACCCCCGCAACGAGACGCGTCTGAGGCCTACCGCTCCTGGGCTTGCACCCCTAGGCCCGGCTCTATATTGTCGCGCCGCCCGCGGTTCCCGCGGCGCCCTCCCCCGCGTGTTAAGGATAGTCCGACATGAAGAAGATCAAGGTCGTAACCCCCGTCGTCGAGCTCGACGGCGACGAGATGACGCGCATCATCTGGGCGTTCATCAAGGAAAAGCTGATCCTCCCCTACCTCGACATCGACTTGAAGTATTACGACCTCGGCATCGAGAAGCGCGACGAGACCGACGACCAGATCACCGTCGACGCCGCCAACGCGATCAAGAAATACGGCGTCGGCGTCAAGTGCGCGACCATCACGCCGGACGAGGCGCGGGTCAAGGAGTTCAACCTCAAGAAGATGTACCGCTCGCCCAACGGCACGATCCGCAACATACTCGGCGGCACCATCTTCCGCGAGCCCATCGTCTGCAAGAACGTGCCGCGCCTGGTGCCGGGCTGGACCGCGCCCATCGTGATCGGCCGCCACGCCTACGGCGACCAGTATCGCGCGACCGACTTCAAGGTGCCGGGGCCCGGCAAGCTCACCATGACCTTCACGCCGAAGGACGGCGGGAAGCCCGTGACCTACGAGGTCTTCGACTTCCCCGAGCCCGGCGTGGCGCTCGGCATGTACAACCTCGACGAGTCCATCAAGGGCTTCGCGCGCGCCTGCTTCAATTACGGCCTGCAGCGGGGCTGGCCGGTCTATCTCTCGACCAAGAACACGATCCTCAAGGTCTATGACGGCCGCTTCAAGGACCTCTTCGAGCAGGTCTTCAACGCGGAGTTCGCGGCGAAGTTCAAGGCGAGGAACATCTCCTACGAGCATCGCCTCATCGACGACCTCGTGGCGAGCGCGCTCAAGTGGAGCGGCAATTTCGTCTGGGCCTGCAAGAACTACGACGGCGACGTGCAGTCGGACGTGGTGGCGCAGGGCTTCGGCTCGCTGGGCCTCATGACCTCCGTGCTGATGACGCCCGACGGCCGCACCGTGGAGGCCGAGGCCGCGCACGGCACGGTGACGCGGCACTATCGCCTGCACCAGCAGGGCAAGGAGACCTCGACCAATCCCATCGCCTCGATCTTCGCCTGGACCCGCGGCCTCATCTATCGCGGCGAGTTCGACAACACGCCCGACGTGAAGCACTTCGCGCAGACCTTGGAGAAGGTCTGCATCGACACCGTCGAGGCGGGCCACATGACGAAGGACCTGGCGATCCTCATCAGCCCGACCCAGCCCTCGCTCAACACCCGCGCCTTCCTCGACAAGCTCGACGAGGGTCTGAAGAAGGCGATGAAGTAGGAACGCTATAATCGCGCTGAGGACGCAGGGGTTGCGCGGAGGACGCTGTGGTTTGATTGCGGCGACGCCGCTTTCCTTCCTGAGCGTCCTCCGCGCAACCTCCGCGTCCTCTGCGCGATTCTCGAGTCCCTAAGCCGCCTTCGCCCGATCCGCCACGGCCCGCTCGATCGCGGCGACGGCCGCGTCGGCGCGGGCGGCGTCGGGGCCGCCGGCTTGGGCCATGTCGGGACGGCCGCCGCCGCCCTTGCCGCCCAAGGCCTCGGCCCCCACGCGCACGAAATCGACGGCGTTGAAGCGCTGGGTCAGGTCGTCGGTGACGCCGACGACCACCGAGGCCTTGCCGTCGGCGCGCGCGACCACCGCGACGATGCCGGAGCCCACGCTCTTCTTCATGTCGTCGGCGAGGCTCTTGAGCTCCTTCGCGGGGACGTCGTCGAGGACGCGGCCCAGGAACTTGACGCCGCCCAAATCCTTCGCCTGCTGGGGCGCGGCCGCACCGCCGCCGCTCGCGAGGCGCCGGCGGAGGTCGCTTAGCTCGCGCTCGAGCCGCTTCCTCTCCTCGAGGAGGCTCACGACGCGCGCCGGGAGCTCCTCCGGCGTCACCTTGAGCTCGGCCGAGGCCTCGCGGAGCAGCGCCTCCTCCTCGGCGACATGGCTCTCGGCGGCGGCGCCCGTGAGCGCCTCGATGCGGCGGACGCCCGAGGCGACGGCGCTCTCCGAGACGATCTTGAAGATGCCGATGTCGCCGGTGCGGCGGACATGCGTGCCGCCGCAGAGCTCGACCGAGAAATGCGCGTGCTCCGCGCCTTCGCCGCGCTCGTCGCCCATGGCGACGACGCGCACCTCCTCGCCGTATTTCTCGCCGAAGAGCGCGAGCGCCCCCGCCTCCACCGCCTTCTCCGGGGTCATGAGCCGCGTCGAGACCTCGGAGTTCGCGCGGATGCGCGCGTTCACCTCGTCCTCGATCGCGCGGACGTCCTCGGCCGTGAGCGGCCGCGGCTGGCTGAAGTCGAAGCGCAGGCGGTCGGGCGCCACGAGCGAGCCCTTCTGCGTCACGTGCTCGCCGAGACGGCGGCGGAGCGCCTCGTGCAGGAGGTGCGTCACGGAATGGTTGGCGCGGAGGCGGCGGCGGCGCTCGCCGTCGATCCGCATCTCGACCGCGTCTCCGACCGCGAGCTTGCCGCGGACGAGCGTGCCCATGTGCACGTGGAGATCGCCCGCCTTCTTGAGCGTGTCGGCAACGGCGAACTCGGCCTTGTCCGCGGTGAAGATCGCGCCGGTGTCGCCCATCTGGCCGCCGGATTCCCCGTAGAACGGCGTCTGGTTCAGGATGAGCGAGGCCTTGGCGCCCGCCTCGATGCGCTCCGCGGGCTTGCCCTCGACGACGATCGCGACGATCCGCGCCTCGGCGATGTCGGTCTCGTAGCCCAGGAACTCGGTCGCACCCGCCTTGTCGCGGAGCTCGAACCAGAGCTGCTCGGTTGCGGCCTCGCCGGACCCGACCCAGCTCTTGCGCGCCTCCGCGCGCTGCCGCTCCATCGCGGCGTCAAAGGCGGCGGTCTCGACCTTGCGGCCCTGCGCGCGCAGCACGTCCTGGGTCAGGTCGAGCGGGAAGCCGTAGGTGTCGTAGAGCTTGAAGGCGGCCTCCCCCGGGAAGGCCTGGCCGGCCCCGAGCCTCGCCGTCTCCTCCTCGAGGAGGCGGAGGCCGCGGCCCAGGGTCTGGCGGAAGGTCGTCTCCTCCAGGCGAAGCGTCTCCGTGATGAGCGCCTCCGCGCGGACGAGCTCGGGATAATGCGCGCCCATCTGGCGCGTGAGCGCCGGCACGAGCTTCCACATCAGGGGCTCGCTCGCGCCGAGGATGTGCGCGTGGCGCATGGCGCGGCGCATGATCCGGCGCAGCACGTAGCCGCGCCCGTCCTTGGACGGCAGCACGCCGTCGGCGATCAGGAAGGAGGAGGCGCGCAAGTGATCCGCGATCACGCGGTGCGAGACCGCATGCGGGCCGTCCGGCGCCACGCCCGAGGCCTCGGCCGAGGCGAGGATGAGCGCGCGCATCAGGTCGATGTCGTAGTTGTCGTGCTTCCCCTGCAGCACCGCGGCGATCCGCTCGAGCCCCATGCCGGTGTCGATCGAGGGCCGCGGCAGATTGACTCGCTGCTCCTTCGTCACCTGCTCGAACTGCATGAAGACGAGGTTCCAGATCTCGATGAAGCGGTCGCCGTCGGCATCGGGGCTGCCGGGCGGCCCGCCGGGGATCTTGTCGCCGTGGTCGTAGAAGATCTCGGAGCACGGCCCGCAGGGGCCGGTATCGCCCATCGCCCAGAAATTGTCGGAGGTGGGGATGCGGATGATCTTGCTCTCGGGAAGCCCCGCGATCTTCTTCCAGTGCCCCGCGGCCTCGTCATCCTCGGAGAAGACCGTCACGAGGAGCCGATCCTTGGGCAGGCCGAATTCCTTGGTGACGAGGTTCCAGGCGAGCTCGATCGCGCGGTCCTTGAAGTAGTCGCCGAAGGAGAAGTTGCCGAGCATCTCGAAGAAGGTGTGATGGCGCGCGGTGTAGCCGACGTTCTCGAGGTCGTTGTGCTTGCCGCCGGCGCGCACGCATTTCTGCGAGGTGGCCGCGCGCTTGTAGGGCCGCTTCTCGACGCCCGTGAAGACGTTCTTGAACTGCACCATGCCCGCATTCGTGAAGAGCAGCGTCGGGTCGTTGCGCGGCACGAGCGGGCTCGAGGCCACGACCTCGTGGCCGTGGCGCTGGAAATAGCCGAGGAAAGCGGCGCGGATGTCGTTTGCGGACTGCATGACCTACATATGGGGATGCGCTGCGGCGGACGCGCGGTTTTAGCGCGGCCCCGCCGCGCCTGTCCAGTTTGAGGGGCTTAGGCCCTCAGTGGCTTACGCGGCGGTTGCCGAGCCACTCCGCGAAGCCCGCGACGAGCGCGAGCATGACGCCGATGGCGATCACGCCGACGCCGCCTTGCCGGAGCGGCGAGCTGTGGACGAGACCCGCGACCACCCGCATCGCGAAGCCCGTCAGCAGGACGCCGCCCGCAGCGAGCCACAGCGCGCGCGCGAGCCGACCGCTCGTGCCGCTGGCTCCATTGGTGTGCTGGTCCACCATGGCGATGTCTCCGGGGAAGGCACGGGCGGAATTGCGTGCGTTCCGCCGCGCCCTCTCGAAGAAAGAATAGCGCCCGGCTGGGGCAACCGCCAGTGGCGGTCGTCAGGGGCGGGGATGCGTTTCCGTCAACGCCTTGCTCCCGCAAGGGAAAATTGGGTTCGTTTGGCAGTTTTCGTGCCGGCCGGCGCGCCCTCCCTGCCGCTCGCAAGCGTCTTGCGGCCTCGGTCGCACGAAAGACGGCGCCGAATCGCTCCGGCGCCGCCTTCCTCCTGCAACCCCGTGACGGGGCTACTCGCTGTCGCTGCCGCCCTCGGCGCCCGAGGCCGCCATCATGGCGTCCGCGACGAGGCCGGCATTGGAGCGCACGGCCTGCTCGATCGCGGTCGCGACCTCCGGGTGCTCCTTCAGGAACTGCTTGGCGTTCTCTCGGCCCTGGCCGATGCGCTCGCCGTCGTAGGAGAACCAGGAGCCGGACTTCTCGACGACGCCGGCCTGCATGCCGAGATCGAGGAGCTCGCCGCGCTTGGAAATGCCCTCGCCGTACATGATGTCGAATTCGACGACTTTGAAGGGCGGGGCCATCTTGTTCTTGACCACCTTGACGCGGGTCTGGTTGCCGATCACCTGCTCGCGCTCCTTGATCGCGCCGATGCGGCGGATGTCGAGGCGGACGGAGGCGTAGAACTTGAGCGCGTTGCCGCCGGTGGTGGTCTCGGGATTGCCGAACATGATCCCGATCTTGAGGCGGATCTGGTTGATGAAGATCACCATGCAGCGCGAGCGCGCGATCGAGCCCGTGAGCTTGCGCAGCGCCTGGCTCATGAGGCGCGCGTGGAGGCCGACATGGCTGTCGCCCATCTCGCCCTCGAGCTCCGCGCGCGGCACCAGCGCCGCTACGGAATCGATGACGAGCACGTCGATGGCGCCGGAGCGCACGAGGGTGTCCGCAATCTCGAGCGCCTGCTCGCCCGCGTCGGGCTGCGAGATCAGGAGCTCGTCGACGTTGACGCCGAGCTTCCTCGCATAACCGGGATCGAGCGCGTGCTCGGCGTCGATGAAGGCGCAGGTGCCACCGCCCCTCTGCGCTTCCGCGATCACATGGAGGGCGAGCGTGGTCTTGCCGGAGCTTTCGGGCCCATAGATCTCGATGACGCGTCCGCGCGGCAACCCGCCGATCCCGAGCGCGATGTCGAGGCCGAGCGAGCCGGTCGAGACCACCTCGGCCTCCCCCGCCGACGCCTCGCGCGCCCCCAGGCGCATGATCGACCCCTTGCCGAATGACCGCTCGATCTGCCCGAGAGCGGCATCCAAGGCCTTCTGCTTGTCCATATTTTCCTTGTTTTCCTTCTCAACTACCCGCAACGCGGCCTGCGACATGACCATCTCCTCTTCTTCCACAAGGTTCAAGGACGAAGCAACGCGGGACTCGGAACCGCCCGGCTCCCCGCGAGCAGAGAGATAATCGTACTCAGTTTGTTCTGCCTTGCAAGTTCTTTCTTCGTTCTCATCCCGAGGCAGCGCAGCAGGCGGCTTGAACATCGAAAAAAGATCGAATGTGTTGAACCGGCGTGGCGGCGCAACGTCCAAAGTCTGAAGGCCGGGCTCAGGGAAAGACAAGACTGAAACCCGTGCCTTCTGTGCTGCGTGAATTTGCGATTGAGCCGACGTGGCTGCATCAACGACCGAGGAATTCGCAACATGAAGAATCGTACATTGGGACTCATTGTGGGCGTTTCCCTATTCACGGCCGGTACGCTCATCTCAGGGGGCGCAAGCGCGTTTCCTGGTGATGTCGCCACGCAATTCGGCACCTGGTGGTACCCGGGTTTCCTTAACTGGGTGCGGCAAAACTGCGTACTGCATTGGACGGTCATTGGCGACGGCAGGACCCCGCCTACCGCTTACTGGGATTGCAGCAGCGCGGTCTCACCGGATTAGCACCTGAGACACGCAGACAAAAAAATGAATTGGGGGCGTAAAGCGCGATCGCCGATCAACGCCGTATCGCGAAGTTTCCGCGTCCTCGATTTCTAGAGGGATGGATGAGCCGGCGGCGAAGCAACGCGTCGTATTGACTCTGCTTGCGATCATTACAGCGTCAGTACAGCCGCCGGCGCCTCGCGCACACGCGAAAAAACTCCCTCGCTTCGCTCAATTCATCGAACCCAACGGCAAATCCGGGGAACACGGCGGATGAGTCCGCGAGACTCCCCCACGAGACCAGAGAAAATTCGTGTGTGTCTCCGGCTCCAATGCATCGTAGATGTGCAAGCCCGCGAGTTGCTCCGAAGCGTATGTTCTGTTCGTGCGGTTTTGACCCAAGCCTTACGGCTTCACGGACGTAATGCAGCGCCGTTTGAACCTTCGTTTCGCTCGTGCGTCCAACCTCTGACGGGTTGGGGTTTTCGGAACTGCGACGGGAAGACAGGAGCTGAACGTCACACTTCCGGGGGTCGATCGTCATGCGGAGAATTCCGATCGGCAGAAGCGTGGCCGCGGTTAGGTTATCTACTAGTCGATATCGAGCACCCTCGGTTACGAGATGAAGGATGAGCCGATGATGAAGCGACCCGTCGTAACGAGCTTGCTCGCGGCGATTGCCGCATCCTTATTCCTGCCAGCGCCGCGTGCACGCGCGGAAACCCTTCTCTTCATCATTCGTATGTGCAGGGTCCAAGACGTTACCGTGTTCGAGCCGCATTCGGGCGAGACCTATACGGTCAAGAAATTGGTGTGCGACCCCACGGAGTGAACGCGCCTCTCCCCCTCACCCTCCCAACGCTTCGCGTTGGGCCCCGACCCTCTCCCACCTTCGGTGGGAGAGGGAAAATAAAGTCCCTTTCCCGCGTAACGGGAAAGGGTTGGGGCCCGCGCGCAGCGCGGGAGGGTGAGGGCGGTTCAGAGCCTCACCCCACCCCCTCCGCCATCACCTCCTTCACCTTGCCCGCGAGCTGCTTCAGGCTGAAGGGCTTGGGCAGGAAGTGGATCTCGCTGTCGGCGCCGAGGCGCTGGCGGAAGCTGTCCTCGGTGTAGCCGGAGATGAAGATCACCTTCATGTCCGGATGCGTCTCGCGCACGCTGCGGATCAAGGTGGGGCCGTCCATCTTCGGCATCACCACGTCCGTGATGAGGAGATCAATGCGCTCGGCGCCGGCGGCGATCACCTCGAGCGCGGCCTCGCCGCTCCGGGCCTCGATCACCTTGTAGCCCTTGTTGCGAAGGGCACGCGCGCTGAAGAGCCGCACGGGGTCCTCGTCCTCGACGAGGAGCACCGTGCCCGCACCGGTCAGGTCCTTGCCCTGCGCGGTCTCGCCGGGCTCCGCGCGCTGTAGGGCCGCGGCGTCGACGCCCTCGAGCCGCGGGAGATAGATCGAGAAGGTCGCCCCCTGCCCCGGCTCGCTCTCGACGAAGACGAAGCCGCCGGTCTGGCGCACGATGCCGTAAACCGTCGAGAGCCCGAGCCCCGTGCCGGAGCCCACCTCCTTCGTCGAGAAGAAGGGCTCGAAGATGCGCTCGAGATTCTCCTTGGGAATGCCGATGCCGGTATCCCCGACCTCGACCAGCACGTAGTCGCCGCGCGGCATCACCTCGTGCCCGCGCCGGACGGGCGCGCGGAGCGTCGTGTTGCTCGTGCGGATCGAGAGCGTGCCGCCGGAAGGCATGGCGTCGCGGGCGTTGACCGCGAGATTGATGATGACCTGCTCGAGCTGACCCTGATCGACCTTGACGAGGCCGAGCTCGCGGCCGTGCACGACCCTGAGCTCGATGTTCTCGCCGATGAGGCGCCGCAGCAGATGCGACAGCTCCGCGATCACGTCGGTGATGCTGAGGACGCGCGGCTGCAGGGTTTGTTGCCGCGAGAAGGCCAGGAGCTGGCGCACGAGATTGGCCGCGCGGTTCGCGTTCTGCTTGATCTGCATGATATCCGCGAAGGAGGGATCGCCGGGCCGGAAGCGGAGCAGCAGCAGGTCGCAGAATCCGATCATCGCGGTGAGCAAATTGTTGAAATCGTGCGCGACGCCGCCCGCGAGCTGGCCCACGGCCTGCATCTTCTGCGATTGCGCGAATTGGGTCTCCAGGCTCTTCTGGTCGGTGGTGTCGATGAAGTGCAGGATGAGGCCGCCCTTTGTCTCCTCCGGCGCGTCGAGCCGGCTCATGAAGACGCTCGCGGAGCGCTCGCGTGCGCCCTTGAGGCGCACCTCGATCGGTGCAACGAGCCGCCCCGTACCCTCGGCCGCGGCGGCAAGCTGGCGCGCGACCGTCCGCGCCTCGCTCTCGGGCAGAAACTCGACGAGCCGCTTGCCCAGGAGCTCCTCGGGCGCTGCGCCGAAGAGCGTGCCGAGCGCGCGGTTGGCCTCGCTAAAGCAGCCCTGCCCGTCAAGGAGCGCCACACCCGTAGGTGCATCCGCGAAGAAGCGCTGGAAGCGCAGCCGCGATTGCCTCAGCGCCTCCTCCCACTCGCGCTCCGGCGTCAAGTCGCGCACGACCGAGCGCGTTCTGAGCCCGCTTTCCGTCTGCACCACCGTCTGCGTGATCGAGGCAAGGACGGTCCGGCCCTGCCGCCCCCTGAGCGCGACCTCGCCGCGCTGCGGCATCGTACCGCTCGAGGCGAAGGGCGCATGCGGCGGGCTTCCCGACGGGCTCGCGCCCGCAATGAAATCCCGAAGCAGCGCGCCGCGCTCCACGAGCTCGCCCGGGGAGGCGCCGAGCCAATCCGCGAAGGCCTGGTTCACGAACAGGAACTTCCCGTCGCCGTCGACGGAGTAAAAG
>DATKNV010000053.1:0-7675 GCA_035541215.1 Allostellaceae bacterium | reverse complement strand
CGTGCTGCTGCAGATGGCGGTGGTGCTGACCTTCGGCGCGTCGTGCCCGGTGGTGAAGGTGAGCCGCATGGCCGGGCAGTTCGCGAAGCCGCGCTCGGCCGATACGGAGACGCAGAACGGCGTGACCTTGCCCTCCTATCGGGGCGACATCATCAACGGCATGGAGTTCACGGAGGCCGCGCGCCGGCCCGATCCGCAGCGCATGGTGCAGGCCTATAGCCAGTCGGCGGCGACGCTCAACCTGCTCCGCGCCTTCGCGCAGGGCGGCTACGCCGATCTCCACCGCGTCCATGCCTGGAACCAGGGCTTCGTCGCCGGAAGCCCCTCGGGCGAGCGCTACAAGGAGCTCGCGGACCGCTTGACCGAGACGCTGGAGTTCATGGCCGCGGTCGGGCTCAGCTCCGAGACGACGCCGCAGATCCGCGAGACCGACTTCTTCACCTCGCACGAGGCGCTGCTGCTCCCCTACGAGCAGGCGCTGACGCGCGTCGATTCCACGACCGGCGACTGGTACGACTGCTCCGCGCACATGCTCTGGATCGGCGACCGCACGCGCCAGCCCAACGGCGCGCACGTGGAGTTCCTGCGCGGCGTCAAGAATCCGATCGCCTTCAAATGCGGGCCGAGCCTCGATCCCTCGGACCTGCTGAAGCTCATCGACCTCCTCAATCCCGAGAACGAGGCGGGCCGGCTCACGCTCATCGTGCGCATGGGCCACGACAAGGTCGAGCAGAAGCTGCCGGCGCTCATTCGCGCGGTCGAGCGCGAGGGGAAGAAGGTCGTCTGGTGCTGCGATCCCATGCACGGCAACACCATGGTCTCCTCGACGGGCTACAAGACCCGCATGGTCGACCGCATCATGGCGGAAGTGCGCGGCTTCTTCTCGGTGCACGAGGCCGAGGGGACCTATGCCGGCGGCGTCCATTTCGAGATGACCGGACAGGACGTGACGGAGTGCATCGGCGGCGCGCAAGCGATCACGGAGACCGGGCTCGCCGACCGCTACCACACGCACTGCGATCCGCGGCTCAACGCGAGCCAGGCGCTGGAGCTCGCCTTCTGGCTCGCGGAGGCGCTCAAGAAGAAGCGTCTCGGCACAGAGCGGCAGATCGCGGCGGCCTCCTGAGCCGGCGGGCATTGCCCTCTCGGAGGTGAGCGTGGCTCCGTCGCCCCCGGACATCCCGCGCCTCACCGACGCCTACTTCCTCAAGACCAAGGAAGTGGTGCGCCGCTTCGGCGACAAGCAGGCCACATACGCGATCTTCCTGCGCCGCCCCGTGATCTGCACGCCGCGGATCATGGTGGATTTCCTCGAGGCGGCGGCGCGCGCCCGCAGCACGCGCTTCGAGATCGATCTCCGCTACAAGGAAGGCGACTGGGTGGGCGCGGGCGAGCCCATGATCTACCTCACGGGCTCGCTCTATCACCTTGTCGATCTCGAGACCCTCTATCTGCAGCGCCTGGGCGCGCCCTGCGTCGCCGCCTACAACGCCTATGTCATGTGCGTCGATCTCCCGCGGACCGCCTTCCTTGCGATGGACGCGCGGCACTGCGCGGGCGAGGAGATGGCCGACATGATGGCCTATGCGGCCGCGGTGGGCTCGGCCGCCGCAAGGCGCGAGGTGAGCGCCGTTGGCTTCGTCGGGAACGCGACCGAGGCGACCGCGCATTACTTCGGCAACGACAAGGGCCGCGGCACTATGCCCCACGCCCTCATCGGCTATGCGGGCTCGACCGTGCGCGCGGCGGAGATGTTCCGCGAGACTTTCCCCGACGAGCCCATGACGGTGCTCGTGGACTATTTCGGGCGCGAGATCGCGGATGGGCTCGAGGTGTCGCGGCGCTTCTCGGACCTCGCTGGGAAGGGCGAGCTCTCGCTCCGCCTCGACACCCATGGCGGCCGCTACGTCGAGGGCCTCGACCTCGCGCGCTCCTATGGCGTGCTCGAGCGCCACGCGCCGAAGGCGATCCGCGGCTATCGCACGGAGGCGGAGCTGCGCCATCTCGTCGGCACCGGCGTGAGCGCCGCCGCGGTCTGGCATTTGCGCCAGAGCCTCGACGAGGCCGGCTTCCCCAAGGTGAAGATCGTCGCGAGCTCCGGCTTCACGCCCGCGAAGTGCCGGATGATGGCGGCGGCCGAGGCGCCGGTCGACGTCGTCGGCACCGGCTCCTTCCTCCCGGAGCTCTGGGCCGAGACCTACGCCACCGCCGACATCGTCGCCTACGACGGCGAGCCCCGCATCAAGGTCGGCCGCGAGTTCCTGCTGCGCAAGCGCGGGGAGAGATGACCGCGCTCACGGTCCCGGTCTATTGCGGCCTCTCGGCGACCTCCGGAGCCGGCAAGCAGCTCCGGAGGCGGTTGGCCGTCAGTGGGCTCGAGGGACCGCTACTGGCAGCCGCAATCGCAGCCGCTGGAGTCGCATGAGGCAGGCGAGCTGTCCGGCGGATAGCGCAGCTTCTTCGGAAGCTTTCCCGGCGCGGGCGGGATGACGAAGGTCAGGTCCTGCGGCACGGGCGGTCCGACATCGTCGGGATCGGCGCAACTGAAGCCGAGCAAGCGGACGCCTCCAATCGGGAGAAAAACGCAGGCGTCGCCGCCCGCGCCGCTCGGGCCTGGAATTGGGATCGGCACGCCCGGCGATATTCCGTGGCCGGGCCCCGCGTGGGCCGCGGTGGACGCGCTTGCAAGCACGGCCGCGAGACACGCCGCTCCGAGAACATGCCTCCATCTGAACATCATGATTTCCCCCTCTGTTTGCGCAGTCGCGCGTAGGTCCCTCCTTGGAGCGCGGGGTGCCAAGCGTTTAGACACGCTCGACACCGACCGAACTCCACGATCGAATCCGCCAATATTTGAAACATGATGCAAGACGTAAATCTCGACGAGTAGACAAGAAATCTTATAATGAATTTTGAAATAACAAATATTGAACCTTTTGCCCCGGTCTACATCGACACTTGCGGACTCCTGCCGCACTCAATGCTTGTTTAGGATTTTCATGGAGAGAAAAATCATTCTGCTAGAGAAAATCCGGACGCCGGAATAACTGCAGCTCCAGGTCGGGCATCTGTTTTGGGAATAAGGCCAGAAAACGGCAAGATATTGAATAATATCGGCCATGTTACTTGCAATCGGTCGAGAAATAGTTTGTTGTCTCGCAGGTTTTAATTTATGTCCATTGTCGAGAGCTTATCATGTCCTACAGGGTTGACGGCCTCGTTGCGGGCAAAACAGTACGACGGCATTGCGCGGGCCCGGGCTCTTTATCGAATGGGGGAAATCTCATGCGGCGAATTCACGCGCGCGCGGATGGCCTTGAAGGCAGCTTGCATCGCCTGCCCGATAGCGGGACCCATGACGGTCGAGTTCTACGCAACGGCGGCCTAGGCCGGATGCACTTACGAGGAGGTCGTCGTCAAATCGGTCTGGGACAAGATCAAGGCTCTGGTCAACTGGTGGATCGAGAATAGCTGCGGCAGCCACCCGCTCACCGATCCCTGCCACATGTAAGGCTGAGCCGGGCCGCGCAATTCGCGCGCCAGCCCTACGGGCGCGGCATGGGTTTTCTGCGGGTCCGGCGGTTTTCTGCTATTAGATTGATGAATAGCAGCGAACCGCCGGCGCCGTACCCATGACCGACCGTCTCGTCATCGCCATCGCGCAGATCGATCCCACCGTCGGCGACGTCGCCGGCAACGTCGCGTCCCTGCGGCGCGCGCACGCCGAGGCCGCGCGCCAGGGCGCCGATCTCGTCGTGGCGTCCGAGCTTTGCGTCGCGGGCTATCCGCCGGAGGACCTGGTCCTGAAGCCCGCCTTCGTCGCGGCCTGCGAGGCGGCGGCAACGGAATTGGCGGCGGAGACGCGGAACGGCCCCGGCATGGTCGTGGGCTCGCCCTGGCGCGAGGGCGGCAAGACCTACAACGCGGCGCTGCTCCTCGAAGGCGGCCGCGTCGCGAGCGTGCGCTTCAAGCACGAGCTCCCCAATTACGGCGTCTTCGACGAGAAGCGCACCTTCGCAATCGGTCCCGCGCCCGGGCCGATGGCGTTCCGCGGCGTGCGTCTCGGCGTCATGGTCTGCGAGGACATGTGGTTCCCCGATGTCAGCGAGACGCTGCAGGAATCGGGCGCGGAGCTCCTCGTCGTCATCAACGGCTCGCCCTTCGAGAGCAACAAGCGGGACCAGCGCATCGAGCTCGCCGCCCAGCGCGTCCGGGAGAACGGGCTGCCGATCCTCTACGTCAACCAGATCTGCGGCCAGGACGAGCTGGTCTTCGACGGCGCCTCCTTCGCACTCGACGCAGAGGGCCATCTCAAGGTGCTGGCGCCGGATTGGCGCGAGATCGTGCTCAAGACGGAGTGGCGGCGCACCGGGGACGGAAGCTGGACCGTCGAGCCCGGCACCATCTCCCCCCAATGCGACGGGCTCGAGGCGACCTACCGCGCGATGGTGCTGGGCCTCCGCGATTACGTGCGGAAGAACCGGTTCCCCGGGATCGTGCTGGGCCTCTCCGGCGGCATCGATTCCGCGCTCACCGCCGCCGTCGCCGCCGACGCGCTCGGCCCCGAGAAGGTGCATGCGGTGATGATGCCCTCGCCCTATACCTCCGCGCACAGCCTCGAGGACGCGGAGGCCGTGGCGAAGCTTCTCGGCATCGACTACCGCAGCGTCGACATCGGCCCGGCGATGCGGGCCTTCGAGGGGATGCTCAAGCCCTCCTTCGACGAGCTCGCGCCCGATACGACCGAGGAGAACATCCAATCGCGCATCCGCGGCATGACCTTGATGGGGCTCTCCAACAAGTTCGGCTGGATGGTGGTCTCGACCGGCAACAAGTCCGAGATGTCCGTGGGCTATGCGACGCTCTACGGCGACATGTGCGGCGGCTATTCCGTGCTCAAGGACGTCTACAAGATGACGGTCTTCGCGCTCTCGCGCTGGCGCAACCAGACGCGGCCGGAGGGGCTCCTCGGGCCCGCGGGCCGCGTGATGCCCGAGCGCGTCATCACCAAGCCGCCCTCGGCGGAGCTCAAGCTCAACCAGGTCGACGAGGACAGCCTGCCGCCCTACAAGGTGCTCGACGACATCCTCGAATGCCTGGTCGAGCACGAGATGCCGGTCGCGGAGATCGTCGCGCGCGGGCACGACGAGGCGACGGTGCGCCGCGTCTGGCAGATGCTCGACCGCGCGGAGTATAAGCGGCGCCAGGCGCCGCCGGGCGTCAAGATCACGCGCCGCGCCTTCGGCCGCGACCGCCGCTATCCGATCGTGAACGGCTTCCAGGCCTCGAGCTACGACCGCGGCGCGCCCGCGAAGACGCGCATGCCCTCGTGAGCCCGTGACCAAGGTCCGTTTCGCGCCGAGCCCGACCGGCCGGCTCCATCTCGGCAACGCGCGCACCGCCCTCGTCAACTGGCTCTTCGCGCGGAAGAGCGGCGGGCGCTTCCTGCTGCGCCTCGACGACACCGACCGCGAGCGCTCGCGTGCTGAATTCGCGGACGCGATCGAGACGGATTTGCGCTGGCTCGACCTCGACTGGGACGACTTCGCGCGCCAGTCCGACCGGCTCGACCGCTATGCCGCCGCCGCCAATCTCCTGAAGGCCTCGGGCCGGCTCTATCCCTGCTTCGAGACGGCGGATGAGCTGGACTTGAAGCGCAAGCTCGCGCAGCAGCGCGGCAAGCCCTGGATCTACGACCGCGCGGCGCTCGGCCTCTCGCGCGAGGAGATCACGAGCCGGATCGCCGCGGGGGAGGCGCCGCATTGGCGCTTCAAGCTCGATCATTGGCCCATCGTCTGGACCGACCTCGTGCGCGGGCCCACGGAATTCCACGGCGAGCACTTGAGCGATCCCGTGCTCGTGCGCGCCGACGGAATGCCGCTCTACACCTTCAGCTCGGTGGTGGACGACGCCGAGCTCGGCATCACCCACGTGATCCGAGGCGAGGACCACGTCACCAACACCGCCTACCAGATCCAGCTCTTCGAGGCGCTGGGCCATGCGCCGCCTGCCTTCGCGCATCTCTCGCTCATCCTCGGCCGCGGCGGCGAAGCGCTCTCGAAGCGGCTGGAGAGCCTGAGCCTCTCGACCCTACGCGAGGGCGGGATAGAACCGATGGCTGTGGCGAGCCTGCTCGCGAAGCTCGGCACCTCCGATCCGGTCGAGCCACGGCCCGATCTCGCCACAGTCATCGCAGAGTTCGACATTGCGAAGTTTGGCCGCGCGCAGCCGCACCTCGATCCCGAGGAGCTCCGCGCGCTCAACGCGAAGCTCCTGCACCAGATGCCCTTCGCGGATGCCGCGCCGCGCCTGCCGAAGGGCGCCAGCGAGGCATTCTGGCTCGCGGTGCGCCCGAACCTGGAGCGGCTCGCGGATGCCAAATACTGGTGCCAGGTCTGCATCGGTGAGCTCTCGCCCAAGATTGCTCCTGAAGAGGCGGTTTGGCTCGCGCAAGCCGGCGACCTCCTGCCCGCGGAGCCTTTCGACGGCACGAGCTGGGCGAATTGGACCGATCGAATTGCCGCGGTGACGGGCCGCAAGGGGAAGGCGCTCTACCGGCCACTGCGTCTCGCGCTCACGGGCCGCGAACATGGACCGGAAATGCGGAATCTGTTACCCCTCATCGGCCGCGACCGCGCGATCCGGCGCCTCCGGGGCCAGACGGCGTAGCGCGGTTCCGCCGCATTTTCGAGGGTAGACCGCGCCCGTGCCGCTCACGCTCTACAACACGCTCACCCGCCGCAAGGAGGCTTTCGAGCCGCTCGATCCCAAGCGCGTGCGCATGTACGTCTGCGGCCCCACGGTCTACGACTTCGCGCACATCGGGAACGCGCGTCCCGTCGTCGTCTTCGACGTGCTCTTTCGCCTGCTCCGGCAGCAGTATGGCGCGGAGCACGTGATCTACGTCCGCAACGTCACGGACGTCGACGACAAGATCAACGCCGCGGCCAAGGAGAGGGGCGAAGGCATCCGCGCGCTCACGGAGCGCACCCTCGCGGCCTTCCACGAGGACGTGGCGGCGCTCGGCTGCTTGAAGCCGAGCCACGAGCCGCGCGCGACCGAGCACGTCGGCGGCATGATCGCGATCATCGAGACGCTGATCCGAACGGGACACGCCTATGCGGCCGAGGGCCACGTGCTCTTCGCCGTCGCGAGCAAGCCCGATTACGGCAAGCTCTCGCGCCGGAGCCGCGACGAGCTCCGCGACGGCGCGCGCGTCGAGGTCGCGCCCTACAAGCGCGATCCCGGCGATTTCGTGCTCTGGAAGCCCTCGACGACCGATCTTCCGGGCTGGGACAGTCCCTGGGGCCGCGGCCGCCCGGGCTGGCACATCGAGTGCTCCGCCATGAGCGAGACCTATCTCGGCGAGAGCTTCGACATCCACGGCGGCGGCCTCGATCTCATCTTCCCGCACCACGAGAACGAGATCGCCCAGAGCGAGTGCGCCCACGGCGGCAAGCCCTTCGCGCGCTACTGGCTGCACAACGGGTTCGTCACCGTCGAGGGCGCCAAGATGGCGAAGTCCGAGGGCAACTTCCGCACCATCCGCGACGTTCTCTCGGAGGCGCCGGGCGAGGCCGCGCGCTACGCGCTGCTCACCGCGCATTACCGCGATCCCCTGGACTGGACGAGCGAGCGCCTGACCCAGGCGCGGCAGACGCTCGACCGGTTCTAT
>DATKNV010000052.1:0-46475 GCA_035541215.1 Allostellaceae bacterium | reverse complement strand
TGCTCGGGGACGAAGACGTCCTCCATCGTCACGTCCTCGCTCCCGGTGCCCGCGAGGCCCATGACGTGCCAAGTGTCGAGGATGCGGATGTCGCTCTGCCGCACCAGGAACATGCGCGCGGAATCCGCCTCGCCCTCGACCGTCGCGCCCATGATGAGCCAGGAGGAGGGATGGACGCCGCTCGAGAAGGGCCAGCGCCCGCTCACGCGGTATCCGCCGGGAACGCGCTTGGCCTTGCCGCAGTTGAAGATGACGGCGGAACCGATGAGCGCGTTCGGATCGGCGCTCCAGATCTCGTCCTGCGCCTTCGGATCGAAGTAGCCGAGCATCCAGTGATGGCTCACGAGGTTCGCGAGCACCCAAGCCGTGGACGCGCAGCCGCGCGCGATGACGGCGACGAGCTCGACGATCGCCCGGAACGGCAGTTCCCCGCCGCGGACGCGTACGGGCTGATGAATGCGAAAGAGGCCCGCTTGGTGCAGCTCGGCGATGGTCTCGTCCGGGATGCGCCGCAGCGTCTCCGTCTTCTGCGCGCGCTCGCGCAGGAGCGGGACGAGCTCTTCCGCGCGGGCGCGGTAGGCGGCGATGGTCGGCGGTGTCGGCATGGGCGCGCATGACACCCGCGCGGGCCCGAACTGTCAACGTCTCGCCACGGTAATCGCGCGATAAACATTGTCCGATTGGCGGTTCGCTTTTGGGCAATCGCCGATTGATGCATCCAACGCAAAGCACGCTAGTAGGTTATTTGTTGTTTTGGATGCAAATAATTGTTGTATAGGCCGCGAGACTGCGGCATCTTTCGGGATCGGTCGCACAGTCGAATGGGGGCCGGCATGAAAGCCGACAGGAAGTGGATCGAGAGAAACCTCGGTTTCGATCCCATCACGAGGCCTGCGCCGCGGGAGACCTTTGCATTCAAAGGAGCAGTCGATTCCGGCAAGCCGGAGGATTTCCAGCGCGAGATCATCGATTTCGATTCTCAGGCGCCGGAGGGATTGCAGTTTCTGTCCTTCAGCACGGCGACCGGCCTCTCGCGGTTCACGGATATTCCCTGGCCCAAGGGGCTCGCGCCAAAGACGGGACGCAAGCCCCGGGGCAGGAGCAACAGCCCGTTGCCGCGCGCCGACGTACTGGTAGTCACATGGACCGTCGATGAAGGACACGCGCTGAGCCGAGTGCTGACGCCCGGCAAGGATTCCCGCAACGACTACGTGCCCTACACGCACAACTTCGCGGCGATCGCCAAGAAGATGCGGCGCGGCTGTCCGGCGCTCGAGGAGAAGCGCCTCGGCACGTATTGGACGACGACGATCGGCGACAAATCGGTCGTCGTCTTCAAGTCCGACTCGCACATGTCGCAGGACGGTCCAGATTTGCCGAACATTGACGTCTGGCGGCAGATCATCGACGAGACGCGCCCAAAACTCGTGATAACGACCGGGACGGCGGGCGGCATCGGCACCGAATTCGAGGTCGGCGACGTCATCGTGAGTTCCATCGTCCGTTTCGACTGCACCTCGAAGTTCCGTAGCGAGAAGTTTGCGAAGGCGCACTACAGCAGCAAGGCGGCGCAGTCGAAGTATTTCGCGACGGCGCGCTCCCTCTTCAATGCCAATGCGGCGCAGCTTCCGAAGGACAACACCCGCCCGCCCAAGATCGTCCGTGTCTCTCCCTCGGCGCTCGGTTCCTCGGTCGTCACGACGGATTTCTTTGGCTTCGACACCTCGGACGATCACTACAAGCTGCAGGGATTGGGCGACGTTTCCGAAATGGGAGATGCGGTGCTCGGATTGGTCGCCTCGGACATGGGCAAGAGTGCGCCGCGTTGGCTGGCGATCCGAAATGTCTCGGATCCTCAGATCAAGGCCGATGGCTTGACGCTGAAGCAGCAGGCGGCGATCGCGGCGCACATCTACAAGGGCTTCGGCAGGTGGAGTTCGGTCTGCAGCGCGATCGTCTGTTGGGCCAGCATCGCCGCGTTGTAGGGAGGTTCGACCGCCTGAGCGGAAGCGGCGCGTTGTCCAGGGGCGTTCCCCCAAAGCATGGCTAGCCAGGGAAAGAAGAGGGCGGCCGGCGAGAGGCGTCGCTCCGTTTACAGCCCCAGGTAAAATTTCCGGATGAGCTCGTTGTTGTTGAGCTCCTCCGCCGAGCGGCCCTCGAAGGCGATCTTGCCGTGTACGATGACGTAGCCGCGGTCGGCGATCTTGATGGCTTGCGTGAAGTTCTGCTCGGCCATCAGCACCGTGAGCTGATAGGACTCCTTGAGCGCCTTGATGGTGGCGATGGTGCGCTGGACCAGCACGGGCGCCAAGCCCACGGAGGGCTCGTCGACCAGGAGAATTTTAGGGGCCAGCATGAGGGCGCGGGCAAGCGCCAGCATCTGCTGCTCGCCGCCGCTCATGCTGCCCGCGAGCTGTCCCCGGCGCTCGCGGAGGCGCGGGAAGGTCTCGTAGCAGAAATCGAGATTGCGCCTGATCTGAGCGCGCGCAGTGGGGCGGAAGGCACCGAGGAGGAGGTTCTCCTCAACCGTGAGCTTCGGAAAGAGCCGGCGGCCCTCCGGCACCAGCGCGATCCCGAGATCGACGATCTCCTCGGTGCTGCGGCCCACGAGCTCGTGGCGCTCGCCGTCGATCTCCGCGACGATGCTGCCGGCGCTGGGCGCGAGAATGCCCATGATGCACTTCATGAGCGTGCTCTTGCCGTTGCCGTTGGTGCCGAGGAGCGCCACGGTCTCGCCCGCGCCGACCGCGAGTGAGACGTCCTCGAGCACGCGGACCGAGCCGTAGGCGGCATGGACGCCGCGCAATGCGAGACTACTCGCCAAGATAGGCCCGCTCGACTTCGGGGTTACGGATGACCTCGTCGGGAAGCCCGTCCGCGATCTTGCGTCCCGCCACCAGCACGACGAGGCGCTCGGAGAAGCTCATCACCGCGCGCATGATGTGCTCGATCAGGATGATGGTGATGCCGCGCTCGTTGAGGCGGTGCAGCAGCGCGAGGATGTCGTCGACCTCGGAATGGGAGAGCCCCGCCATCGCCTCGTCCGCGATCAGGAGCTTGGGATCGGCGGCCATGGCGCGGGCGAGCTCGAGCTTCCGCATCTCCACTTGGCTCAGGTCGCGGGGCTCGCCCCCGGCCTTCCCGCCGAGACCCACGAGGCCCAGAAGCTCCAGGCTGCGCTCCTCGATCTCCGCCGGCGTCAGATGGCGGCCCTCCCGCGCGTTGACGGTGTAGAGGAGGGGAATGCGGATGTTCTCCGCCACGGTGAGGCTCCGGAAGGGGCGCGGGAGCTGGAAGCTCCGGGCCATGCCGAGCCGCGTGCGCTCGTGCGCGGGAAGCCCGTCCATTTGCGCGCCGTCGAAACGCACGCTGCCGCTCTCGTTGCGGAGCGTGCCGCAGAGGCAGTTGACGAGCGTGCTCTTGCCGGAGCCGTTGGGTCCGATGAGGCCCACGCGCTCGCCGCGCGCGACCTCGAGGTTGATGGCGTCGAGCGCCACGAAGCCGCCGAAGCGCTTGCCGACGTCCTCCACCGCGAGGAGCGGGACGCTCATGCCGGGCCCTTCCGCCGCCAGGCCTGAACGAGGCCGACGATGCCGTTGGGCGCCGCCACCACGAAGAGCACGAGCACCACGCCCACGAGGAGCACGTTCACCTGCGGGTAGTTCTCGAAAATGCGGCTCACGCTCGCCCATTGCTGTACGCCGCTGAGGAGCGCGGTTCCGATCACCGGACCGATCCAGGTCGTGGTGCCGCCGATGAGCGGCATCGCGATGCTGTTGACGGCGTAGTCGAGGGTGAAGGCGGATTCCGGATTGAGATAGGCGCCGTAATAGAGATAGGGCGCGCCCGCCATCCCCATGAGCGCGCCGCTCAAGGTGGTCGCGATCAGCTTCAGCTTGAGCGTCGGCACGCCCGAGGCCTCGGCCGCGGTCTCGTCATCGCGGATCGCAGCGAAGCCGTAGCCGAGCCGCGAGCGCTCGATCGAGCGCGCGATCGTCACGGCGACGACCGCCAGGAGCAGCATCAGCAGAAAGAGATACTGGCTGTAGGAGCCGAGGAGCGGCACGGTCATGGGCCGAACGATGTAGGTCCCCTTGGAGCCGCCGACGTAGCTCCAGTTCGTGATCAGGGTCTTCACCACCACCGCGAGCGCCAGGGTCGCGATCGAGAAGAAGACGCCGCGCAGCCGCAGCGTCAGATAGCCCATGCCGAGCCCGATCACGCCGGAGACGACGCCGCCCGCCGCCATGAGCGCCGGGAGCGGCAGGGTCGCGAGCTTGGTGATCGCGGCCGTGCAATAGGCGCCGAGCGCGAAGAAGGCGGGCGTGCCGAAATTCACGTAGCCGGTATAGCCGCCGAGAATGTTCCAGGCCGTCGCGAGCACCAGGTACTGCAGCACGACGTAGCCCGCGACGAAGACGTATTCGTTCCCGACGGAGCGCGCGAGGAAGAAGACCACTGCGCCGACCGCGAGCGCCGCGAGGAGGAAGAGGCCGTTGCGCACGATGCTATCGTCCGAGAATGCCCGCGGGGCGGAAGGCGAGCGTCAGCAGCAGGAAGCCGAAGGAGACCGCGGGCGCCCAGGAGGGGCCGTAGAAGGTCTGCGTGAAGCTCTCGACGACGCCCAGCAGCATCGCCGCAACCAATGTGCCCGGAAAGCTTCCCATGCCCCCGAGGACGCAGATCGCGAAGACGCGGCCGATGTAATCGCGGCCCATCGAGGGCTCGACCGCCTGCTGGATCACGATGAGCATGGCGCCCGCGACGGACGCGGTCGAGATCGCGATCGCGAAGGCGATGCGCTTGATGCGGACCGGGTTGGCCGCCATGAGCCGGAGCGCCATCGGGTCCTGCGAGACCGCGGCGATCGCCCGGCCGATGAAGCTCCGCGAGAGATAGAGGTGGAGCGCCCCGAAGAGCGCCAGCGAGACCGCGCAGGGCACGAGGAGCCGCAGGGGAAAGTCGACGACCCCGAGATGCCAGCTCCCGCCGACCCAGCTCGCCTGCACCGAGCGGTAATCGACCCCGAAGACCAGGATGAGGCTCACCTCCGTGATGAAGAGGATGCCGAAGAAGAAGGCGAGGCTGCGGAGCGATTCCTGTCCCCGCCGCTCGAAGGCGAGGTAGTAGATCTGATAGATGGCGGCGCCGAGCACGAAGAAGGCGGGCATCGCGAGGAAGCTCGTGAGGATCGGATCGAGGCCGAGCGTCTCGTTGACGTAATAGGCGACGTAGGAGCCCAGCATGACGAAGGCGGGATGCGCGATGTTGACGACGTCGAGCATCCCAAAGGCGATCGAGATGCCCACCGTCACCACCGCGTAGAAGCAGCCCAGGAGGAGCCCCGCGGCGAGCGCGTTCAGCAGGAGATCAATCGAGAAATCCACGCACAGGCTCCCTGGCCACCTGTGGCACCGGCCGCAGCACGGACCTGCCTCCCTCAATTTTTCCCGCGAGCGCGGTTCGATCCGCCCGCTTCGGCCCCCCAAGGGCGCGCGCAGCCTATCACGAAACCGCGCGGCCGCATCAGCAATCGTCGCCCGTGGAGCGGACTGATCCAGGTCAATGTCCCGCACCCCCGGAGGGTGCATTGGAGGCGACGGGAGCTTGTTCCGACCGAGAAGCTCCCTAGGTCTAGTGACGCCCGCCGTCGCGGCGTGCAGGAGCAGGACATGAGCATGAATCTCGTCCGTGTCTTCGTTTGCGCCCTTGTCCTATCGGCTGCCGCGCCCGCGGCGCTCCAGGCGCAGGCACCCGCGCCCTCGCCGGCGCCCGCTCCCGCACCGGCACCCGCGCCGCAAGCCCCGGCCGGACCCGTCTATAGCGCGGCGCGGCTCGATCAGATCCTGGCCCCGATCGCGCTCTATTCGGATGCGCTGGTGGCGCAGATCCTGGCGGCTTCGACCTATCCGCTCGAGGTGATCGAGGCCTATCGCTGGCAACAGGAGAGCGGCCACGCCAACCTCAAGGGCGACCAGCTCGATGCCGCGCTCCAGGACAAGGACTGGGATCCCAGCGTCAAATCCCTGATCCCGTTCCCTCAGGTCCTGCGCATGATGAACGACCGTCTCGACTGGATGCAGCAGCTCGGGGACGCCTTCCTCGCGCAGCCCGCCGACGTCATGGATTCGATCCAGCGCCTGCGCCGCGCGGCCGAGAAGGCCGGCACGCTCAAATCCTCGCCGCAGCAGACCGTCACGACCCAGGAGCAGGACATCGTCATCGCGCCGGCGAACCCCGACAGCGTCTACGTCCCCGTCTACGACCCCACCGTCGTCTACGGCGTTTGGCCCTATCCGGCGTATCCGCCCTATTATTGGTGGCCGCCGGACTTCGTCTACGGTCCTGCCTTTTGGCCGGGCTGGTGGTGGTGGTGGCCGCCGATCGCCGTGGGCTACTACGGCTATTATTGGGGCTGGGCCAATTGCAATTGGCACAACCACACAATTTATGTTGATCACGGCCGCTACGATCACATTCACGGCCCGCACCCCTATCCCATCAGCGGCAACAACTGGCAGCACGATCCCTATCACCGCCGCGGGGTCACCTACCGCGACCCGACGACGGCCGCCAGATATGGCCGCACCGTCGGCAACCCCGATGCGCGCCGGTCCTACCGTGGCTTCCAGCCGGCGCCGGGGACGACGACGCAGGGGCGGACGGGCGGGCAGGGAGCGGGTCAACCTCAGGTCTTCCGGGGCGGGAAGACCCCGCAGGGAGGAGCCGGGGTCCAAGGCCCGGGTCAACCCCAGGTCCAACGAGGCGGGACGGCGCCCCGCACCACCACCACGGCGCCCTCCTCTCAGCCGCCGTTCGGCGGGTACGGTAGCGGCGCGGGCACGCGCGCACAGTCCGAGCGCGGCCGCTCCAGCCAGCAGACGATCGCGCCGCGCACGACGGCTCCCTCCGTGAATGCGCCGCGCTCCTATAGCGCTCCCGGCGGCGGAGGCCACCCGCCGAGCGGCGGCGGCATCAGCGGCGGCGGGCGCGGGAGCAGCGGCGGAGGTGGCGGCGGCCATGGTGGCAGTGGAGGGCATCGATGAGCGGGACATGTAAGCCAGTGGCGCCGACCAACCCATCGCCGTTGCGTGAGGGCACCGTGACCCCGTCAGACCGGACCGATCGGCGGACCTGGCTTTGGCGCCTCATTGCGGCGACGCTCGTCGGCTTGGCAGCAATGGCGCAGCCCCTCCTTGCCGCGACGCCTGCGCAGCGGACGTTCGCCTCGCCTGAGGCTGCCGTCGATGCGCTGGTCGCGGCGGCGCGCGCCGACCGCACTGCGGAGCTCGTGAAGATCCTCGGGCCCGAGAGCCGGAAGCTCGTGAACTCCGGTGACACCGTGGCCGACAAGCTTGGCCGCCAGAAATTCGTCGCGGTCTTCGCGGAGAAGCACTCGATCGAGAAGGCCGACGAGGGCAAGGCGACGCTCGTCGTCGGCAGCGAGGAATGGCCGTTCCCGATCCCGCTCGTCCGCGACGGCGCCGTCTGGCGCTTCGATACGGCGGCGGGCGAGCGGGAAATCCTGCGGCGCCGGATCGGCCGCAACGAGCTCAGCACCATCGAGGTCTGCGGCGCCTATGTCGACGCCCAGCGCGAATACGCGGCGAAGGACCGGAACAACGACGGCATCCTCGAATTCGCCCAGAAGTTCATCAGCACCAAAGGCAAGCAGGATGGTCTCTACTGGGAGACCAAGCCGGGCGAGCTCGAGAGCCCGATGGGTCCGCTCGTCGCGCGCGCCCATGCCGAGGGCTATCAGCGCCAGCCCTATCACGGCTACTATTTCAAGATCCTGAAGGAGCAGGGGAAGCACGCGCCGGGCGGCGCTTACAGCTACCTCGCCAATGGCAGGATGATCGGCGGCTTCGCGCTGGTGGCCTATCCCGCGACCTGGGGCGATTCCGGGATCATGACCTTCCTCGTCAATCAGGACGGCGTCGTCTACCAGAAGAACCTCGGCCCCAAGACGGCCGAGATCGCGAGGCGGATGACGAGCTTCGATCCCGACGAGACCTGGACGAAACCGTAGGAGACGCGGGGCTTGATCTGCGTCAACGCGCATCCGCGCCGCGTTCTTTAGCTTTCAGGCGATTGCCTCAGGAGGTTCCATGCCGAGGATCAGGGACGAAGCTCCGGCACCGGTAGAGCTCGAAATCAGCGGCGAGAAGGTCTGCTACATCATCACCAAGGCGCGGGAGTACGACGTCAAGGTCGATCCGGTCGAGTCCGAGCCCGGCTCGAACCCTGCCGACGACGCCGAGCGCGAGGTGCTCGAGGATTTCGCCGACGACGCGACGGCTGCCGAGCTCAAGGAGGCGATCGACGACCTCAACGACGACGAGGTCGTCGACCTCATCGCGATGATCTGGGTCGGCCGCGGCGACTTCCGGCCGGAGGAGTGGAAGGAGGCGAAGGCACTCGCGCGCGAGCGGCATCGCCGGCATTCCGCCGATTACCTCATGGGCATCCCCACCCTCGCGGATTTCATCGAGGAGGGATTCAGCCAGCTCGGCCACTCCTGCGAGGAATTCGAGAAGGGCCGCCTCTGATCCTCGCTTCGAGAGGAGACCGCGATGACCGGACGCAGCGAAGACATGAAGCTCCGACAGAACGTGCTCGACGAGCTCGAATGGGAGCCGAGCCTCGACGCCGCGCATGTCGGCGTCGCCGCCCGCGCGGGCGTCGTCACGCTGAGCGGCCACGTCGCGAGCTTCGCCGAGAAGCTCGCCGCCGAGCGTGCGGCCTGGCGCGTCGCGGGAGTGCGGGCGGTCGCGCAGGAGATCGAGGTGCGGCTCCCCTCCGACCGCAAGAACTCCGACGAGGAGATCGCGGCGCGCGCGCTGCGCATGCTCGAATGGGACGTGGCGGTCCCGCACGAGCGCATCACTGTCAAGGTCGACCACGGCCTCGTCACGCTCGACGGCGAGGTCGAGTGGGGCTATCAGCGCGATGAGGCCGAGGACGACGTCCGCCGCCTCAACGGCGTCAAGGGCGTGATCAATTCGATCAAGGTGAAGCCCAGCGTCGGCGCCGCCGACGTGCAGGCGCAGATCCGCCGCGCCTTCGAGCGCAGCGCCGAGCTCGAGGCGGACCACATCACCGTCGCCGTCGAGAACGGCAAGGTCGTCCTCGGCGGGAAGGTGAGCGCCTGGATCGAGCGCGAGCTCGCGGAGCGCGCGGCTTGGGCGGCGCCGGGCGTCACCGGGGTCGACAACCAGATCGTCATCGGCAGGCCGTGAGCGAGCCCCCGGCGCCGCGGCGAGTGCTGATCCTGGGCGCGGCGGGCCGCGATTTTCACGACTTCAACGTCGTCTTCCGGGACGATCCCGCGAGCGTCGTCGTCGCCTTCACCGCTGCGCAGATCCCGGGGATCGCGGGCCGGCGCTATCCTGCCGTGCTCGCGGGGGAGCGCTATCCCCGAGGCATCCCGATCGAGGACGAGGAGCGTCTGGAGACGCTCTGCCGCGAGCACGGCGTCGAGGAAGTCGTCTTCGCCTATAGCGACGTGCCGCACTCGCACGTGATGCACGTTGCCTCGCGGGCGCTCGCCTGCGGCGCGGATTTTACCTTGCTCGGGCCCGAGCGCACGATGCTGCCCGCGTCCTTGCCGGTGATCGCGGTGACGGCGGTGCGCACGGGCTGCGGCAAGTCCCAGATCGCGCGCTGGCTCTCGCGGCGGCTGCGCGAGCGCGGCATCCGCGTCGCGGTGCTGCGTCATCCCATGCCCTACGGCGACCTCGCGCAGGAGCGGGTACAGCGCTTCGCCTCGCTCGCCGATCTCGACGCCGGCCGCTGCACCGCCGAGGAGCGCGAGGAATACGAGCCGCACATCGCGGCCGGGAACGTCGTTTTCGCCGGCGTCGATTACGCCGCGATCCTCGC
Source organism: Allostellaceae bacterium (assembly GCA_035541215.1). Classification (GTDB taxonomy): domain Bacteria; phylum Pseudomonadota; class Alphaproteobacteria; order ATCC43930; family CGMCC-115725; genus DASZHJ01. The sequence continues at coordinate 36,590 of DATKNV010000052.1, read as the reverse complement.
GGCCGCGGAGAGCGAGGCCGAGGTCGTGGTCTGGGACGGCGGCAACAACGATTTCCCGTTGATCCGGCCGGACCTCCACATCGTTGTGGCGGATGCGCTGAGGCCCGATCAGATCGCAACCCATCATCCCGGCGAGACCGTCGCGCGGATGGCGGATGTGGCGGTGGTGAACAAAGTGAACGCCGCGCCCGAGGCCGACGTGCTGCGCGCGATCGAGGAGCTGCGGCGGATCAATCCGCGCGCGGCGATCCTCCGCGCGGCCTCGCCCGTCAGGCTCGACGATCCCGCGGCCGTGCGCGGCCGGCGCGTCCTCGTCGTCGAGGACGGGCCGACGATCACCCATGGCGGGATGCCCCACGGCGCGGGCTACGCTGCCGCGACCGAAGCCGGCGCCGCCGAGATCGTCGACCCGCGTGACGCGGCAACGCCCGCGATCCGCGAGGTCTACCGCCGCTACCCGCACATCGGTCTCGTGCTGCCGGCCGTTGGCTACAGCGACGAGCAGCTCGCGGCACTTGCGGCGACCATCGATGCCTCGAAGGCCGAGGTGGTGGTGGTAGCGACGCCGATCGATCTCGGCCGTCTCGTGCACGTGACGAAGCCCCTGGTGCGCGCCCGTTACGAGTTCGCGGAGGCAGGCGAGCCCGCGCTCGGCGCCGTCATCGACGCCTTCATCGCGCGCACTCGGCCCGCACGGGCGAGAGCGTGAACACCGGCGCTGCTCCCGAGCGGCCTTGCGGGAATTGGCGCGTCCGGCCGTGCTTCGGCTATGCTGGCGCGAGCCGCCGGCCTGCTTCCGCGGTCTCCGGCGGGCGGAGAGCGCTGTCATGAATGTGCCGAGCGATCCCATTGCCGGCGCGAAACCGGCGCTGGGCATCGAGCCGCCCGTAGTGGCGCGCGCGCTGCTGCTAGGCGAGCGCCTGGACACCCGCGGCCTCGAGCATCGGGAGACGCTCGGGCGCGCGCCGCTGGTATTGCGCGTCAACGAGGGCGGCATCGCCGTGCTTTTCCGCTACGGCGCCCTCGTGCTCTTCAACGTGACGCCCGCGGCGGAGAAGGCGCTCATCGGGCGCCTGCGTCCGCTCGTTGCCGACGCGCTCGAGACCATCGAGAGCGAGGAGCTGCGCATCGCGGTGCATCCGGAAGGCGAGGAGCAAATCGATCTCGCGGGCGCGCTCTCGCTCAAGGACCTCAGCGTCGAACGCATCCAGCTCATCGCGGACGTCCTCGCCAAGAGCCTGATGCTGGGATTCTACGAGACGCGCGTCGCCGGCGCCTTCGACCGCATCGAACCGCTCGCGCAGATGCTGGGTCAAAGCGGGCGCGCCGGGAGCGAGGGGAAAGTCCTGCTGCGCCAGATCGGCAGCGTCCTCGGCGTGCAGCACAAGATGGTCGGCCGCGTCGGCACGGCCGAGAAGCCGGACCTGCTCTGGGACCATCCCGAGCTCGAGCGGCTTTATGCGCGGCTCTCCGAGGAGTACGAGCTTCGCGACCGCGACCGCGCGCTCGATCGCAAGCTCGAGGTGATCTCGCGCACGGTCGAGACGCTCCTCGGCCTGGTGCAGCAGCGCAGCAGCATCCGCGTCGAGTGGTATATCGTGCTCTTGATCGTCGTGGAGATCGTAATCTCGGTGTTCTCCTCCATCGCGAGATGATCGGAAAGCGAGGCAAGCGGTGACGGGCGATTCCAAGGACATTCGGGCGGAGAATGTGCGATCGGCGGCCGGCGGCTCGGGCGCGTCCCCGGAGGCATGGCGCTCGGGCGTGCCGCTTCCGGCCGCGCAGCTCCTCCGGCGCTGCGACCTCGCCGGGCTCGCCTTCGAGGACGTGGAGGAGCTCCCGGACCCGCCGGGCCTCGTGGGCCAGGAGCGTGCCGTCGAGGCGGTGCAGTTCTCGATCGGGATCCGCCGCAAGGGGTTCAACCTCTTCGCGCTCGGCCCCAGCGGCACCGGCAAGCACACGCTCGTCCGCGAGCTCCTGGAGCGCCAGGCCGCGACGGAGTCCACGCCCGCGGACTGGTGCTACGTCAACAATTTCGCCGACCCGCACCGGCCGCGGCGCCTCATGCTGCCGGCGGGACGCGCGCGGCCGCTCAAGGAGGCGATGGAGCATCTCGTCGACGAGCTCCGCGTCGCCTTGCCCGCCGCCTTCGAGCGCGACGAATACCGTGCGCGGCGCGAGGTGCTGGAGCAGCAGCTCAAGAAGCGGCACGAGGAGGCCTTCGGCGGCCTGCAGCGCCGCGCGGAGCAGAAGGGGATCGCGCTCATCCGGACGCCGATGGGGCTCGCTCTCGCGCCCACCCGCGAGGGCGAGGTCATTAGCCCCGACGTCTTCAAGCAACTGCCGGAGGCCGATCGCGAGCGGATCAAGCGCGACCTCGAGACCTTCCAGGAGGAGCTCGAGGCGATCGTGCGGCGCATCCCCGAATGGGAGCGCGAGCACCGCGAGGCCGTGCGCAAGCTCAATCGGGACACCACGGCGGTCGCGGTCGGCCATCTGCTCGACGTGGTGCGCAAGCACTACACCGACCTGCCGGACGTGCTCGAATACCTGCGCGCGGTCGAGCAGGACATTCTCGAGAACGTCGACGATTTCCTGGCCTCGGGACGTCCCGGCGGCGGCGAGGGTGCGGCCATGGGGCCGATGCCGATGGAGCCCCCCTCGTTCCGGCGCTACCAGGTCAACGTCATGGTCGACAACGGCGCGCGCAAGGGCGCTCCCGTCGTCTACGAGGATCACCCGACGCATCAGACGCTCGTCGGCCGCATCGAGCACCTCGCGCGCTTCGGGGCCCTCGTCACCGATTTCAACCTGCTGGTCCCGGGCGCGCTCCACCGCGCCAATGGCGGCTATCTCGTGCTCGACATCGAGCGCCTGCTCGCGGGGAGCTTCGGCTACGATTCCCTGAAGCGGGCGCTGCGCTCCGGGGAGATCCGGACGGTCTCGCTCGAGCATCTCCTGAGTCTCGCGAGCACCGTCTCGCTCGAGCCGGAGCCGATCCCGCTCGACGTCAAGGTCGTGCTGATCGGTGCGCCGCTCTTCTATTACCTGCTCGCCGAGCTCGATCCCGACTTCAAGGAGCTCTTCAAGGTCGCCGCCGACTTCGAGGAATCGGTCGCGCGGACCGAGGCGACGACCGCGCTCTACGCGCGCGTCATCGCCGCGACCGTCCGGCGCGAGAAGCTCCGCTCCTTCGACCGCGGCGGCGTCGCGCGCGCGATCGAGCACGCCTCCCGCCTCAGCGGCGATGCCGAGAAGCTCTCGACGCAGATGCGCAATCTCATCGACCTCCTGCAGGAGGCGGATTTTCTCGCGGGCGCCGCCGGCAAGAAGCGCGTCGGAGAGGCGGAGGTGCAAGCCGCGATCGACGCGCAGCGGCGGCGCTCCGACCGCGTCTACCGCCGGCTCCAGGAGGAGATCGGGCGGAAGACCATCCACATCGACACCGAGGGCGAGCGCGTGGGCCAGGTCAACGGCCTCGCGGTGATGACGCTCGGAGGCTTCAGCTTCGGGCATCCGAGCCGCATCACCGCGCAGATCCGTCTCGGCCACGGCGAGGTCATCGACATCGAGCGCGAAGTCGCGCTGGGCGGCCCCATTCATTCGAAGGGAGTGCTCATCCTCGCGGGGTTCCTCGGCGGCCGCTTCGGCAAGGCGGGTCCGCTCTCGCTCACGGCGAGCCTCGTCTTCGAGCAATCCTACGGCGGCATCGAGGGCGACAGCGCCTCATCGGCCGAGCTCTATGCGCTGCTCTCGGGCCTGGCGGAGGTGCCGATCCGGCAGGGCTTCGCGGTCACGGGCTCGGTCGATCAGCTCGGCAACGTCCAGGCGATCGGCGGCGTCAACGAGAAGATCGAGGGCTTCTTCGACGTCTGCCGCGCGCGCGGCCTCCAGGGGAAGCCGGGGGTGCTGATCCCCGCGAGCAACGTGAAGCATCTCATGCTGCGGCGCGACGTGGTAGAGGCCTGCGCCGAGGGCAAGTTCCAAGTGATCCCCATCGAGAGCATCGATCAGGGGATAGAAATCCTCACGGGCGTTCCGGCCGGCGTTGCCGACATCACCGGGAAATATCCGGAGGGAACGATCAACAGCCGCGTCGCCCAGCGGCTCGCGGCCTTCGCTGCCAAGGCCGCGCGCGAGGCGCCGCCGAAACGCCGGGAGCGGCCGAAGATCGCGCCGCGCGAAGACCATGAGTGAATTCACGGTGACGCGGATCGCGATCGCCTGCGATGCCGCCTGCGAGATCCAGCCCGCGATCGAAGCCGCCGCGCAATTGGCCGCGTACTGGCAGGCGGCGCTGCACGGGATCTTCGTGGAGGACTTGGCGCTGCTGCAGGCGGCGGCGCTGCCTTTCACCCGCGAGGTGAGCCCAGACGCGGCTCAGGCGCTGGACGAGGCTGAGATGGCCCGGCATCTGGCGGCGCTCGCGAGCCGCGTGCGCGGCGAGCTCGAGGCGGCGGCGCGCGAGCATGGGCTCGCCTGGTCCTTCGCGGTGGTGCGAGACCGGCCGACGGCCCGGGCCTTGTCCGCGCCGGACACCGATCTGCTCGTGCTCGAGGGCCGTGCGCGGCCCTTCGCCGGAGCCTTGCGCTTGGAATCCCGCACGGCGGCGGCGGCCTTCGAGGCGGAGCGGTCCGTGCTCCTGCTTCGCGATGGCGGCGTCAAGGCCGGCCGCGTGGTCGCGCTGATCCAATCCGCCGGCGAAAGCGGCTGGCGCACGCTCGGCGCCGCAGCCAAGGTCGCAGCGGCAGCCCGCCGCCCGCTGACCGTTCTCGTCGCCACCGACGAGGTCGCCGAAGCGGAGGTGCGAGATCACCTGCGCGCCGTCGTGCCGGAGTTCGCGGCGCGCGCGCTCGTCGAGAGCGCATCGCGCGACGCCGTGGCGCGGCTCGGTCGCGATCTCCTCGTGGTCGATGCGGAGCCCGCGATCAACTCCTCCGCGGCTCTGCGGGAGATCGTGCAGTCTACGTCGGCGGACGTTCTCTTCGTTCGGCAATGACCGCTCTGAGGCGCGCGAGCGCCCCGGCCGCTCCGCCGGAGACGTCGATCCGCCGCCAGCCGATGGCGCCGAGGTCGTAGCCTAGCTGGCGCCGCAGCACTGCGATGTCCGCATCCGAGGCGTCGTCGCGGCGGGCGCCGATGCGCGCCGTCAGCACCTCCGGCGGCGCCTCCAGCCAGAAACCCAGGAACGGAACGCCCGCGCGCGTCGCGATCGCCTCGATCGCGGCGCGCTCGGGCGGATCGACGAAGGTCGCATCGGCAATCGCGGCATGGCCGCCGTCGAGCGCGGCCGCAACCTCCGCGCGAAACGCCGCATAGACCCGCTCGCTCACGTCGCGCGCATAGGCTTCCGGCGGCAAGCGTGTCTCCGCTGCGGCGCCCATCATGCGCTTGCGCAGCACGTCCGTGCGGACGATCCGCGCGCCGGGGGCGGGTCCGAGGCCGGCCGCGAGCTCCTGCGCGAGCGTCGACTTGCCGGTGCCGCTGAGGCCACCCACCGCGACGAGGACCCTCGGCCTCGGGCGCAGCAGCTTCAGCGCGAGGCTCAGGTAGGAGCGCGCCTCCTCGGCCGTGCGCGCCGCCGATTCCGCGCTGGCTTGCCTCGCGCGCGCGGCCACGTTCACGTGCGCGCGGATCGCCGCCCGCATGGACATGAAGAGCGGCAGCGCCGCTAGGCCCCCGACATCGCCGGTACGGTCGAGATACCGGTTGAAGACGAGATTGCCGAGACCGCCGAGCTTGCGATGCTCGAGGTCCATGAGCAGGAAGGCGAGATCGTAGAGAACGTCGATGCGGGCGAGGGTCTCGCTGAACTCGATGCCGTCGAAGAGCGTGGGCTCGCCGTCGAGGAGGCAGATGTTGCGCAGATGCAAGTCGCCATGGCAGTGCCGCAGCTTGCCCTCGGCGCGGCGGCGGTCGAGGAGCGGCGCGAGCCGGGCGAGAGCCTCATGCGACCGATGCAGCAACGTCTCGATACCCGCTTCTGGCAGGATATCCACCCCGAGACGGAGATTGGTGTGGCTGTCGTCGATCACGAAGCGGACCGTGCTGCTCCCGCCCTCTCTCGTGAACGCCTCGGCCTCCGCGTGAAAGGCCGCAATCTCGTCCGCGAGGCGGCGCATCAGCAGCGGGGTCAGCGCGCCCTTCTCCGCGAGACGGTCGAAGAGCGTCTCCTGGTCGAAGCGCCGCATCTCGACCGCCCATTCGATGGGCTCACCGGCGCCGTCGAGGGCGAGGTCGCCGTCGCGCTCGCGCGTGATCGCGCGGAGGCCGAGGTAGAGCTTCGGCGCCATGCGGCGGCCCAGCTCGAGCTCGGCGCGACAGAAGCGATGCCGCAGCGCCAGGGTGGAGTAATCGAGATAGGAGAGGGCGACGGCCCGCTTCACCTTGTAGGCGCGATCCCCGATCAGGAATATCGCGGAGACGTGGGTGTCGATCCGCTCGACCCCGGCGCCGCGGCTCAGGAACGCGAGGACTTCCTGCTGGTCGTCGCTCATCTCGGAGAAAACCCGGTTTTCCCGTAGCATACCCTAGGGACGATGCATCGCAGCGATCTTGATCTAGGTCATGCGGGGGAGACCGGCTTCGCCATAGGATGCCGCATGGTGTTCAGGGACCGACAGGAGGCGGGGCGGCTGCTGGCCGAGCGGCTCGCGGGCCTCCGTGAGTCATTGCCCGTAGTGCTGGGCTTGCCTCGCGGCGGGGTGCCGGTCGCCTTCGAGATCGCGCAGGCGCTCCGCGCGCCGCTCGACGTGCTGCTGGTGCGCAAGATCGGCGTACCCTGGCAGCCCGAGCTCGCCCTGGGCGCGATCTCCGACGGCGAGGAGCCCGAGCTCTTCATCGACGAGCAGCTCAAGACGCTGCTGGAGATCGACGAGGAGTACATCGCGGACGCCCGCAAGCGGGCGATTGCGGAGATCGAGCGCAGGCGCACGGAGTTTCGCGCGGGCCAGCCGGCCATCGACGTATCCGGCCGCGTCGCCATCGTCGTCGACGACGGCATCGCCACCGGTGCCACGACCCGCGTGGCGTTGCGCGCGCTCAGACGGCGGAAGCCCAGCCGGGTGATCCTGGCGGTGCCGGTGGCGCCGCCCGATTCTCTCGCGGGGCTGCGCAGCGAGGCCGACGAGATCGTCTGCCTGGAGAAGCCCGAGGACATGGGGGCCGTCGGGCTCTATTACCGGGATTTCCGGCAGACGACAGACCAGGAAGTGACGGACTTGCTCGCACGCGCGCGGCGCGACCTCGCGGGCGCTCCGGCGCCCGAGAGGAAATAGTGACCGCGGTCGCGGCCCGCGCCGAGCGCTTCCCGCACGGCGCCGACATCGGCATCCGCGGTATCGGGCGGACGCGCGAGGAGGCCTTCGAGCAGGCCGCGCTCGCGCTCACCTCCGTCGTCACCGAGCCCGAGGGCGTGCGGCAGTCGCGGGAGGTCGAGATCCGCTGCGAGGCGCCCGATGACCGGCTGCTGCTGGTGGACTGGCTCAATGCGCTCATCTATCGCATGGCCGTCGATCGCGTGCTCTTCGGGCGCTTCGCCGTGAGCATCGAGGGCGAGAAGCTGAGAGCGACCGCCTGGGGCGAGCCCGTCGACCGCGCGCGCCACTCGCCCGCGGTCGAGCCCAAGGGCGCAACCTATACCGCGCTCGAGGTCAGGCGTGCCGAGGATGGCGCCTGGCTCGCGCAATGCGTGATCGACGTCTAGGCTAGGGCCATGGATACGAGCGGGTTCACACGGGTCTCGGAGCGGGAATGGCATCTGCCGCCGCAGGGCGCGATGCGCGTGCCCGCGGTGATCTTCGGCGACGCGGCGCTGCTCGCGGAGATGGACGAGAAGGTGCGCGAGCAGATCGCCAACGTCGCCTGTCTCCCGGGCATCGTCGATGCCGCCTACGCGATGCCCGACGCGCATTGGGGCTACGGCTTCCCGATCGGCGGCGTCGCTGCCTTCGATCCCGAGGAGGGCGGGGTCGTCTCCGCGGGCGGCGTCGGCTTCGACATCTCCTGCGGCGTGCGCACGCTGATCACGGGGCTCCGCCGCGGCGACATCGAGAGGGTGAAGGACTCGCTCGCAACGAGCCTCTTCGAGAACATCCCCGCCGGCGTCGGCAGCACCGGCGCCATCGTCCTCGACCCCCGCGAGATGGAGTCGATGCTCGCGGGCGGCGCGCGCTGGGCGCTCGCGGAAGGCTATGGCGTCGCCGAGGACATGGAGCGCATCGAGGAGCACGGGCAGATGAAAGGCGCCGAGCCCGATGCCGTCTCCGAGCACGCGAAGAAGCGCCAGCGCGAGGAGATGGGAACGCTCGGCTCCGGCAATCACTATCTCGAGGTGCAGGAGGTGGTTGAGATCTTCGAGCCCGCCGTCGCGAGGGGCTTCGGGATCGAGCGCGGCAGCGTGGTCGTGAGCATCCACTGCGGCTCGCGTGGCTTGGGGCACCAGATCGGCACGGAGTTCCTGCGGGAGATGGCGATCGCGGCGCCCGGCCACGGAATCGTGCTGCCGGACTTGGAGCTCGCCTGCGCGCCGCTCGCCTCCGAGCTCGGGCAGCGCTATCTCGGCGCGATGCGCGCGGCGATCAACTGCGCGCTCGCCAACCGCCAGATCCTCACGCATCTGACGCGCCGCGTCTTCGGGCATTTCTTCGCGGAGAAGAAGCTCGATCTGCTGTTCGACGTCTCGCACAACACCTGCAAGGAGGAATGGCACGAGGTCGGCGGGCGCCGCCGCCGTCTCTTCGTGCACCGCAAGGGCGCCACGCGCGCCTTCGGCGCCGGGCACCCGGACCTCCCCGCGGCCTTCGCGGAATTCGGCCAGCCCGTCTTCATCGGCGGCAGCATGGGGACGACCTCCTCGATCATGGTGGGGGCGACGACGCGGCCCGAGCGCGCCTTCGCCTCCGCCTGCCACGGCGCGGGACGCCGCATGAGCCGGCATCAGGCGCTGAAGCGCTGGCACGGCCGGCAAGTCGTCGACGAGCTCGCGCGCCGTGGCATCGTCGTGAAGAGTCCCTCGACGCGCGGCGTCGCCGAGGAGGCGCCCGGCGCCTACAAGGACACCGAGGCGGTGGTCGAAGCCGCGCATGCCGCAGGTCTCGCGCGCAAGGTCGCGACCCTCGCGCCCATCGTTTGCATCAAGGGCTGACCGCTCAACCCTTGATTTGGGTCAAGGTTGCCGCGGGCGCGGTTCGGCATATTTTTGCGAAGGCGACCCTGACCGAGGCTCCGTCGCATGACCCATCGCTTCGAAATCGGCTATAGCCGCTGCCTCGACCCCAGCGGGAGGCCGGTGGGAGAGCTTCCGCCGCGGGCTCGGGAGCCGGACCGCCTCGTTGCGCTCTATAAGGCGATGGTGCGCACGCGCGTCTTCGACGCCAAGGCCGTGGCGCTGCAACGCACGGGCCGGCTCGGCACCTACGCCTCCTCGCTTGGCCAGGAGGCAGCGGCGGTCGGCACCGCGAGCGCGATGCGGCCGGAGGACGTGCTGCTGCCGAGCTTCCGTGAGCACGGCGCGCAGCTCTGGCGCGGCGTCACGCCGCTGGAACTCTTCCTCTACTGGGGCGGCGACGAGCGCGGCAGTGATTTCACGGGGCCGCGCCAGGATTTTCCCGTCTGCGTGCCCGTCGGGAGCCACGTGCCGCATGCCGTGGGCGCGGCGCTCGCCTTCAAGCTCCGGCACGAGAAGCGGGTCGCGGTCGCGATCCTCGGGGACGGCGCGACCTCCAAGGGCGATGTCGCGGAGGCGCTCAACATCGCCGGCGTCTGGAAGCTTCCTGCGGTCTTCGTCGTCAGCAATAACCAATGGGCGATCTCGGTGCCGCGGAGCATGCAGACCGCGGCCGAGACCCTCGCGCAGAAGGCGATTGCTGCCGGCATTCCCGGCGTGCAGGTCGACGGGAACGACGTACTCGCGGTCGATGCCATGGTGGCGGAGGCGGTGGAGCGGGCGCGAGTGGGCGGCGGCGCCGCGCTGGTGGAGGCCGTGACGTACCGGCTCGGCGATCACACCACGGCCGACGATGCGAGCCGCTATCGCGACGACAAGGAGGTCTCGCAACATTGGCACGAGGAGCCGCTGGTGCGGCTCCGGCATTACCTCGGCGAGATCGGCCGCTGGACCAAGTCCGACGAGGAGCACCTGCTCCAAGCGGTGAATGCGGAGATCGAGGCCGCTGCTACGGCCTATCTCGCGTTCCCGGCGCAGGAGCCCGGCAGCATCTTCGATTTCACTTACGCGGCCCTGCCGAAGGAGCTTGCGGCGCAGCGCCGGGAATGCCTCGGCGCGGCGACCGAGTGAGAGAGCGATGGCCGAGATCACCCTCGTGCAAGCCGTGAACCTCGCCCTCGCGCGCGCCATGGCCGAGGACGCGAGCGTGATCGTGCTGGGCGAGGATGTCGGCGTCGACGGCGGCGTCTTCCGAGCGACCGACGGCTTGCTCGCGCGCTTCGGCGCCGAGCGCGTTCTCGACACGCCGCTCGCGGAGGCCGCGATCGCGGGACTTGCCGCGGGGCTCGCGGTCCAAGGCTTCCGGGCGGTTGCGGAGATTCAATTCACGGGCTTCATCTATCCCACAATCGATCAGCTCGCGAACCACGCCTCGCGCTTCCGCACGCGGACACGCGGGCGGCTCACCTGTCCGATGGTGCTGCGCTCGCCCTGCGGCGGCGGCATCCGCGCGGTCGAGCATCACTCCGAGAGCCCCGAGGCGATGTTCGCGCACATACCGGGCCTGCGCGTGGTGATCCCGTCCTCGCCGCGGCGCGCCTATGGGCTGCTGCTGGCCGCGATCCGCGATCCTGATCCCGTCGTGTTCCTGGAGCCGACGCGGCTCTATCGCGCCTTCAAGGAGGAGGTCGCCGACGACGGCGAGGCGGCGCCGCTCGACCGCTGCTTCCGATTGCGCGAGGGGCGCGACCTCACGCTCGTCGCCTGGGGCGGCATGGTCCGCGAGGCGCTCGAGGCCGCGGAGCAGCTCGCGGAAGCCGGCATCGCCGCGGAGGTCCTGGACGTCGCCACGCTGAAGCCGCTCGACGACGAGACGATCCTCGCCTCGGTTGCGAAGACCGGCCGCTGCGTCATCGTGCAGGAGGCGCCGCTCACGGGCGGGCTCGGCGGCGAGATCGCCGCGCGGATCGCCCAGCGCGGGCTCACCTCGCTGCTGGCACCCATCGAGCGCGTGGCCGGCTGGGACACGGTGATGCCGCTCCCCCGCCTCGAGCAGCATTATCTCCCGAACGCCGCCCGCGTCGTCGCGGCGGCCCAGCGCGCGATGGCCTTCGGATGACGCGCTTCCGGCTCCCCGATCTCGGCGAGGGTCTCCAGGAGGCGGAGATCGTAGCCTGGCACGTCGCCGCGGGCGATCACGTCGTCGCGGACCAGCCGCTGGTCTCGGTCGAGACGGAGAAGGCCGTGGTCGAAGTACCCTCGCCGCAGTCCGGTCGCATCGCGCGTCTCCTGGTCCAGGTCGGGGACCGCGTGCCCGTGGGCGCGGAGCTCGTCGAATTCGAGTCCGGTCCGCATCCCGATACCGGCGCGGTGGTGGGCGATCTCAAGGCCGCTCCGCCGACCCCGGCGCCCGCGCGACCGGCCGCGGCCGGTGGCCCGGAGGGGATCAAGGCCGCACCCGCGGTCCGTGCCTTCGCGCGGGAGCGCGGCGTCGATCTCAGGACCGTCCAGCCCACGGGTCCCGAAGGCACCATCACGCGCGAGGACGTTGCGCGCGCGGCGGCAGTGCCTGAGAAGCCCGGCGCGCGCGAGCCGCTTCGCGGCGTGCGCCGGAGCATGGCGCTCAACATGGCCCGCGCGCATGCGGCGGTAGCGCCCTCGACGCTCTTCGACCGCGCGGATGTCGAGCGCTGGTACACGCCCGCGGCCGACGTGACGGTGCGACTCATCCGCGCGATCGCCGCGGCTGCTGCGGCTGCGCCCGCGCTCAATGCATGGTTCGACGACGCGAGCATGGAGCGGCAGCTCTGCGCCCAGGTCGATCTCGGCATCGCCGTCGATACCGAGAGCGGCCTCATCGTGCCGGTGCTGAGGGATGTCGGCGGGCGGGACGTCGCGGCGCTGCGGGCGGCGGTCGACCGGCTCAAGATGGCGGTCCGGGACCGAACGGTTCAGCCTTCGGAGTTGCGTGGGGCCACCATCACGCTCTCGAATTTCGGCACTCTGGCGGGGCGATTTGCGGCGCTCGCGATCGTGCCGCCGCAGGTCGCGATCCTCGGTGCCGGGCGCGCGGCGCCGGAGGCAGTGCCGGCCAACGCGGGCGCCGAGTTCCATCACATGCTGCCGCTCTCGCTCACTTTCGACCATCGCGTAGTGACGGGCGGCGAGGCGGCGCGGTTTCTCAAAGCGGCGATCGAGGATCTGGAACGGCCGCAATAGCGAGAGGAGTGCTCGATGGAGGACGTTTTTCGCTTCGCCGACGAGTTGGGCCCGTTGAAAATCGTGCACATCCATCGCCCCGCGGTCGGGCTCAGGGCCGTGGTGGCGGTCGACAACGTCGCCTGCGGTCCCTCGATCGGCGGCGTGCGCATGGCGCCGGACGTGAGCGCGGAGGAGGCATTCCGTCTGGCGCGCGCAATGACGCTCAAGAATGCCGCGGCGGGGTTGCCGCATGGCGGCGGCAAATCCGTGATCTTCGGCGATCCCAAGATGGATGCCCGCGGCAAGGAGCGCCTCGTCCGCGCTTTCGCCGCGGCGATCGCCGATCTCCGGGAATACGTGCCGGGCCCGGACATGGGGACGGACGAGCGCGCGATGGGCTGGATCCTCGACGAGACCGGCCGCGCCGTGGGCCTGCCGCGCGAGCTCGGGGGCATACCGCTCGACGAGATCGGCGCGACCGGCTTCGGCCTCGCCGCCGCGATCGATGTGGCGCGCGCGGAGATCGGGCTCGAGCTCAAGGGCGCGCGTGTTGCGGTGCAGGGCTTCGGCTCCGTCGGCAAGCACGCCGCGCGCTTCCTCGGCGCGCGGGGCGCAGTGCTCGTGGCCGCGAGCGATACCGGCGCCACGCTCGCCGACCCCGACGGCCTCGATGTCGCCGCCCTCACTGCGCTCAAGGATGCCGGAAAGCCGCTCTCGGCCCATCCCCGCGGCCGCAAGCTTCCGGTCGATGCGATCGTGGACGTCGACTGCGAGATCTGGGTTCCCGCGGCACGTCCCGACGTGATCCACGCCGGCAACGTCGGGCGGCTCCGCACCAGGCTCGTGGCGCAAGGCGCCAACATCCCCTGCACGCCCGAGGCCGAGCAGGCGCTCGCCGCGCGGGGCGTGCTGGTGCTGCCGGATTTCATCGCCAATGCCGGCGGCGTCATCTGCGCCGCGACCGAGTTCCACGGCGGCACCGAGAGCGGCGCCTTTGCCGCGATCGACGAGAAGATCCGCGCGAACACCAGGGCGGTGCTCGACGAGGTGAGGCGCGCGAAGGTGCTGCCGCGCCAGGCGGCCGTGGCGCTCGCGGAGCGCCGCGTACGGAGCGCCATGCGCTTGCGGCGCTGGGACGGAGGCGTGGCCTAGCGATTGCCTGCGGCGAGCGCGCCGTTCCAATCGGCGGCGGCGCCGCCCAGAGCGACGTAAAGCTGGGCCGTGTCGAGATAGCGCTGCGCCCGCGCGCGCACGTAGCCGAGGCGCGCCTCCTGGTAGAGGCGCTGCGCCACGAGGACCTGCAGGAACGTGGCTTGCCCCGCAGAAAAGCTGTCCTGCGTGAGCTTCAGCGAGGCCTCCGCCGTGTCGAGGGCGCGGCGCTCGGCGGCGACGAGCTCGGCATCGTGCTCGAGCGCGCGGAGCACGTCTGCGACCTGACCGAAGGATTGCAGCACCGTCTGCCGGTAGACCGCGAGCTCGGCGTTGAATCCCTCGACCGCGGCCCGGCGCTGCGCCTCGAGCGTGCCGCCGTGAAAGAGAGGCGCCGTGAGGCTCGCGCCGATGCTCCAGGCGGCGCTCGCGGGATCGAGGAAGGTCCCGAGCGCGCCCGATTGCTGCGTCCAGGCCGCGCTGAGTGTGAGGTCCGGGTAGAGCTGCGCGGTCGCGACGCCGATGGCGGCGCTCGCGGCGTGTAGCTGCGCCTCGGCCGCGAGGATGTCCGGACGCTGCCGGACGAGACTCGAGGGGAGGGTGAGCGGCAATTCCTCCGGAAGCGCGATCGTCTCGAGATCGAGATCGGGCGGCGTCCATTCCGCGGGCGCCTTCCCCAGGAGAACCGCGAGCGCGTGCTCGGCGACGTTGAGCTGCTGGCGGAGCGGGGGAAGCAGCGTCTCGTCGCTGGTGAGCTGGCTCTCGGCGGCCAGCACGTCGAGCCGGGCGGAGCGGCCGGCTTGGAGCGCCACCTGCACCAGCTCGAGATTGCGGCGGTCGACGGCGACGATCTCCTCGGCCGCCGCGATCTGCGCGCGGATCGAGGCGATGGTGATCGCCTCCGTCACGACGTTCCCGGTGAGCGAGAGATAGGCGGCCGCGAGCTGATAGCGCTGCACTTCCGCGAGCGCCGCCTGCTGCTCGACGCCGCGGGCGATGCGGCCGAAGGGGTCGGGATCGAAGCTCACCACGGGCCCGACGCTGAAGAGGTTGCCGGTGGGGCCGAAGCCGCGGCCGGGGACGCCTTGGATTTGCTCGCGCGCGATGCTCGCCTTGAGGTCGGCCTGCGGATAATAGGCGCCGCGCGCCGCCGCGGTCTGCGCGAGCGCCTGCGCCAGCGTCGCGCGCGCGCTCTCGAGGCTGGGACTGCCGGCGAGCGCGAGCTCGACCGTTCTGTCGAGCGGCGGCGAGCCGAAGGCGCGCCACCACATCGGCGACACGGTCTCGACGGGCTTGAGGCGCTGGCCGCCCGAGGCCGGCAATGCCTCGCCGCCCGTGCCGGTATAGCCCGCGATCTCCGGCGGCTTCGGGCGCTTGAAGTTCGGCCCGACCGTGCAGGCCGAGAGCGCCGCCGTAAGCGCCAAGACGAGGAGGCGGGCCGGGGCTCGCTTCGCGCGGTGGACGGTCATTCGTAGCGCAGCGCCTCGATGGGATCGAGGTGCGCCGCCTTGCGCGCGGGGTAGAAGCCGAAGAAGACGCCCACGGCCGCGGAGAAGAGGAAGGCGCCGATGACGATCCCCGGCGAGAGCAGGGTGGGCCAGCCCGAGGCTGTCGAGACCAGCTCCGTCGCCGCCACGCCCGCGAGCACGCCCGCGCCGCCGCCGACGGTGCTGAGGAGGACCGCCTCCGCCAGGAACTGCACGAGGACGTGACGCCGCCGCGCGCCGATCGCCATGCGAATGCCGATCTCGCGCGTGCGCTCGGTGACGGAGACCAGGAGGATGTTCATGATGCCGATCCCGCCGACGATGAGCGAGATCGAGGCGACCGTCGCCAGCAGGATCTCGAGCGCCCTCGTGCTGCCTTCCGCGGCTTCCGCGATCTCGCTGAGATTGCGCACGTTGAAATCGTTGGGCGTGCCCGGGCGGATGCGGTGGAGACGCGCGAGCGTCTGAGTCACCTCGGCCATTGCCAGGGGAACCAGCTCCGCGCTCCGTGCTTGGACGTAAAGCGTCTGCACGAAGCCCGTGAGCCGCGGCTGGGTCCCGAAGGGATTGGGCGCTTGCGGATAGAGCGTGGGGCCGCTCGCCGGCGACTGCAACGGCAAGGCGACGCCCAGCACTTTGCGCTCGGCCGTCGTGAAGGGCATCATGACGATGTCGTCCTGATCCTGTCCGAAGGCGCTTTGACCCTTCGATTTGAGGACGCCGACGACGCGCATCGGATTGCCCTTGACGAGAATCATGGCGCCCACTGGGACCTGTCCCGGCGGGAAGAGTTTCTCGCGGACGGTCTCGCCGATGAGGCAGACCATCGCCGTCGTCTCGAGTTCGCCGTCCTCGATGTTCCGGCCCTCGGCGATCGTCCAGTTGGTGACCCCGAGGTAGCTCGGCGTGATACCCTGGAGCGCGGTCATCCAGTTGCGGTCGCCGGTCAGCACCTGCCCGCTGCCGCGAAGCTGATAGGCGACGCTCGCGACCGAGGGCGCCTCGCGGCGGATCGTCTCGGCGTCGCTGACGCGCAGGGCCGTGGCGCTGCCGAGGCCCGCGCGGACGCCGCTCGCGGTGGTGGTGCCCGGCACCACCACGAGCAGATTGGTGCCGAGCGACTCGAGCTGCTTCTTCACCTCGGCATTGGCGCCCTCGCCGAGTGCCACCATCGCGATCAAGGCGGCGACCCCGATGAAGACGCCGAGCACCGTGAGCGCCGAGCGCAGCTTGTTGCGGGCGAGCGACTGCGCGGCCGCGGCGAGAATCATCAATCCGAAGGACATGGCGAGGCCGCGTCCGGCGGAGGACGGCGGCTCGTCCAGAACATCCGCGTCGATGGGTTCCGCTGCGACCGCGGTCTGGCGTACGTCCGATACGATCTCGCCGTCGCGCATGGTGATGACGCGGTCGGCGTAAGCCGCGACCTCGCGCTCGTGCGTGACTACGATCACGGTTACGCCGCGCTCGCGGTTGAGGGCGCGGATCGTCGCCATGATCTCGCGGGTGGTTCTGGAATCGAGATTGCCGGTGGGCTCGTCGGCGAGGAGGAGGGCGGGATCGTTGATGAGGGCGCGCGCGATCGCCACTCGCTGCTGCTGGCCGCCCGAGAGCTGGCTCGGATGGTTGCGCTCGCGGTCGCCTAGGCCCATGAGGCGCAGCGCCTCACGCGCGCGATCGAGCCGATTGCGCCGCGAGCCCGAGTAGAAGAGCGGCAGCGCCACGTTCTCGATGGCGCTGGTCCGCGCGAGCAGGTTGAAGCTCTGGAAGACGAAGCCGATCCGCTCGCTCCGGATCTCCGCGAGGTCGGGCTCGTCGAGCTCGGCCACGTCGACGCCCTCGAAGAGGTATTGCCCCTCGCTGGGACGGTCGAGACAACCCAGCAGGTTCATCAGGGTCGACTTGCCCGAGCCCGAAGGGCCCATGATCGCCACGAACTCGCCGCGCTCGATCGCGAGATCGGCGTTGCCGAGCGCCGGGACCTCGACGTCGCCCAGGCGATAGGTGCGCCCGAGCCCCCGCGCTTCGACGACGATCTCGGTCATGGCCGCACCACGCCCCGTCAGTTGCGGGGGGCGCGGGGCGGGGGCGCATCCTCGCGCTGCTCCGCGACGATGACCTTGTCGCCCTCCGCGAGCTCGCCTTGGACGATCTCGGCGTTCGTGTCGTCGTCGAGGCCGGTCGTGACGGAAACGGGCGCAGGAATGCCCTCGCGCAACACCCAGACCCGCGCTTGCGCGGGCTGGCGCGCGCCGGCCGGCGGCCTGCCGTCCGGCGAGTAGCGGAGCGCCGCGTCCGGCACCCGAAGGACGCCCGCACGCTCCGCGGTGACGATCCGCGCGGTCGCGGTCATGCCGGGCTTGAGCAGCAGCTCGGGATTCCCGGCATTGACGACCACGTCGTAGGTGACGACGTTCTGCACCGTCATGGGCGCCTGGCGGACCTGGACGACCTCGCCAGAGAAAGTGCGGTCGGGGAAGGCCTCCACGCGGAAGCTCGCGATGTCCCCGAGCTTGACCTGGCCGATGTCGCTCTCGCTGACGTTGAGGTCGACCTGCATCTTCGTGAGGTCCGTCGCGATCAGAAAAAGAGTCGGCGTCTGGAAGCTCGCGGCGACCGTCTGCCCGACGTTGATGCTGCGCGAGACCACCGTGCCGTCGACGGGCGAGACGATGTTGGTGTAGTCGAGATTGACGTAAGCCGCGTCGAGCGCCGCCGTTTGCTGCTCGATCGCCGCCTCGTCGAGCGCGATCTGTGCGCGCGCCTGCTCGAAGGCGCTACGCGAGGCCTCCATCGCCTCCTGTGAGACGATGCCGCGCTTCAGCAGCGCGACGTTGCGCTCATAGGCGGCCTGAGAGTAGGCGAGGCTCGCCTTGTCCTTGCCGAGCTGCGCCTTCGCGGCGTTGAGGTTGGCGAGCGACTGCGCCACCGCCGTGAGGTAGGGGCGCTGATCGATCTTGGCGCAGAGCTGGCCCTTCTTGACGTTGGTGTTGTAGTCGCAGAACAGCTCCTGGATCACGCCGGAGACGTAGCTGCCGACCTGCACGATGACGACGGGATTGACGGTGCCGCTCGCGGTGACCGTGCGCGCGACCGCGCCGCGCGCGACCGGCACGGTGACGTAGCGCAGCTGCACCTCCGTCCGGCCGCTCCATTGGTAGGTCCCAGCGCCTCCCGCGATCAGCAGCAGGAGCAGGAGAACCCACGGCCAGCGCCGCCGCCGTCGCCTGCGCAGCGGCCGTTGCGCCGCCGCAGCGCGCGGCGCGACCTCCGGCCGGCCTCCCTCGTACATGACTGTCCGTCCCCCGTCCCGCCGCCACGGCGGACTGGCTCGATCCCGGCGCAGTTATGATACGAAATAGGTGGCTAAGCTAGCCCCTAGGGGTTAACCTTGTGACGGATTAGCCCCAGACCTCTCGAGCGGTCTCCACGATCAGCCGCAGCTTCGCGATTTCCTCGTCGAGCGTCAGCGCGTTGCCCTCGACGGTCGAGGAAAAGCCGCATTGCGGGCTGAGACATAGCTGTTCCAGGGGCACATACTTGGCGGCCTGATCGATGCGGCGCTTCAATTCGTCCTTCTTCTCCAGCTCGCCCCTTTTCGTGGTGACGAGGCCGAGCACGACGATTTTTCCCTTGGGTACGAAGCGCAGGGGCTCGAAGCCGCCGGAGCGCGCGTCGTCGTATTCGAGGAAGAAGCCGTCGACCTTGAGCTCGCCGAAGAGGGCCTCCGCGACGTGGTCGTAGCCGCCCGAGGCGACCCAGGAGGAGCGAAAATTGCCGCGGCACATGTGGGTGCAGACGCGCATGCCCGCGGGCTTCTTAGCGAGCGCGGCGTTGATGAGGCGGATGTAGGTCAGATGCTGATGCGCGCCGTTGCCGCCGAGCTTGGTGATGTACTCGCGCTGCGTCGGATCGTTGAGATAAGCGAGGCTCGTGTCGTCGAGCTGGAGATAGCTGCAGCCGAGCTTCCCCAGCGCCTCGATCTCGTCGGCGTAGACGCAGCCCAGATCGTCCCAGAAGGGCTCGAGCGTCGGGTAGATCGCGCTGTCGATCGCCGCGCGGCCGCCGCGATAGTGCATCATGCTGGGCGAGGGTATCGTGAGCTTCGGTGTCGCCTTCGCGACCGATTTCAGGAATTTGAAATCCTCGCCGAAGATGCATTTCTCGAGCTTGAGCTTGGCCGTCACGCGGAGCGCAGCGGGCGTGAACTCGATCACGCCCTTCTCGTTGCGGAACTGCACCGTCAGATTGTCCTGCACCTTGGTCACGCCGCCGACCTGGTAGAGGAAGTCCATGTGCCAGGAGCCGCGGCGGAACTCGCCGTCGGTGACGCCCTGGAGGCCGACCTCCTCTTGGAGCGCCACGACCTTGCGGATCGCCGCATCCTCGGCTGCCCGAAGCTCCGCGGCGGAGATACGGCCTTGCTTTGCGTCCTCGCGCGCCTGCAGCAGCTCCCTCGGGCGCAGCAGGCTCCCGACGTGATCGGCGCGGAAGGGCGGGTTGGTCAGACGGCTCATGCGAATGCTCCTGGTAACGGATTGAGATTTTGCCGGAGAATAGCGCGGCGGCGCTGCGTCGAGGAGTCAGTTGCAGCGCTCGCGGATATGACCTAAGTGACCGCTCTGCCCACTCGGGTGGGCCGCGCGAAGGCAGTGGGATCGGAGCCCTCTTGCATGCACTCGATGACGACGGCAGAGGCGATGGTGGAGGCGCTGCTGCGCCACGGCATCGACACGGTCTACGGTCTGCCGGGCCTCCATCTCGATCCGCTCTTCGATGCCTTCTACGGCGCGCGCAACCGCTTGCGCGTGATTCACACGCGCCACGAGCAGAGCGCGGCCTATATGGCCTTGGGTGCCGCGCTCGCGACGGGAAAGCCGCAGGCTTTCGCGGTGGTGCCGGGACCGGGGCTCCTCAACGCGGGGGCGGCGCTGCTCACGGCCTACGGGATGAACGCGCCGGTGCTGGCGCTCGTGGGGCAAATCCCACAGGCGGCGATCGACCGCGGCCACGGTCATCTCCACGAGATCCGCGACCAGCTTGGTCTCGCGCGGCACATCGCGAAGTTCGTGGCGCGGGTGCGCGCTCCCGCGGAGGCGCCGGGGCTCGTCAACGAAGCGCTCTCGAGCGCCATGTCCGGGCGGCAAGGACCGGTCGTGCTTGAATGCGCGATGGACGTGCTGGCGCGACGCGGCGCCGTGGCGCTCCCCGGGATTTCGCCGCCGGTGCCGCCGCCGGTGGACGAGGATGCCGCCGAGGCCGCCGCGCGTCTCCTCGGCGCGGCCGAGCGTCCCATGATCGTCGTGGGCGGCGGTGCGCTCGACGCGAGCGCCGAGGTACGCACGGTTGCGGAGCTGCTGGAGGCGCCGGTCCTCTCCTATCGCCGCGGGCGAGGCGTGCTGCCGACGACCCATCGTCTCGCCGTTAATCTCCCGATCGGCCACCGCCTCTGGGCCAAGGCCGATGCCGTGCTCGCGGTGGGGACGCGGCTTTTCCTCCAGCAGGGCCAGTGGGGCGTCGACGACGGCCTCAAGATCGTCCGCGTCGACATCGACCCCGAGGAGCCCGACCGGCTCCGGAAGCCCGCGGTGGCGCTCGTGGGCGACGCCGCCCGCTGCCTCCGCGCAATCATCGACAAGCTCCCGGCGCACAACCGGCCGCGCGCCTCGCGTGCGGCGGAGCTCGCGGAGCATCGCGCCTGGCTCGCGCCGAAGCTCGCGGCGCTGCAGCCGCAGGTGAGCTTCCTCGAGGCGATCCGCGAGGCGCTGCCGCCCGAGGGCATCTTCGTCGACGAGGTGACGCAGGTGGGCTTCGCGAGCCGCCTCGCTTTCCCGGTGGAAACGCCGCGGACATTCCTCTCGCCGGGCTATCAGGACAATCTCGGCTGGGGCCTCGGCGCGGCGCTCGGTGCCAAGGCCGCGAAGCCCGGCACGCCCGTGCTCGCGATCGCCGGCGACGGCGGCTTCCTCTATCAGGTGGGAGAGCTCGCGACCGCGGTCCAGCACAAGATCGCCCTCGTGGTCGTGCTCTTCGACAACAACTCCTTTGGCAACGTGAAGCGGATACAGCAGGAGCAATACGGCAACCGCGTCATCGCGGCCGACCTCGTCAATCCCGATTTCAGCAAGCTCGCCGAGAGCTTCGGCGTCAGGGCCTTCCGCGCGGAGACGCCCGCGGCGCTCGAGCGTGCGCTCCGCGAGGCCTTCGCGCTCGGCGCGCCCGCCCTCGTTCACGTGCCCCACGGGGAGACCGCGAGCCCCTGGGACATGATCATGATGCCGCGGGTGAGAGGATGAGCATGGAGCCGTCGCCGGAAGCGGAACTGCTGAGCCAAGCGGGCTTGCCCGAGGAAACCGTCTCCGCCTGGATTGAGAGCTGGCCGCAGACCGGCGACGACTATGCCGGCGACGCCGAGCGCTTCTCGCGCTTCTGGCTCCTCATGGCGGAACTCAGGCGCATGCTGCCGCCAAAGCCGCGCCGCGACGCCACGGAGACGGCCGCGGCGGAAATGCTGGCGCGGCTCGGCAGCGAGAGTCGCGATGCCTTTCTGGCGGCGCACGTCGAGAGCGTCTACCGCGCCCTGACGCAGGATTTCAGCGCCCACCTCCGCGTCGACGATCTCGCCTTTGCGGCGGCGGCGCTCGTGCCGGGCCTGACGCCGACGCGCGAGGAGGTCGCGGCCGAGAGCGAGCAGGCGCAGCGCGACAAGGAAGGGCTCGAGATCGATCAGGGCATCTTTCTCTCGCGCGTCCTCGAGCATCAGGCCGCGGGCGCGCATCTCTGCCACGCGATGCTGCTGCCGCGGCAGGAGGCGGTGGAACGGCTGCCGGAGCTCCGCGAGCGGAGCTCGGTCGATCTCGGCGCGGCGACGGTCGGGCGGATCGGCAAGGCCTCTTTCGTCACCATGCGCAACCCGCGCTTCCTCAACGCCGAGGACGAGGGCACGATCGAGGCGGCCGAGACCGCCGTCGACCTCGCGATCCTCGATCCCGAGACCGAGATCGCCGTGCTCCGCGGCGGCACGGTCGAGCATCCGAAATACCGGGGGCGCCGCATCTTCTCGACGGGAATCAATCTCACCCATCTCTATCACGGCAAGATCTCCTATCTCTGGTACATCCGGCGCGAGATGGGCTTCGTCAACAAGATGTTCCGGGGCGTCGCGCGGCCCGAGGCCCATCCCGACGAGGTCTGCGGCGACCTCAGGGAGAAGCCCTGGATCGCCGCGGTCGACGCCTTCGCGATCGGCGGCGGCTGCCAGTATCTGCTCGCGACGGACTACGTCGTGGCCGCGAGCGATGCCTACATGACCTTGCCCGCGCGGAAGGAGGGGATCATCCCCGGCGCCGCCAACCTGCGCCTGCCGCGCTTCACCGGCGACCGCATCGCGCGCCAGCTCATCATGTATGGGCGACGTCTCGAGTGCGACAGTCCCGAGGGCCGCATGATCTGCGACGAGATCGTGCCGCCCGATGAGATGGACGAGGCGGTCGCGCGCGTCGTCGACGGCTTCACCAGCGCGGGCGTCGTGAGCGCCGCCGGCAACCGCCGCGCCTTCCGCGTGGGCATGGAGCCGCTCGACCTCTTCCGCCGCTACATGGCGGTCTACGCCCGCGAGCAGGCCTACTGCCACTTCAGCCCCGCGCTCATCTCGAACCTCGAGCGAAACTGGAACGCGCAGCAGCGGCAGGCTTAGCGAGGTCGTCCGCACCACCCTCGCCCTCCCGCGCTACGCGCGGAGGGTGAGGGTGCGCGCCGCATTTATTCCTTCGTCCGCAAATCGACGATCCGCTTCGCCTTGCCGAGCGAGCGCTCGATGGCGCCGGGGGCGGTCACGTCGATTGCGGCGGTGACGCCGATGAGGGCCTTGATGCGGTGGGCCAAGTCCTGCGCCGCGCTCGAGCGGCTGTGCTCGTCGGCAGTCCCGGGCCGCGCCTCGACACGGACGGTCATGGCATCGAGCCGGCCGTCGCGTCTGAGCTCGATCAGGAAATGCGGCGCAAGGCGCCGGTCCTTCAGGATCAGCTCCTCGATCTGCGTCGGGAAGACGTTGACGCCGCGGACGATCATCATGTCGTCGGATCGGCCCGTTACCTTCTCCATGCGCCGCATCGTCCGCGCCGTTCCCGGCAGGAGACGCGTGAGGTCGCGGGTGCGGTAGCGGATCACCGGCATCGCTTCCTTCGTGAGCGAGGTCAGCACGAGCTCGCCGCGCTCGCCCTCCGGCAGCACCGCGCCCGTCGCGGGGTCGACGATCTCCGGGTAGAAGTGATCCTCCCAGAGATGAAGTCCGTCCTTGGTCTCGACGCACTCGTTGGCGACGCCGGGGCCGATCACCTCCGAGAGGCCGTAGATGTCGACCGCCTGCATGTCGAAGGCGGCTTCGATCTCGGTCCGCATCGCCTCCGTCCAGGGCTCGGCGCCGAAGATGCCGACCTTGAGCGAGGAGAGCCGCGGATCGAAGCCCTGTGCCCGCAACTCGTCGAGGATCGCGAGCATGTAGCTCGGCGTCACCATGATGATGTCGGGCTCGAAATCGACGATGAGCCGGACCTGCCGCTCGGTCATGCCGCCGGAGACGGGGATCACCGTGCATCCCAGCCGCTCGGCGCCGTAATGCGCGCCGAGCCCGCCGGTGAAGAGGCCGTATCCGTAGGCCACGTGAACCTTCATGCCGGGGCGGCCACCGCTCGCGCGGATGCTGCGGGCCATGACGGCGGACCAGGTTTCGATGTCGCCGGCGGTGTAGCCGACCACGGTCGGCTTGCCCGTCGTCCCGGAGGAGGCGTGGAGGCGCACGATCTTCTCCCGCGGCACCGCGAACATGCCGAAGGGATAGTTGGCGCGAAGATCGGCTTTGGCGGTGAAGGGGAAGCGGCGGAGGTCGGAGAGGTCCCTGAGGTCCGCGGGCGCGACGCCCGCTTCGTCGAAGCTGCGGCGATAGTGCGGCACATTGTCGTGGGCGTGGCGCAGCGACCATTTGAGCCGCTCGAGCTGCAAAGCCTCGATCTCGTCGCGCGAGGCGATCTCGATGGGATCGAGCTCCTCCCGCCGGGGCGCGAAGTCCCTCCGAATGCCGCCTGGCGCCGCCATCCCGTCCTCCCGGGGCGCAGGATGCGCCCTCGCTATTTTATCCAGATTTTACAGATGTGTGTCGCGGCCGCACACTGGCGAATTGACAGCTATCTCTAGGCTCGCTAGCAGTCTATATTAGAAAAAAAGAGGCTCACGGGAGAGCATTGGGAGGGAGATTGGCGGCGCTTCTGGAAGTGCGCGGCCTGCACACGGAATTCCGCACCGGCGCGGGAACCGTGCGTGCAGTCGATGGCGTCTCTTATACGGTGGACGAGGGCGAGACGGTCGCGGTCGTCGGCGAGAGCGGCTCCGGCAAGTCCGTGGGCGCGATGTCGATCCTGCGCCTCATCCCCGATCCGCCCGGGCGGATCACCGCCGGCGAAGTCATCTTCGCCGGGCGCGATCTCATGCGCTGCTCGGAAGAGGAGATGCGCCACATCCGCGGCGGCGAGATCGGCATGGTCTTCCAGGAGCCGATGACCTCGCTCAATCCCGTCCTCACCATCGGCCGGCAGATCACCGAGGCGATCGAGCAGCATCGCGGGGGCGACCGCGCGGCGGCCGAGGCGCGGGCCATCGAGCTCCTCAATCTCGTGGGCATCGCGGACCCCAAGCGAAGGCTCAAGCAGTATCCGCACCAGCTCTCCGGCGGCATGCGCCAGCGCGTGATGATCGCGATCGCGCTCGCCTGCGATCCCAAGCTCATCATCGCGGACGAGCCGACGACCGCGCTCGACGTGACGATCCAGGCGCAGATCCTGGAGCTCATGCGCGCGCTGACGAAGCGCTTCAACGTCGCCCTCGTCATCATCACGCACAATCTCGGGGTGGTCGCGCGCTACGCCAACCGCGTCAACGTCATGTATGCGGGACGCATGGTCGAGAGCGGCAAGGCGGACGCCGTCTATCATCGCCCGCGCCATCCCTACACGATAGCGCTGCTGCGCTCGGTGCCGCGCCTCGACCGCCCGCGCCAGGCGCGGCTCGACCCCGTCGAGGGGCAGCCGCCGGACTTGACGCGGCTCGACGAGGGCTGCGCCTTCCGCTCCCGCTGCCGCTTCGCGGTCGAGGCCTGCGCGAAGTCGCGGCCGCCGCTCGAGGAGGTCGAGGAGGGCGGGCACCTCGCCGCCTGCTTCCGCAGCCGCGAGCTCGCGACGCTGGTGGGCGAGGCGGCATGACCGCCGCGGCCGACGAGAGGCCCCTTCTGGAGGTCCGGGGATTGCGGATGCATTTCCCGGTGACGGAGGGCGTCGTGCGCCGGCGTCTCGTCGGCGAGGTGAAGGCGGTCGACGGCATCGACTTTGACATCCGCCGCGGCGAGACCATGGGCCTCGTGGGCGAGAGCGGCTGCGGCAAGACCACGACCGGCCGCTGCATCCTGCGCCTGGAGCAGCCGACCGGCGGCCGGATCCTCTACGACGGCGTCGATCTCGCGACGCTCGGCCGCAAGGAGCTGATGGCGATTAGGCGGCGCATCCAGGTCGTCTTCCAGGATCCCTACAGCTCGCTCAACCCGCGCATGAAGGTCGGCGACATCATCGCGGAGCCCATGAAGGTCCACGGTGTCGAGCCCGACGCCGAGAAGCGCGCGGCGAGGGTGCGCGAGCTCCTTCAGGTCTGCGGCCTCAATCCCAAATTCGCGGACCGCTATCCGCACGAGATGTCCGGGGGACAGCGCCAGCGCGTGGGGATCGCGCGGGCGCTCGCGCTCAAGCCGGAATTCATCGTCTGCGACGAGGCGGTCTCGGCGCTCGACGTCTCGATCCAGGCGCAGGTCATCAACTTGCTCGAGGACCTGCGCGAGCGCTTCGGCCTCACCTATCTCTTCATCGCGCACGACCTCTCGGTGGTCCGGCATCTCTGCCAGCGCGTTGCGGTCATGTATCTCGGGCGCATCGTCGAGCTCGCGGAGAGCGACGAGCTCTTCGACCATCCGCTCCACCCCTACACCAAGGCGCTGCTCGCCGCGGTTCCCGTGCCAGACCCCAGCGTCGAGGAGGGCCGCGAGTTCCGGCCGCCGCCGGGGGAGGTGCCCAGCCCGATCAACCCGCCGCCGGGCTGCGTCTTTCACCCGCGCTGCCCGATCGCGGTCGCGCGCTGCAAGGAAGCGCGGCCGGATGTGCGGGAGGTACGGCCGGGCCATTGGGTGGCCTGTCACGAAGTGCGTTGAGAAGGGGGTACCTGCAACCTTTATCTGCGATGGGAGGAATATGACAATGAGAGCAAGAACTAGTTGGATTGCAGCCGGTCTCGGTATCCTCACGGCGACGGTCCTCGCGGTATCGCCTGCGGCAGCCGCGGAGACGCCGAAACGCGGCGGCACGCTCACCTACATGATCCCCGCGGACGCGCCGCCGAGCTTCGACGGGCATCGCGAGACCACTTACGCCACGGTCCACGCGGTCGCGCCCTTCTACAGCGTGCTCATCCGCGTCAATCCCGACAACCCCTCCTCGACGACGGATTTCGTCTGCGATCTCTGCACGACGATGCCGAAGCCGACCAATGACGGCCTGCTCTACACCTTCAAGATCCGCAAGGGCGTGAAGTGGCACGACGGGGCGCCGCTCACCGCGGCCGACGTGGCCGCGAGCTGGAACGAGATCGTGTTCCCGCCTCAGGGCGTCTCGTCCGCCCGCCAGAGCTATTTCGTGATGGTCGACAAGATCGAGGCGACGGACGACGAGACGGTCGTCTTCCGCCTCAAATTCGCGACCACGGCGTTCCTCCCTGCGCTCGCCGACCCCTATGCCTTCATCTACAAGAAGGAGCAGCTCGACAAGGACCCGCACTGGTACGAGAAGAACATCCTGGGCTCGGGGCCGTTCAAGTTCGACGGCTACGAGGCCGGGCAGTCGATCAAGGGCGTGCGCAATCCCGACTACTATCACAAGGGAGAACCCTATCTCGATGGCTTCATCGGCATCTTTGCCGCCAAGGAATCCGTCCGCGTCGACGCGATTCGCGCGGATCGCGCCGCGCTCGAGTTCCGGGGCTTGCCGCCGTCGGTGGTGGACCCCCTCGTCAAGGAGCTCGGCAACAAAATCACCGTGCAGAAGAGCGATTGGAACTGCGGCAATCTGGTGACGCCCAATCACAAGAAGAAGCCGTTCGACGACGTCCGCGTGCGCCGCGCCTTGGCGCTCGCGATCGACGCCTGGAAGGACGCGCCGCAGCTCGCGAAGATCGCCACCGTCCACACCGTCGGCGGCATCGTCTTCCCGGGCTCGCCGCTTGCGGCCACCAAGCCCGAACTCGAGAAGATCGCGGGCTTCTGGCCCGACATCAACAAGTCGCGCGCGGAGGCGAAGAAGCTGCTGAAGGAGGCGGGCGTCGAGGGTCTGAGCTTCACGCTCCTCAACCGCAACGTCGACCAGCCTTACAAGTTCGTCGCAACCTGGCTCATCGACCAATGGAGCAAGGTCGGAATGAAGGTGACCCAGAGGGTGCTCCCGACGGGTCCCTTCTTCGAGGCGCTCCGCAACAACGACTTCGACGTGACGCTCGACTTCAACTGCCAGGGCGTCGTCAATCCTCTGATGGATGTCGGCAAGTTCCTGCCGCACACGGTCTACACCGAGAACTACGGGAACTACGAGGACGAGAAGGAAATCGAGATGTATAACCGCATGCTGCACGAGCCCGACATCAAGAAGGTGCGCGTGCAGATGCGGGAGTTCGAGATCTACGTCCTCGATACGCAGGCGCACATGATCATGACGCCCTGGTGGTACCGCGTCATTCCGATGCAGTCCTACGTCAAGGGCTGGAAGATCAGCCCGAGCCACTACATCAACCAGGACCTCGCGAACGTCTGGCTCGATAAGTAACGTCTAGAGGGGACCGGTGCTGCCCGTCCGCGCGAGCGGGCGGGCAGCCGGGTCCGGTGAGGCTCAGGAAGGGGAGCATGTACCGCTACATCGTGCATCGGCTGCTGCTGGCGGTCCCGACTTTGGCGGGGGCGGCGGCGCTCGTCTTCGCGCTGATGCGCCTCATCCCCGGCGACATCTGCGTGGTGCGGCTCGCCTCCGGCGGCGGCCGCTTCGATCAGCACGCGCTCGACCTCTGCCATACCGACCTGGGGCTCGACCGGCCGATGGCGGTGCAGTTTTTCGATTTCCTGCTGGGGTTCTTCAAGCTCGATTTCGGCCCGTCCATGTGGACGGGAAAACCCGTCACCTTCGAGATCGCAACGCGGCTCCCGATCTCGATCGAGGTGGCGCTGCTCGCGACCGTGATCGCGATCGCCTTCGCCATTCCCTTGGGGACGATTTCGGCGCTCAAGCAGAACAGCTGGGTCGACATGGTGGTCCGCACCTTCGCGATCGCGGGGATCGCAACGCCCTCCTTCTGGCTCGGCATCCTTTCTCTCCTCGTGATCCTCGACGTCACCAATGCCATAACCGGCACGCCTTGGATGCCGCCCATCGATTACGTGCCGATCTGGCAGGATCCGCTCCGCAACCTCGCCGTGGCGATCCTGCCCGCGCTCACCGTGGGCTACCGCTATTCCGCGGTCACCATGCGCATGACGCGCTCGGCGATGCTCGAGGTGATGCGCGAGGACTACATCCGCACCGCGCGCGCCAAGGGCCTGCTCGAGAGCCTCGTCATCAACCGGCACGCCCTCAAGAACGCGCTCCTGCCGGTGGTGACCCTGATCGGCATCGAGTTCGCCTTCCTCATCGGCGGGCTCGTCGTGACCGAGCAGGTCTTCAACCTGAACGGCATCGGCCGCCTCTTCGTGCTCTCCGTGCAGAACCAGGACTACACGCTGACCCAGGCGCTAGTGATGCTGGTGGTCGCCGTGTTCGTGCTCTGCAATCTTCTCGTCGATCTCCTCTACGCGTGGCTCGATCCGCGCATCCGCTTCGCCTGAGGGAGGCACGTCCCATGTCCAGCGCCTCGCCCATCGATACCGCCGCTATTCCCGACGACGATCGCGCGCTCAGGCGCTCGGTCTGGCAGAACATGGCGTCCTTCTGCGTGCGCGAGCCCATGGGCACCTTCGGCCTCTTCCTGGTGCTGCTGATGGCCTTTGCCGCGGTGAGCGCGGATTGGCTCGCCCCCTACGATCCCACCTCCAACGACTTCGGCGCGATGACGGAGCCGCCGAGCTGGGATCATCTCCTCGGCACCGATCCCTTCGGCCGCGACGTCTTCTCGCGCATCCTCTTCGGCGCGCAGACCGCGATGATCGTGGGCTTCGCCTGCGCCTTCATCGGCGGCATCGTGGGCCTCGTGATCGGCGTCGCGAGTGCCTATTTCGGCGGCTGGTTCGACCTCGCGCTCCAGCGCATCCTCGACGTGCTGATGGCCTTCCCGCTGATCATCCTGGCGCTCGCGGTGGTCGCGATCTTCGGAACCGGCGTCCACAACGTCATCATCGCGATCACCATACCGCTGATCCCCCGCTGCGCGCGCATCGTGCGCGCGAGCGCGCTCGCGATCCGCGAGGTGCCCTACGTCGACGCCGCGCGCGCCTGCGGCTTCGGGCACTGGCGCATCATCATGCGGCACATGATCCCTAACGTGATGGCGCCGTTCCTGATCGTGATCACCGCCTTCGTGGGACAGGCGATCCTCGCGGAGGCCTCGCTCTCCTATCTCGGTCTCGGCGTCCAGGAGCCGACGCCAGCCTGGGGCCTGATGCTCCAGGGCGGCGCGGAGGAATTCGCCTCGACGGCGCCTTGGGTCGCGGTCTTCCCGGGCCTCGCGATCGCGCTCACGGTCTTCGGCATAAGCCTCTTCGGCGACGCGCTCCGCGACGCGCTCGATCCCAAGCTCCGGAGCCGTTGAACCCCAGAGGGCCCGTGGTTCATAGTGTGAATGAACCAGCGGGAGCCTGACGTGACCGTCGACAACAAGGAACTGAGCGCGGGTGCGGCGCCGCACGCGGACGTGGTGCAGCGGGAGGCGGCGGCTGCGAAGGCGGGGCCCAGGAGCCTGCCCCGGCATCTCCGCCGCATCCTCTCGCTCGAGGGTCTCGAGGCCGCGGGCCGCCGACATCTGCCGCGGCCGATCTTCGGCTTCATCTCCGGCGGCGTCGAGACCAACGCGACGCTCCGCGCGAACCGGAACGCCTTCCAGGATTGGTCCTTCCTGCCGCGCATGCTCGTCGACACTTCCGGGCGGAGCCAGGCGCAGACGCTCATGGGCACGAGCTACAAGTCGCCCTTTGGAATGGCGCCGATGGGTCTCACCGCCATGGCGGCCTATCGCGGCGACCTCGTCCTCGCGGAGTGCGCGCGCGACGCCGGCATCCCCATGATCATGAGCGGCGCCTCGCTCATCTCCGTCGAGGAGATTGCGCGCGCCGCGCCCGGCACCTGGTTCCAGGCCTATCTGCCGGGCGAGCCCCGGAAGATCACCGCGCTCGTGGAGCGCGTGGCGCGCGCGGGCCTGCAGACATTGGTGCTGACGGTCGACGTTCCCGTCTCCGCCAATCGCGAGAACAACGTCCGCAACGGCTTCTCGACGCCGCTCAGGCCGAGCCTTCGCCTCGCCTGGGACGGAATGGTGCGGCCCGCCTGGCTTCTCGGCACGCTTGGACGCACGCTCCTCGGCCACGGCATGCCGCATTTCGAGAACATGCAGGCCGAGCGCGGCGCGCCCGTGCTCTCGCGCCACGTCGACCGCGACTTCGGCGCTCGGGATTCGCTGGCGTGGGAGCATCTCGCACTGATGCGCCGGCTCTGGAAGGGACGCCTCGTCGTCAAGGGTATCCTGAGCTCCGGGGACGCGCGGCTCTGCCGCGAGCACGGCGTCGACGGCATCATCGTCTCCAATCACGGTGGGCGGCAGCTCGACGGCGCGATCGCGAGCCTCCGCGCGCTGCCAGCGGTCGCGGAGGCCGCGGGCGGCATGGCCGTGATGCTCGACAGCGGCGTCCGCCGCGGCACCGACGTTTTGAAGGCGCTGGCGCTCGGCGCGCAATTCGTCTTCATCGGCCGGCCCTTCCTTTATGCCGCCGCGATCGGCGGCGCCTTGGGCGTCGGGCGCGCGATCGACCTGCTGCGCCAGGAAATCGACCGCGACATGGCGCTCCTCGGCATTACCGGTCTCGCGGAGATGAGGCCGGAGCTGCTCACGGGAGCGGCCGCGCGGGGCTAGGGGCGTGGCCGACATCGAGACACCGGTCCTGATCGTCGGCGGCGGCGGGTCGGGGCTCACCGCCTCGATCTTCCTGCGGGATTTCGGGATTCCGAACGTGCTGGTGGAGCGCCGCAAGGACACCTCGATCCTTCCGAAGGCGCACATCCTCAACATGCGCACGATGGAGATCCTCGACCGGCACGGGATCGCCGACGAGGTCTACCGTCGCGGCTGCCCGCGCGAGCAGTTCGCGGCGATGGCGTGGCTGACGAGCCTCGGGGGCGACGGGCCCTTCGACCGCCGCGTCCTCCATCGCGCGAGCAACTACGGCGGCGGCGAGCTCCGTCCGATCTACGAGCAGGCGGGCGCTTGCCAGCACGGCAATCTCGCGCAGCGCTGGCTGGAGCAGCTTCTGCGCCGCCGCTGCGAGGAGCGCAACCCCGGTGGGGTGCGTTTTCACCATGAGCTGCTGTCGTTCCGGCAAGATGCAGCAGGCGTCGTCTCGGAGGTCCTCGATCGCGACACAGGACGCACGATCGCGGTCCGCTCGCGCTACCTCGTCGGCGCGGACGCAGGCCGGACCGTCGGCAAGACGCTGGGCGTCGAGATGATGGGGACTCCGGCCCTCTTCGAAATGCTCAACGTCTACCTGCGCGCGGATTTCTCTCGCTTCCTGCCCTTCGACGACGTGGTCGTGCACCGCATCACCGGTATTACCGACGACTTCCAGCTCCGCCATTGCGGCCTCGTGGCGATGGGACCGACGCGATGGGGCCGGGCGAGCGAGGAGTGGCAGGTCACGATCGCGAGCCCAACATCGCCCGAGACCGGCGCCGAGGCGAGTTCCGAGCGCGTGGCCGAGGTCATTCGCGAGAACCTGAAGCTCCCGAGCGATCATCCCCTGGAGATCGTCGCGGCGAGCCGCTGGGTCGTCGAAGGCGCGATCGCCGATCGCTACTCGATCGGCCGCGTCTTCCTCGTGGGGGACGCCGTGCATCGTCATCCGCCCGCGGGCGCGCTCGGCCTTAATACGGGCATCCAGGATTCCGACAACCTCGCCTGGAAGCTCGCTGCGGTTCTCAAGGGCGCCGCCGCGCCCGATCTGCTCGCGAGCTACGAGCGGGAGCGCCGGCCGGTCGCGGAGGAGGTCGTCTCGCGCGCGCTCTTCTCGACCATGAATCACCGCGTGATCAACTATGGCCTCGGCGTCGTTCCCGGCGGCAAGCCGGAATGGAACCGCGCGCAGCTCGCGGCGCTCTTCTCGGAGACGCCGGAGGGCGAGATGCGGCGCGCGGTGATGGCGGATTTCTTCCGCACGAGCCGCATCACCTACGCGCATCTCGAGACCGAGATGGGCTGCAGCTACGCCGGCTGCGGCGCGGTCGTCGACGACGGCAGCCCCGCGCCCGAGCGGGACCCCTGGGGCCTGCACTATGTGCAGACGAGCCGCCCGGGACATCGCCTGCCGCATGCGTGGCTGCGGCGCGGCAGCGAGCGTCTCGCGACCCACGCGCTCATTCCGCTCGGCGGCTTTCTCGTCCTCACGGGCAGCGGCGGCGCGGCGTGGCTCGAGGCCGCGGCGGATCTCCGCGAGCATCTAGACGTGCCGATCGCCGCCTGCGCCATCGCGCCGGGCGCCGACTTGCAAGCCGAGGACGGCGCGTGGGCGGAGCGCCGCGGCATCGGGGAGGATGGCGCGATCCTGGTCCGCCCGGACGGCTTCGTCGCCATGCGCAGCGCCGGCCGCGGCGCCGACCCGGGCGCAGCGCTGGAGCAGGGGCTCCTGACGGCGCTCGGCCATCGGCCCGCAATCGGGGCGCAGCCGCAATCGGAGCATCGGAGATGAGATCGATGCCTTGCCTTCGCGCCCTGGCCGCTGGCGTCGCGATCCTCGCGGCCACCCCCGCCTCCGCGGCGACCTGCCGCGACGTCGACTTCCCCGAGAGCGTGAAGACACCTGCGCCACTGGTTCTCAACGGCCTCGGCCTGCGCAAGGCGACCTTCCTCGCGGTTCGCGTCTACGTCGCGGGTCTCTACCTTCCGCAGAAATCCAGCGACCCCCGCGAGATCCTCGGGAAGGACCGGCCCTGGCACCTCCTCCTGCATTTCGTGCGCGACGTCGGCGTCTCCGACATTCGCGATGCCTTCTCGGAGGGCTTCAAGAAGTCCGCCGGCGATCGTCTTTCGGCTCTCGGCCCTCGGATCGCCGCGCTCGAGGCGCGCATGACGGATTTCAAGGAGGGGCAGACCCTCGCTTTCACGAACGAGCCCGGAATGGGCGTCACGGTGACGGTCAACGGCGCAGCGGGCGCTTCCATCGAAGGCGCGGATTTCGCGAGCGCGCTCTTGGGCATCTGGCTCGGCCCGGAGCCGCCGAACGCCGACCTCAAGACGGGTTTGCTCGGCGGGAAGTGCGAGTGACGAGGATCGAAAGCCCTGTCGATCGCGAGCTTTGCATCCGGAAATGCTTTGAAACGCCAAGACGCCATGGCGCCAAGTTCTTTCTCGCGGCGAAGCCGCAACAAATCTTCTCCGTGCCTCATTGCCTCCGTGGTTGAATTTCACCACCGAGGCAGGGAGACAGTGAGGGGAATTGATTGCGGCTTCGCCGCGAGAAAAAACTTGGTGTCTTGGCGTCTTGGTGGAGAAAAATCGGTATGATCGAGCTCGATTTGGACACCCCATGACGCAACCGATCTCGCGGCGGAGCTTCATCGAGCTCGTCGGACGCGCGGGCGGCGCGGCGGCGGTCTACGAGACCATGTCCGCGATGGGGCTCCTCAAGGTGCCGGAGGCCTATGCGGGGCCGCCCGAGCTCGATCCGCGATCGGGGCACGGCACGCACGTCGCGATCCTCGGCGCGGGGATCGCAGGGATGACCGCGGCTTTCGAGCTCGCGCGCGCGGGCTATCGCTGCACGATATTGGAGGCGCGCCGCCGCTCGGGCGGGCGGAATTGGACGCTCCGCCGCGGCGAGACCGTCGAGGAGATCGACAGCCGCCAGCGCTGCGACTTCTCGGCGGGCGCCGAGATGTACCTGAATGCAGGCCCCGCGCGCATCCCGCAGCAGCATCGGGCGCTCTTGGGATATTGCCGCCAATTCGGCGTAGCGCTCGAGCCGCTGGTGAATGAGAACCGCAACGCCTTCTTCCAGAGCGACAAGGCCTTCGACGGCAAGCCCGTTCGGCAGCGTCAATACATCAGCAGCGCCCGCGGCTACATCGCGGAGCTGCTGGCGAAGGCCGTCTCCGAGCACGCGCTCGACGAGGCCCTCAGCGCCGAGGATCGCGAAAAGTTCCTCGCGATGCTGCGGAGCTTCGGCGCGCTCGACAAATCCGGCCGGTTCAAGGGCACGGGCCGGCTCGGTTACCGCGAGTGGCCGGGCGCGGGCCACGAGCCCGGGACGGAGCCTGCGCCGCTGGCCTTGCCGGAATTGCTGAAGCCGGTCTTCGCCTACTTTCAGCTCAATTGGAGCGAGCTCATCGACTTCGCGCCGACGATGCTGCAGCCCAAGGGCGGCATGGACCGGATCGCCGAGGCCTTCGCGGCCCGTCTCAGCGGGACGATCCGCCACGGCGCCGAAGTGCGCGCGATCAAGCGCGAGGGCGAGGGCGTGCGCATCCTCTATCGCGAGGGCTCCGAGAGCCGCCTGCGCTCGCTCGCCGCCGACTACTGTCTCTGCACGATCCCCCTGAGCGTGCTCCGCGAGATCGAGAGCGATTTCGGCGCGGACTTCAAGCGCGCGATCGCGGCGCCGCGCTACAGCGCCGCCCTCAAGATCGGCTTCGAGGCGAAGCGCCGCTTCTGGGAGGAAGACGAGCAGATCTACGGCGGCATCTCCTGGACCGAGGACGACGTCACGCAGATCTGGTATCCCTCGACCGGCTTCCACGCGAGGACGGGCATCCTCAAGGGCGCCTATATCTGGAGCGACAAGAGCGCCGAGCGCATCGGCGCCTTGAGTCCCTCCGATCGCCTTGCGGCGGCGCTCGCGAGCGGCGCCAAGCTCCATCCCGCCTGCACGCGCGATCTCCACCGCGGCATCTCCGTCGCCTGGGCCAAGGTTCCCTTCAGCCGCGGCGCCTGGGCCACCTGGACCGAGGAAACCCGCACCGCCGCCTACGACATGCTCCTGGCCGGCGAGCCCCCGATCTACCTCGCGGGCGAGCACCTGAGCTACGTCACGGGCTGGCAGGAGGGTGCGATCCTCTCCGCGCACGCGGCGGTCAAGGCGATCGACGCGCGGGTGCGCGCTCGGAAGGCCTGAAGGCGCCTGTGATTTCGAGGAAGGAACTGGCTGGGGGACTAGGATTCGAACCTAGACTGGCGGAGTCAGAGGCCGAAGCTTATTGAGCGTGTTCTAAGGACTAGCCTCCCGCGCACTTGGAAAACCGCTCACCGGGCATCAATGACTTACCAGTCAAAGCGGCAAACTTATCCGGCCGCCTTTTTGCGCTTCGACCGTTTTCTCGGATCGAGTTTCTTGATCGCCGCTGTCGCACGACGGCGCTGGTCTTCGCCCTTGGCGTAGTGGCGGGCCATGTCCTCGGTCTTCTGACCGAGCACCGCCGCGATAGAGCGTGTGTCGCTCCCGCTCTCCGCGAGCTTCGTGGCGAGCGTGTGCCGCAGGCCATGGAAGGTGAGGCCCGGCCCGATAGCGCCATCTACCTCGAGCTTCCGCAGGAACTTAAAGAACCTTCCCCGGAAACCATTGCTCGTGAACGGACGGCCGCGCTCGCCCACGACGACAACCGCGTGGCGCCGCGTGGTGGCGTCGAGCGCCTTTTTGAGCCGCGTGTGGGCGGGTATCCACACCGGCTCGCCGGTCTTACCTTGCCGCACCTGGATCGCTCGCCCGTCGTAGCCGCTCCACAGGAAGCTGATTACATCGCCCTGCCGGAGCCCTGTGTAGCGGCCCAGGAGCACCGCCAGCCGCACGCTCGGCGGCGCATGCTCGACAACCGCCTCGAGCTCCGCATCGCTCCATGGGCGGTTCGCCGGCGCCAGATTCTTCGGGCGCGGTATCGGATCGAGCCCGGCCGCGTGATTGACCTCGAGCCAGTTGCGTTGCCGACCCCACTTGAACAAGAGCCGGAAGACCTGCACCACGTAATTGGCAAAGCGGCGTTTGTGCTTCGCATTCGCCTTGTCGCGCACCGCCAGGATAAAGCTCGTGGTCATCCGGTCTAGCGGGGTGTCGGCGATCGGCTTCAGATAGTCGCACACCCGTTGGTAATCGCGTCGAGTGCGAACGGCGAGCCCTTGGAATTCAGGGCTGGCGCGATATGCAGCGATCAGGCCGCCGAGGGTGCCGTCCTTGGGTGGCTCCGGTGTGGTGGACAGCGCGGCATTGAGACGCGCAACCTCGAGGGCGAAGGCGTCCGTTCCGTATTCGGCTTCAATGCGAGTGTGCGAGC
>DATKNV010000051.1:0-45098 GCA_035541215.1 Allostellaceae bacterium | reverse complement strand
CCGCCGTCGATTTCCCGGTCCGCGCGGGCTTCTCCCTCGGAGGATCATCCCGATGGCATCGCTCACCATCCGACTCAACCCCGCCGACAACGTGGTCGTCGCCCGTGCGGACCTGCTGCCGGGGACGGAAGTGCCCGGGGAACGCGTCACCGCGCGCTCGCGCGTGCCCGCGGGACACAAGATCGCGACCGCGCCGGTGGCGGTGGGAGAGCCGGTACGGAAGTACAACCAGATCATCGGCTTCGCGACCGCGGCGATCGCGCCTGGGGACCACGTCCACATTCACAATCTCGCGATGGGGAATTTCGCGCGGGACTATGCCTTTTGCGCGGACTTCAAGCCGACGGAGATGGTCCCTGAGCGCTCGCGTGCCACTTTCGAGGGGATCAGACGCCCGGACGGCCGCGTCGCCACGCGCAATTACCTCGGCGTTCTCACGACCGTCAATTGCTCCGCCACAGCCGCCCGCTTCATCGCGGAGCAATTCCGCGGCTCCGCGCTCGCGGAGTTTCCAAACGTCGACGGCGTCGTGGCGTTGGGGCACGGCACGGGCTGCGGCATGGCGAGCGAGGGGCTCGCGATGGACCTGCTGCGGCGGACCATCGGCGGCTATGCGCGGCACGCGAACTTCGCGGGCATCCTGATCCTCGGGCTGGGCTGCGAGGCGAACCAGATCGGCGGCCTCATGCGCGCGGAGGGGCTGAGCGAGGGCCCGCTCCTGCAAACCATGACAATCCAGGACACCGGCGGCACCGCCAAGACTGTCCGCGAGGGCGTGGCACGCCTCAAGGAAATGCTCCCCGAGGCCAGCCGCGTCCGGCGCGAGACGGTGCCCGCGAGCCATCTGATCCTGGCGCTGCAATGCGGCGGCTCCGACGGCTATTCCGGCATTACTGCCAATCCCGCGCTCGGCGCCTGCGTCGACCTGCTGGTGCGCCACGGCGGCACGGCGGTGCTCTCGGAGACGCCGGAGATCTATGGCGCGGAGCACCTCCTCACGCGCCGGGCCGTCAGTCCCGCGGTCGGCGAGGCGCTCGTCGAGCGCATCCGCTGGTGGGAGGATTACACCGCCAAGACCGGCGGCGAGATGAACAACAACCCCTCCCCCGGCAACAAGGCCGGCGGCCTCACGACCATCCTGGAGAAATCGTTGGGCGCGGTCGCCAAGGGCGGCACCACCGCCCTCACCGCGGTCTACAAATACGCGGAGCCGATCACGGCGAAAGGCTTCGTCTTCATGGATACGCCCGGCTACGACCCCGTCTCCGCGACGGGGCAAGTGGCGGGCGGCGCCAATCTCATCTGCTTCACGACGGGGCGCGGCTCGGTCTTCGGCTGCAAGCCCGCGCCGAGCCTCAAGCTCGCGACCAACACGCCGCTCTACCAGCGCATGACCGACGATATGGACATCGACTGCGGCCCCATCGCCGACGGCGGCGCCACGGTACAGGAGATGGGCGAGCGCATTTTCAAGGTCGTCCTAGAGACCGCCTCCGGCAAGCAGACCAAGAGCGAGGCGCTCGGCTTCGGAGAGGACGAGTTCACGCCCTGGCAGCTCGGCGCGGTGATGTAAGCCCTAGAAGAACTTCGCGAGGTTCTTCCGGATGCGGTCGAGCACCTTCACCTTTGGGTCCGGCAGCGGAAATTTCTGCCCCGTGATCATCTCGAAAGCGTTCACGTAGACGGCGGCCGCCTCGAGCACGACATCGCGCGGGATTTCCGGGATCAGGTCCTTGTAGGGGTCGCAGCGGGCGGCGACCCAGCTCCGCACGAAATCCTTGTCGAAGCTCTCGGGCCGCTCGCCGGCCTCGAAGCGGCGCCGGTAGCTCTCCAGGAACCAATAGCGGCTGCTGTCGGGCGTGTGGATCTCGTCGGCGAGCACGATCGCGCCCTTCTCGTCGAAGCCGAACTCGTACTTGGTGTCGACGAGGATGAGGCCGCGCTCGCGCGCCATCTCGCGCCCCCGCGCGAAAAGCGCGAGCGCGCGCTCCGAGACCTCGCGCCATTGCGCCGCCGTGAGCAATCCCCGCTCCACGATCTCCGCGGGGGTGAGCGGCTCGTCGTGGCCCGCGTCGAAGGCTTTCGTGGTGGGCGTGAGGATGGTCTCCGCAAGCTTCTGGTTCTCGCGCATGCCCTCGGGGAAGCGGATGCCGTACATCTCGCGCTTCCCCTTCCGGTACATCGAGAGGATCGAGGTGCCCGTCGTCCCCCCGAGATAATCCCGCACCACGATCTCGACCGGCATGATCCGCAAGCGGCGGCAGACGAGGACGTTGGGGTCGGGGTATTCCAGCACGTGATTCGCACAGAGGTCGCGCGTCCTGTCGAACCAGAAGCGCGCAATCTGCGTCAGCACCTGTCCCTTCAGCGGCAGCGCCGTCAGGATGCGATCGAAGGCGCTGAGCCGGTCGGTGGCGATGAGGATGCGCCGCCCGTCCGGGAGATCGTAGTTGTCGCGGACCTTGCCGCGGTAGTGATTGGGGAGCTCGGGGATCGTGGCGTCCGCGAGCACGGTTTCGAGATAAGGCGCGAGCGCCGCAGCATCGACCATGGCGCGAGGATAGACCGCCGCCGCGGCCGCCGTCCATCAGGGCTCGCCGAGCGGCGTGCCGTCCTTGCGCGTGTAGCGCCACTTGCCCTGCTCATCGCTCTTTGCAGCGACGTCGTCCTCTGGATAAGTCACGCGATCGGGGAAGCCGCGGTCGCCGATCTCGAGATAGACCGCGTCGGCTTGCGTGCGATTGACGAGGTGATGCGCGTCGCCCGTACCGGCCTTGAAGCCCACGCAAATGCCGGGCCGAAGCGACGTCGAGCCGGCATCGGTGATCAGCGTAGGCTCGCCCTCGACGACGTAGACGAATTCGTCCTGCCGCGAATGCGCGTGACGCAGCGCCGAATATGCGCCGGGCCGCAGCCGCACGAGATTGACGCCGAAATTCGTGAGCCCGAAGAGATTGCCGAGCACGCGCTTCTCGCGCCCGGCGGCTTTGGAGGCGAAAGGCTCGAGCTTAGTATTGGGCCGCGGCGCGACCGCCGCCGCCTCGACAGCGATGGGACGGCGCTCTCCGGACATCTCTTCTCCCAATCAGGATGCCGCCACGCGGCGTGCTTCCATCTCCAATTCCAGCGGCCAGGTCTTGCCGCCATCCTTGGAGACGAAACGCTGCCATCTGAAAGACGCGGGCGCAATCTCCGAAAAGCGCCAGCGCATGGGCTTTCCATCGGCGTCCTTGCCTTCGAGCAGGATCCCGTCGCCCCGCGGCCGGGCGAGGAGGACGGTCGTGTAGCCGTCGAGTACCCCGTTCCACGTAACGCGCCAGGCATCGAGCCGGGGATCGTAGCACCGCACCGTCGTGCCGTAGCCGATGAGCGGTGCTCCCGTGCGGCGGCGCTCGGCCCTCGAGGGCACCATCCAGACGTCCTGGATGGCGCGCCCCTCGAGGATCCAGCCGAAGCTCCACGCGCCCTTCCCTCGCCGGGTGCCGCCATCGGGAAGATGCCAGGTCGCCTCGAACTCCCAGTCGCCCACGAACTGACCGAAGAGGGCGAGCTTCTGCGCGAGCTCGGGATCGGGTGCCGCTGCGGCAAGACCGTTCATGGCGCGGCGCCGCAATACGCTTCAATGCGATAGCCGTCGGGGTCGACGACGAAGGCCGCGTAGTAGTTCTTGTCGTATTCGGGACGCACGCCGGGCTTGCCGTTGTCCCGGCCGCCCGCGCGCAGCGCCGCGGCATGGAAGGCGTCGACCGCCGCACGGGTCTTGGCGGTGAAGCAGAAATGCAGGCCCGATTTCTCGTCGGCGGGAACCGGCCGCTCCGTCGCCAAAACCCAGAACCGCGGACTCTCCTCACCGTAGCCGAGCGAAGTCGCACCCTCGCTGAGACAATTGACGCCCAAGGGCTTCAGCGCCGCGTCGTAGAAACGCCGCGCTGCCGAGATGTTCCGAACGCCGATGGAAACGTGGTCGATCATCTTCCGCTCTCCTCTTGCTGACGGGCAAATGGCTACCTAACTATCAAGCTGGTTAGAACGATAACACGACAAAATCCATTGTCAACCGCCTTGAAGGTTAGTATGTGACGGCGATGGCTCAACCCACGGGCACCGGGGCACTGGCCGATCTCGTTCCGGCCTTCCGCGACGAGCTCTGTCTCGATTTCGCGAACACGCGGTATTGGCGCGGGACCGAGACGCCGACGGAAGGTCTCGGCGGCATCGGCGACGTCATCGCCTGGTGCAAATCGGCGGGGCTGATCTCGGAGCCTGCGGCAGAGAGCGCACGGCGCTGGTGGGAGGAGCAGCCGGATCGGGGGGCCGCGGCCTTCCTCGAGGCGATTGCGTTGCGCGAAGCCCTCTACGAGGTGTTCCGCGCGATCGCCGACGGCAAGGAGCCGCCGGAGGACGCCTTGCGCGCGCTCAATGCTGGTCTCGCGCGCGCCCCTAGCCGTCTCGGGATCGAGCGGCAAGGCGGGAATTTCGCCTGGCGGGTCCCGCACATGAGCGAGCCCGCGGTGGCGGCGCTCCTCGCACCCGTCGTCTGGTCCGGAACCGAGCTATTGCTGGGCTCGCGCCTGCCGAGAGTACGGCATTGCGCGAACGAGCGCTGCCTCTGGCTCTTCCTCGACGACAGCAAGAGCGGCACGCGCCGCTGGTGCTCGATGTCCGCCTGCGGCAACCGCGCGAAGGCGCACCGGCATTACGCGCG
This sequence comes from Allostellaceae bacterium, assembly GCA_035541215.1. Taxonomy (GTDB): domain Bacteria; phylum Pseudomonadota; class Alphaproteobacteria; order ATCC43930; family CGMCC-115725; genus DASZHJ01. Next base: position 40,393 of record DATKNV010000051.1, on the reverse strand, counting down.
CAAGAAGAAGAAGCGCTGAGGCTTCAGAGCCGCGTACCACCAGGCGAGTGCCGCGAGCACCGCCCCCGCGAAGATCGACCAGAGCACCGCGTCGTAGCCGCCGGAGATGCTCCAGATCAGCGCCGCGCCGAAGGGCGCGGCGGCTTTGGCGACGTTCGCGGGCAGAGCCAGCGCGCCGTTGATGGCGCCATAGCCCTCGCGCCACATGAGGTCGGGGACGGCGGTGCCGCGCACGATGGTGAGAACGCCGTTCCCCGCGCCGTAGAGCCCCGCGAACACGAACAGGGCCACGGTCGAGGACGGGAAGAAGATCAGGCAGAGCATCGAGCTCGGCAGCGCCAGGAGCGCGATCCTGCCCGCGACCGCGGTCGAGAATCCGCCCGGAAACATCAGCAGCACGATGCGGCCCGCGACCTGCGCCGGCCCGATGGTCGCGTAGGCCGCGACGATGACGGAGCTCGAGGCGCCGCGCTCCGTCAGCAAGGGGATGATGTGGAACGTCATCGCCGAGAAGGTCGCGTAATAGGCGGTGAGGCAAAATGCGAGGCTCCAGAACACGGGGTGCCGGAACGCACGCCGGAGCGCCGCGTCCTCGATGCCTGCGGACTCCTTCGATGCCGCGGGCGCGCCCGATTCGGGGCGGTGGCGGTCGCGGAGCCACAGCGCGTGCACGGGAAGCGAGATCAGGAGATTGCAGAGCGCGAGGGCGATCAGCGCGTGCCGCCAGCCGAGCCAGTCGATGAAGATTTTGGTGAGCGGAATGAAGACCGTGCTCGCGAAGCCGCCGACGAGCGTGAGCACGGTGATGCGCCGCCGGTAATCCCGCGGGAAGCTCCGAGTGAGCACGACGAAGACGGGATCGTAGAGCGTCGCCGCCATGGCGATGCCGAGGCCGATCCAGATCGCGTAGAAGGCGACGATGTTCTCAACGAAGCACCACGCCGCCAGCAGCACCGTCCCGATCGCGGAGCCCAGGCTCATGATGAGCCTGCCGCCCCGGCGGTCGATCCAGCTTCCGACGGGATAGGCCGCGAATCCCGAGACGAGGAGACCCAGCGAGAGCGCGCCATTGATGGCGGTCCGGTCCCAATGGAGCTCGGCCTCCATCGGCACGACGAAGAGGGAGAAGCCGTAGTAGATCGCGCCCCAGGAGACGAGTTGCGCGAGCGCGAGCGCCCCGATCAGCGGCCAACCGTTTTTCACTTTTCCCTCTATACGCGCTCTATCGCCGGTGTGCCAGCGCGAGGCCCACTCCCGCAGCCATCAGGAGGCCGCCGCTCAAGCGATTGCGCAGCTTCCCGCGCACCGCGAGAAAGCGCCGCGCGCGTCCCGCAAGCAGCGCCCAGGCGCCGTCGAGGAGGATTGCAAGCACGAGGAAAGTGGCGGCGAGGATGGCGATCTGCGTCTCCACGTCCGCTCCCACGGTCACGAACTGCGGAAAGAACGCGCCGTAGAAGAGCAGCGTCTTCGGATTGGAGAGCGAGACGAGGAAACCTCGCCAATAGATCCTGTGCGCCGATTTCGCCTGCGGCCTGGTCTTGGTTAGATCGACCGCGACCGCCCGCCACTGCGAGAGGCCGAGATAGAGGAGGTAGGCCACGCCGAGCCAGCGGATCCACTCGAACCAATGCGAGAGCGTCTCCAGCATTGCGGTCATGCCGAGCATGGTGACGCCGAGCAGCACCGCCATCGCCGAGGAGGTCCCGGCGACGGTCAAGAGCCCGTAGCGCGTGCCGTACGCGACGCTGTTGGCGACGATGAGCGCGACGTTCGGCCCGGGGATCAGGATCAGGATCGTCGTCGCGAGGATGAAGGCCAAATAGAGCTCGGTATCGATCATGTTGCGCTCCCTTTGTAGGAGATCCCGAAAAGCGAAGAGCCCCGCCGGCGTGCGGCCGGCGGGGCCCAGGATGCGAGGAGTTCGATGCGCGGACGGAGCTATCGGTTGTTCGCGAGACCCGATCCTCCCGCCGGCGCGTCGAGCCCAGCCGCAAGCGCGGGGCCGCCGCCGTTTCGACGGCGTTGGCATTGGCGGGCGCGGCTGCGGCGGATGGCGTTCATGGAGGCGAGACTAGCGGCGCCCTCGCCGTTCCGTCAATGCGTCAGCCCGGCGCTTCCGCCGCCGCTCTGAGCGCCGCCAGGAACTCGCGGATCCGCGCGGCGTTGACGCCGCGGTCCCCGGTGCCGACGCGGCTCTTGGAGCGCATGTCCACGCGCGAGCCAGAGTCGTCGGCGGTGATCCGCAGCACCACGTCGTCCGTAAAGCCGTACCAGGGCGTCCTTGCACTCGCCTCGATCCGGCCGCGTACCGGGTCGGTTGCCGCCATGGTCCAGCCCTGGCGACGAACCTGCTCAAGAGCTCGCGCGAAGGCGTCGGCAGGCGAAAGCGCGAGGTGCAGGGGCTGAATTTCCGGATAGGCCTGCTTCTGCTTGGCTGCATATTCAGGACCGCCATAGGTCGCGGGAACGGCGTGCGCGGTCTCGCGCACCCGCGCCAGCGTCTCGAACGCCGGCGGATTGTCGGTGTCGGTGGTGATGTCGTTGATGGCCGGCGCGCCTTCGACGCTCCGGATGTAAGACCAGGGCAGATATGCCGAGGCCGAGCCCGCAAGACATCCGAGGAGCGCCGCCATGATCCATCCGAGGCGCCGCGCGCGAATGCTCATGAGGATACCGACGAGGCTCACCGCGGCAGCGCCGATCCCGGCATAGGCGGCGTAGCGCGGTAGGGTACCGAGCGCAGTGCCGCGATCTACGATGTCCAGCCGATAGCCGAATGGCCCGGCTGCGAGGGCGAGCAAGGCGCCGATGCCCAGAAAAAGCCCCAACCCCGCGAGCAGCGGCCCCCGGCGGCGGGCCGGCGCCGCCTCATCATCCCCACTCATCTCTCGACCCCAATGTTCGTGTCGGTCCCTTCAGCGCGTGCCCGCGAGCGCCTTTTGCGCGGGCAGGTCGTCCTCGATAAATGCTGCGACGATCTCGTCGATGCTGCGATCAGCCTCGAGACCGAGGCGCTCGGCACGCTTGGAGGAGATGCCCCGCGGCCAGCCCGCGACGATCTTTTGGATCACCGGGTCGGGCTCCCAGCGGATGCGCTTCACCGCGCTCTCGCCGCCCGCGCGCCGCAGCGCCGCGACCATCTCGGCGACGCTGACCGCGATCCCCGGAAGCTGGATCGCGCGGCTGAAGCCGAACGCCTCGCCGGGCATGTCGTGCAGCTTCTCGAGCGCGGCGACGAGGCGGCGCGGCGACAGCACCGCCATGACGGCGTCCTCGGTCACAGGGCAAACGACGTCGACGCCCGAGAGCGGCTCGCGGAAGATCGAGGAGGCCCAGGTGGAGGCGGCACGATTGGGCTTGCCCGGCCGTACCACGATGGTGGGAAGCCGCGGCGAGCGGCCGTCGATGAAGCCCTTGCGGCTGTAATCGTTGACCAACAGCTCGCCGATCGCCTTTTGCACGCCGTAGGAGGTCTGTGGCGTGAGCGACGTATCGTCGCTGACGGCGGGCGGCATGTCGCCGCCGTAGACCGCAAGCGAGCTCGCGAAGACCAGGCGGGGCCGCGTCCCGAGCGCGCGACAGGCCTCGAGCACCGCGCGCGTCCCGTCGAGATTGACGTGGAGGCCGATGTCGGTGTCGGCCTCGGCCTGGCCGCTGACGACGGCCGCGAGGTGGAAGACCGAGCCCGTGCGCTTGTCGATCAGCGAGCGCACCGTCGCGGGATCGGCGATGTCGCCGGTGATGACTTTGAGACGATTGTCCGGGCGGAGCGGCGGCGTCGGCTCCGCCATGTCGAAGAGCACGAGCTCGTCGATCTCGGTTTCCTTGCCGCCGGGCCCGATGAGCGAGCCGCGTGCCAGCAACCGCTGCGCCAATTTCTTGCCGACGAAGCCCGTACCGCCGGTAATTACGACTTTCATTGCATACGTCCCACTTGCTCTGCCTCTGGCCCCTCCGCGGGCGCGGGATTAGTCTTTCCTCGAACCGTTGCAGAGACAAGAGGCGATGGTCACAGGGCTCCCTCCCGTGCCCGACATGGCCGCGGCGGCCCCGGAAGAAGTGCCGGAGAGCCGCGCCGCCGGCCGCGGCTATGGCGCGCCGGCCTGGCTCGCCTCCATTCTCCTGCACGCCCTCGTCATCGCGCTCCTCATCGGATTCTGGCGCTGGCAGGCTCGGGAGGAGCCGCCGCCGATCGAGATTGCCTTCATTCCCGGCACGGGCGCTGCGGGCGCGCAAGGCGGGAGCGGAGGCGGCGGCGAGGCGGAACCCTCCCACGAAGGCTCGGCGGAAGCCGCAGCGACCCCCACGCCCGACGCGTCGGCCCCACCGTCGATCGCCATCGATAGGCAGGCGGCTCCAGCGCCGCAGCAACCTCCGGCGGAGACCTCGGCGGCTCCCTCGGTGTCGGCACCGGCGCCAAATCCCGAGCCGCAGGAGGCGGAGTCACAGCCGGCGGCCGATCTTCCGCCGCCGCCTCCGCACAAGCCCGTGCCGCCGACGCGAGCGGCTCCCGCGCCGCAGCCCCCTGCTCCGCAGACACCGCGCCCACCGGCACCGGCGCAGGCCGCAACCGCCCCTACGCCCGCGCCGGCCCCGGGAACGCCGGGCACGGGTGCCGGTGCCGGGGGCACGACCGACAGCGGCACCGGCGTCGCCGGAGCGGGCCGCGGCGCCATCGGTACCGGCGACCTCAGCGCCATCGGAGACGACTATCTCGAGCGCCTCCAGCGCCACATCCGCCGTTTCCTGAGCTATCCGCAGACCGCAAAGCAGCAGAAGCAGCAAGGCGAGGTCGTCGTGACGGTCCTCCTCCGCCGGGACGGAACCGTCCTCGACGCGCAGGTAGCGCAGAGCTCGGGGTACCCGCTGCTCGACGACGCCGCGATCAAGGCCGTGCGCGATTCCTCGAAGGTCCCGCCATTTCCCGACGGCTACCCGGTGGTCCAAGGCAAAGTCGATCTGCCCTTCAAATTCCGCCTCGGATTCCTCGATCGCGTCTTCAATTAGCGCCGGAGATCAGCTCCAGGAAGATGTCGCCGTAGCGCTCGAGCTTGCTGCGGCCGATGCCGGGGATTAGCGCGAGCGCCGCGCGGTCGCGCGGGCGCTGGCGCACCATCTCCAGGAGCGTCGTGTCGTGGAAGATCACATAGGGCGGAACGCCCTGCTCGCGCGCGAGCGCCAGGCGCTTGGCACGGAGCTTCTGCCAAAGCGCCTCGTCGGGACCAGCCGCGATCCCGACGGCGGGCTGCGCCGCACGAGCGCGCGATGTCCGTTTGCGCTGCGCCGCCTCCTCGCGCAATGGCACCGCGATCCCGCCGCGAAGCACCTCGCGGGCGCTTTCGCCCAGGCGAAGCCCGCCATGACCTTCGATGTCGACGTCGAGATGTCCCTGCGCCACGAGCTGGCGAAACACCGAGCGCCATTGCCGCTTGTCGAGCTCGGTGCCGACGCCGAAGGTCTTGAGGCGGTCGTGGCCGAACTGCGCCACCCGCTCCGTGCGATTGCCGAGGAGCACGTCGGTCAGATACTCGACGCCGAACCGCTCGCCCGTGCGGGCGACCGCCGAGAGCGCCTTTTGCGCGACCACGAGCCCGTCCCAGCTCCGAGGCGGATCGAGGCAGGTGTCGCAATTGCCGCAGGGCGGGTGATCGCGCTCGCCGAAATAGCCGAGCAGCACCTGGCGCCGGCAGCTCGCGGTCTCGCAAAAGCCGAGGAGCGCGTTGAGCTTCTGCCGCTCGATCCGCTTCTGAGTCTCGTCGAGGTCGGAGCGGAGCAGCATGCCCAGGAGCGCCGTCACGTCGGCCATGCCGTAAGCCATCCAGGCATCCGCGGGAAGGCCGTCGCGGCCCGCGCGGCCGGTCTCCTGGTAATAGGCCTCGAGGCTCTTCGGCGCGTCGAGATGGGCGACGAAGCGCACATTGGGCTTGTCGATGCCCATGCCGAAGGCGACGGTCGCGATGATGACGACACCCTCCTCGCGCAGGAACCGCTCCTGGTTGCGCGTCCGCAGTGCGGCTTCGAGCCCCGCGTGATAGGGCAAGGCGACCATGCCCTTCTCCGCGAGCCAAGCCGCGATCTCCCCGACCTTGTCGCGCGTGCGGCAATAGACGATGCCGGCGTCGCCCGGATGCTCCGCCTCGATGAAGCCGAGGAGCTGGGCGCGCTGCTCGTGCTTCGCCACGACGCGATAGCGGATGTTCGGGCGATCGAAGCCCGAGGCGAAGACGCGGGCCTCTGCGAGGCCCAGGCGCTCGGCGATGTCGCGCCGCGTCACCGCGTCGGCGGTCGCGGTGAGCGCGATCCGCGGCACCGTCGGAAACCGCTCGTGCAGGATCGAGAGCGCGCGATACTCCGGGCGGAAATCGTGGCCCCATTGCGAGACGCAATGCGCCTCGTCGATCGCAAAGAGGCCAACCCTGACGCGCGCGAGGAGGTCGAGCGTCCGCGGCATGGTGAGCCGCTCGGGCGCGATGTAGACGAGGTCGAGACTGCCCTCCAGCATCGCGCGCTCGATCTCGCTCGCCTCGCCCGGCGGCAGCGACGAGTTGAGCGCCGCCGCCCGGACTCCGGCCTGCCGCAGCGCGTCCACTTGGTCCTTCATGAGCGCGATCAGGGGCGAGATCACTACGCCTAGGCCCGGCCGGATGAGCGCGGGGATCTGATAGCAGAGCGACTTGCCGCCGCCCGTCGGCATCAGCACCAGCGCATCGCCTCCGGCGACGACGTGGTCGATCACCTCGGCCTGATGGCCGCGGAAGCTGTCGTAGCCGAAAACCGAGCGCAATACCGCGAGGGCGCGATCTTCCGGCGCTGCCGCCGCTACTGCCATCGAGCTGATTCCCTGGAATCTCGCGGCCATAGTACACGAAGGCCGGTCATCTCGCGCTATCGCATCGGCACGTCCTCCCCCTCTCCCCCGCGGCGAGAGGATCGGGGTGAGGGGGCGCCGGGCTCGGATGCCGGATTTTACTTGGGCCTGTCGGCCGCAGGCCCCGTCGCCTAACCTCTCCCCGTCGGAGAGAGGGATACGAAGTGCCCGCGAGCTATCGCATCGCCACGCCGGCCCGTGCTATCACCGCGCCGCCATGCTCACCCTCACCGATCTCACCTACCGAATCGCCGGGCGGACCCTGCTCGATGAGGCGTCCGCGCAGATCAACGCGGGCTGGAAGGTCGGGCTCGTCGGCCGGAACGGGGCCGGGAAATCGACGCTCATCGACCTGATCCGAGGCGCCCGGCAGGCCGATGGCGGCACGATCCAGCTCCAGAAAGGCGTGCGACTCGGCTTCGTCGCCCAGGAGGCGCCGGGCGGGGAGACCACGCCGCTCGAAGCCGTGCTCGCGGCGGACGAGGAGCGAGCGCGGCTCCTCGCGGAAGCCGAGACCGCCGAGGACCCCCACCGCATCGCGGAGGTGCAGACGCGGCTCGTCGAGATCGATGCGCACACCGCCCCCGCGCGCGCCGGCGGCATCCTGCACGGGCTCGGCTTCGGCGCGCAGGAGCAGCGCCAGCCCCTCAGCTCCTTTTCCGGCGGCTGGCGGATGCGCGTGGCACTCGCGGCCGCGCTCTTCGCGGAGCCCGATCTGCTGCTCCTCGACGAGCCGACCAACCACCTCGACCTCGAGGCGGCGATGTGGCTCGAGAGCTTTCTCGCTCGCTATCGCCGCACCGTCATCCTCGTGAGCCACGACCGCCGCTTCCTCGACGAGGTCGCGGACCACATCCTCGCGCTCGCGGACCGGAAGCTCACGGTCTTCACCGGCGGCTACAGCGCCTATCTGCGCCAGCGCGAGGAGGCTCAGACGCGGAGCAAGATCCTGGCGGCGCGCCAGGACACCGAGCGCAAGCGGCTCCAAGCCTTCATCGACCGCTTCCGCGCCAAGGCCTCGAAAGCGCGCCAGGCGCAGAGCCGCGTCAAGGTGCTGGAGAAGCTCGTTCCCGTCTCGATCGCGAGCGAGGAGCCGCCGCCTGTCTTCGACTTCCCCGCCCCGCCCTCGCTGCGCCCGCCGCTCCTCACGCTCGAGAACGTCTCGGTGGGCTACGAGCCCGGCGTGCCCGTGCTGCGCAAGCTGAGCCTCCGGCTCGATCCCGACGACCGGGTGGCGCTGCTGGGCGCCAACGGCAACGGCAAATCGACGCTCGCGAAGCTCCTGAGCGGCCGGCTGCAACCGATGTCGGGCGCGGTGATCGGCGCGCCCAAGCTCGCCTGCGGCTTCTTCACGCAGCATCAGATCGAGGAGCTCGAATCCGAGGAGACGCCCTACGATCATCTCGCGCGCCTGATGCCGGGAGCGCCGGCGGACAAGGTACGCGCGCGGCTCGCGCGATTCGGCCTCGGCGAGGACAAAGTGTTCGTCCGCGCGCGCGACCTCTCCGGCGGCGAGAAGGCGCGGCTCACGCTCGCGCTCGCGACGCACGAGGCGCCGCATCTGCTGATCCTCGACGAGCCCACCAATCACCTCGACATCGCCGCCCGCGAGGCGCTCGCGGAGGCGCTGAACGAATTTCCGGGCGCGGTCGTGCTGATCAGCCACGACTGGCATCTGGTGGAGCTGGTGGCGGACCGGCTCTGGCTCGTCGCCGACGGCATCGTGCGGCCCTTCGAGGGCGATCTCGACGAATATCGACGGCTGCTGCTGGCAAAGGAAAGCGCGGGCGGGAACGGGCGCGAGGGCGCGGAGCCGAGTCGCCGCGCGGAGCGCCGCGCCGCCGCCGAGCGCCGGCGCGAGCTCGAGCCGCTGCGCCGTCGTCTGCAATCGGCGGAGGCGCGCCTTGGCAGCCTCGGCAAGGAGATCGCGGCGGTCGAGACGCAGCTCGCCGATCCCAAGACCTACGGCGGCGACAGCACGACGCTCACGCAGCTCCTGCGCCGGCAATCAGAGCTCAAAGCCGCGCTCGGCGGCGCCGAGAGCGATTGGCTCGCCGCCGCGGAAGCTCTTGAGGACGCGGGCTGAGGGAGCACCCGAAAGCGGCGAGTCGCTTGACAGATTCCTGTGCCGCCGCGTGTCGCAACTTGCACACACGACCGCCCGGTCACCCCCACATTGGGACGATGTGGATAACTATTCGCATCCCCGGCGCAATTCGCCTCCAAATTATAAGATACTGAATAGATAAGATAAATCCCTGCTTCTCACGACTGCTTGAAGCCTTCAGCTTGCTTAAAGATCGGTTAAGACCGACTCGGCGACACTGTCGCGGACGGAGGAAATCAGAAACCGAGACGGGCTTTCTCTTGAAGGGTTGGTCATGGAGCAGTTCGCACGACTTTCGCTGATTTCGAGCCCCGGCACGGGCGTTCTCGACAATCCCTCCTGGATTCGCCGCGCCATGCTGATCGAGCAGGTGGCGGAGGGCTATGCCGACGGCCTCTTCACATCGGCGCAGCGCCGGGTGGCCGAGGACCTCTTCCGCACCGCCGTCTACGACGGCGAGGCGCTCGTGCGCAGCGTGCTTGCCGACAGCCTGAAGCGCCTCGGCAGCCTGCCGCGCGACATCATCCTCACGCTTGCGCGCGACGAGGCCCAGGTCGCGCGGCCCGTGCTCAGCTGCTCGCCGCTGCTGAGCGAGGACGATCTGCTTGAGCTCGCGCGCACGGGCTCTCGCTCGCATCGCCTGGCGATCGCCGAGCGCGACAATCTCTCGCCGGCTCTCTCGGAGGCGCTCTACGAGACGCGCGACCCGATCGTGGCGCGCCGCCTCCTCGTCAACGACGGCGCCGCGGTCGCGGAGGGAATGCTGCACGCGATCCTCGACACGCTCGGCGACGCTCCGGGGATCGTCGAGGCGATGGCGCGGCGGCGCCTGCTGCCCGTGAGCATCCTCGAGCGGCTGCAGCACTATCGGATCGCGGAGCGCCCGCGCGCGCAGGCCTCGGCGGCGCTCCGGGCCTGAGGTCTCAACCGCTTCGGAACTTCTGCGCGAGCGCATCGACCTGGCGCGCCAGCAGCGCCACGTCGGTGCCGACGGCGACGAAGACGAAGCCGCCCGCGAGCACCTTGCGCGTCTCGTCCTCGCGGAGGCTCAAAAAGCCCGGCGCCTTCCCCGCGCGCTTGATGCGCGCTCCAGCCTCGAGGATCGCCGACTGGACCTCGGGATGCTGGGTATTGGCGATGTGGCCCATGTCGGCCGCGAGATCGGCGGGGCCGATGAAGATGCCGTCGACCCCCTCCACCCCCGCGATCGCCTCGATCTCGCCGACGGCCTTGCGGGTCTCTGTCTGCACGAGGACGCAGATCTCCTCATCCGCGCGCTTGGCATAGTCAGGGACGCGCGCGTAGCGGTTGGCGCGGGTAGTGCCGGCGAAGCCGCGGATGCCCTTCGGCGGATAGCGCGTGGCGGCGACGGCGCGCCGCGCCTCCTCGGCGCTCTGCACGAAGGGAAAGAGGAAGCTGCGCGCGCCCTGGTCGAGGAGACGCTTCACCGTCACGGGTTCGTTCCAGGGCACGCGGACGACCGGCTCCGCCGTCCCGCCCTCGCAGGCGCGGAGCGTGTGCACCACGTCCGGCAACTCGTTCGGCGAATGCTCCATGTCGATGAGGAGCCAGTCGAAGCCCGCGCCTGCGCAGACCTCGGCGGCGGTCGGGCTCGCGAGATTGAGCCAGAACCCGATCTGCGGCGTGCCCGCGGCGAGGCCGCGCTTGAAGCGGTTGGGCGGCAGCGTCGCGGGCATCAGTGGATCTCCGGCTCGGGGACGGGAGCGGTGCCCGCGAGGAAATCGAAATCGCAGCCCTCGTGCGCCTGCGCGATGTGCTCGGTGTAGAGCGCGCCGTAGCCACGGGGGTAGTGCGGCTTGGGCGGGACCCATTGCGCGCGGCGGCGCGCCATCTCCTCGTCGGAGATCGCGAGATGGAGGCGGCGTCCGGGGACGTCGAGCTCGATGATGTCTCCGCTGCGCGCAAGCGCGAGCGGGCCGCCGACGAAGGCCTCCGGCGAGACGTGCAGCACGCAGGCGCCGTAGCTCGTGCCGCTCATGCGCGCATCGGAGATGCGGACCATGTCGCGCACGCCCTGCGCGAGGAGCTTCTTCGGGATCGGAAGCTGGCCCCATTCGGGCATGCCGGGCCCGCCCTGCGGGCCGCCGTTCTGCAGCACGAGCACGGAGTCCGCGGTCACCTCGAGTGCGGGATCGTCGATGCGCGCGGCCATGTCGTTGTAGTCGCGGAAGACGACGGCCGGGCCCCTGTGCTTGAGGAGGCGCTGCTCCATTGCCGGCGGCTTGATCACGGCGCCGTCGGGCGCGAGGTTGCCCCGGAGCACCGCAAGCCCGCCCGCGCCTTGCAGCGGATTGTTGGCGGTGCGGATCACGTCGTCGTTGTAGATCTCGCCGCGCGCGACGTTCTCGCCGAGGCTCTTGCCGTTGACGGTCGTGCAGTCGAGGGAAAGGCCCGCGCCGAGCTGGCGCAGCAGCGCGCGCAATCCGCCCGCGTAATAGAAATCCTCCATCAGATACTTGCCGGAGGGACGGACGTTCGCGAGCACGGGCGTGCGGCGGGAGATCTCGTCGAAGCGGTCGAGCGAGAGCTTGACTCCCGCGCGGCCCGCCATCGCCACGAGATGGATGATCCCGTTGGTCGAGCCGCTCAGCGCCATCAGCGTGGTGATCGCGTTGTCGAAGGCCTGCCCGGTCAGGATATCCCGGGGCTTCAGGTCCTCGTAGACCATCTCGACGATGCGCCGTCCGCTCGCGGAGGCCATGCGTGCATGCGAGGAATCCGCTGCGGGGATCGAGGAGGCGCCCGGAAGCGTGAGGCCCAGCGCCTCCGTCACCGCCGCCATGGTCGAGGCCGTCCCCATGGTCATGCAGGTGCCGAAGGAGCGTGCGATGCCGTCCTCGATCTCGTGCCAGTCCTGCTCGTCGATGTTCCCAGCGCGGAGCTCCGCCCAGTATTTCCAGACGTCGCTGCCGCTGCCGAGGGGCTGGTTGTGCCAATTGCCGCGCAGCATCGATCCCGCCGGCACGAAGATCGCGGGAAGATTCATACTGACCGCGCCCATGACGAGCGCGGGCACCGTCTTGTCGCAGCCGCCGAGCAGGATCACGCCGTCGATGGGATTGGCGCGCAGCAGCTCCTCCGTCTCCATCGCCAGGAGATTGCGATAGAGCATGGTCGAAGGCTTCATGAAGGGCTCGCCGAGCGAGATCGCGGGCATCTCCACCGGGAAGCCGCCGGCCTGCCAGACGCCGCGCTTCACCTCCGCCGCGCGCTCGCGGAAGTGATAGTGGCAGGGATTCATCTCGCTCCAGGTGTTGAGGATGCCGATGACCGGCTTTCCCGCGTAATCCTCGGCGGAGAAGCCCATCTGCTTCGTGCGGGAGCGGTGGCCGAAGGAGCGCAGGTCCTTGGCGCCGAGCCAGCGGGCGCTGCGGAGCTCCTCGTAGGTCTTGCGGCGGGGATTCGGCACGGGATCGATCCTCCCTCGGCTAAGGTCGAGGGAGTGAAGCGGCTCGGGCCCGCCGCTGTCAATCCGCGGCTGGCAATGTGCGGGTCGGGCGCGGCCTCAGGCGCGTCCCTGCGGCTCCATGCGCGCGATGTCCGGCATCAGGCTCGGCGCCGCCGCGACCTCGCGCAGCGGCACCCGCACCACCGCGCCGCGGCGATAGGCGGGATCGGCGAGCGCGCGGCCCACCGCCATCATCGCGATCGCGATGGTGTGCTGATCGTGCTGGCCGAGAAAACGGGCGACCACTGCGAGCTCCGTCACCAGACGGTCGCGGACGTCGACGCCTTCGCGGCGCATGCGCTCGATCACGGTGTCGAGGCCGCCGTAGAGCCCACGCGCGGCCTCCTCGACGACGGCCGTCTCGGGAATGAAACGCAGCTCCGCCGGCGCGGGCTGCAGCATCTCCGAGATTTCGAGCGACCAGGTCCGGACGGCCTCGAGATAGACGGAGACGTGTCGGCCGTGGTGCCCCTTGGCGATCGCTGCGACCGCGGTCGCGAGCGCGGACACGCGCTCCTCGTCCGCGAGCGTCAAGGCCTCGAACCCCGCGACCACGTCGCGCAAGCGGCCCTCGGTCTCGGGTCCGACGGCGGCAAGAGCGGTGTCGATGGTCTCGGCGAGCGACATCATCGCGGAATTCCCTGGAGAAGTCCGGGGAGTATCGGCGCGGACTGTTAACGAATCTTTTCGGCGCGGCGAGAATCCCGGTAGCGCGCCTAGAGATTGCTGCAATTATCGATACCTTAACCGGAATCGGGCGAGGCTTCGCGGTCTAGGAGTGCAGACGCGGAGCCACTCATGAGCGACATCCCCAATCTGCTCGTTGACCGGAACCTCGAGACCACCACGGTGATCTCGCTGCGCCGCGAGCCCGCATGTTTCGCCTTCCTCTGCACCCAGGCGATCTCGCCGCCGCTGCCGATCGACTCCATCAATCTCGATCTCGCCTCGGTCGACTTTTACGGCGGCCGTGCCTCGCTCTGGGCGACGCTGGAAATCCGCTCCGCCGCCACCAGCGACGAGCCCACCGCCGTCCTCGGCTTCGACGAGACCTTCTTGCGCCCCTTCACGCGCTCGCTGATCGAGGCCGCCAGCACGCGCGCCGCCTACCGGATGCTGATGCGCCAGCCGAGCGAGGAGCGCGCGCGCCATCGCGTCGTGGAATACGTGACCGGCCCCGGCGCGCCGCTCCAGGAGCTGCTGATCCAGCCCCAGGACCAGGTCCTGCTGGTCTCGATGCCTCAGCCCGAGGGCGGCGAGGAGACGCTGTTCCAGCTCCCGCGCAGCGACTCGTTCCTGCGCGCCTTCGTGCGCATGGCCCATCGGGCGGACGAGGTGCTCCGTCTCACCCTCGCCGAGACCGAGCGCCTCGGCCGGCGCGGCGCCGCCGCCGCCGGCTAAAGCCCAGGGAGCCGCGGCGGCTCCTTCGGGTTCCGGTAGAGAAGCGTCCCGCCGGGCTCCGCGACCGCCCCTTCCGTGAGCCGCGCAGGCTCGACCTTGTCCGCCCCGAGGATGTGGCGCACCTCGACCCCGCGCGCGATCAGATAGTCCGCGACGATGCGGCGGTGGCAGCGCCACCACACCGCCTCCGCGCACATGATGGCGACGCTGTGCTCGCCTGCGAGCGCGAGCAGCTCCGCGAGGCCCGCCCGGAACTCTGGAGTTGCCGCGTAATCCGCATAGGCGCGAAAGGCGGCCTCCCGCCATAGCGTGTTCGGCGAGGGCTCGCCCGACGGGGCGGCGCCGCGGCGCCCGCCCAGCGCCGGCAGGTGCCGATAGCCGATGCCATGTGCCTCAAGAGCGGACCCCAAGTTCTCCGCATTGAATTGCGGGTTCGTCCGCGAGCGCGGGAAGCGGCGGATATCCGCGAGGAAATCGACGCCCGCTCCCTCGAGCAGGCTCACGAGCTCCGCGAGCGGCCGCGTCGAATGGCCGATGGTGTGGACGATCATGGCGGCATCCTGCCGCAGGCCGTTCCGGCATGCGAGCCCATAGGCAGCCCATGCCCTCCGTTGGTAGAGTGGGCGCCCCTAACGATCTGGGTGGCGAGAGGATGGTCATGGGCGAGGTCGCGCTCGAGTTCGGCATGCAGTTCTTTCCGGACGTGGGTCCGGATCAGAAGCCGGCCGCGCAGTATTTCGACGAGAGCCTGCGGCTCGTCGATTTCTGCGATCCCTACGGCTGGGGCCACGTGCGCACCGTCGAGCACTATTTTCACCCCTATGGCGGCTATTCGCCCAATCCCATCGTCTTCCTGGCCGCGGCCTCCCAGCGCACGCGCAAGGCACGGCTCATCACGGGGGCGGTGCTCCCGATTTTCAATAATCCCCTGAAGCTCGCGGGGGAGATCGGCATGCTCGACGCGATCTCCGGCGGCAGGCTCGAGGTCGGCTTCGCCCGGGCCTTCCTGCCGCACGAGTTCGCGCGGTTCGGCGTCAGCGTCGACCAGAGCAAGGCGCGCTTCGCGGAGGGAATGGAGCAGGTCCGCCAGCTTCTCGAAAATGAGAAGGTCTCGGCCGAGGGCCAGTTCCACCGCTATCCGCCGACGACCTCGCTGCCGCGGCCGACGCAGCGCCCGCGCCCGCAATTCTGGGTCGCCGCAATCGCCACGCCCGAGAGCTTCGAGAATGCCGGCAAGCTCGGCCACTGGATCATGGCGATCCCCATGGCCGGCGGAAAGATGGCCGAGCTCGTGGGGCGCTACCGCGAGGCCTGGCGCTCGGCCGGGCACAAAGGGCACGGCCGCGTGATGCTCGCTTTCCACATGTTCTGCCATCCTAGCCGCGACGAGGCCGCGGCCATCGCGCGCGAGCCCCTCAACCGCTATCTTCGCTCCCTCGTCGACGCGGCCTCTGACTGGACGGCGGGCATGTCCTCGGCCGACTATCCCGGCTACGACAAGATCATCGAGGGGCTGAGCCGCGAGACTTTCGATACCCAGCTCGCGAGCGGCAGCGCCTGGGTCGGACCGCCCGGCGACATCGTGGAGCAGGCGATCGAGTTTCACCGCAAGGTCGGCGGCTTCGAGAGCGCCTCGCTACAGGTGAACTTCAACACCCTCCCCTACGAGGACGCGGCGGCTTCGGTCCGGCTCTTCAGCGAGCGCGTCATGACGCGCTTCCCCTCCCTGGGCTGAGCGGCGGAGACCGGTCGTGCGGCGGCGAGCGCGCATCCTCATCGCGGCGCTCGGCGTCTTGCTGGCGCTCGCCGGACCCGCGGGCGCGCGCAATCAGCTCGTCATCGGCGTCAGCCAATTCCCGCCCTCGCTCAATCCGCTCATCGACTCGACGCTCGCCAAGAGCTACGTGCTCGGGATGGCGCGGCGGCCGATCACCGCCTACGACGCCGACTGGCACCTCGTCTGCATGCTCTGCGTCACCCTCCCGAGCTTCGAGAACGGGCTTGCCGAGCGCGTGCAGCTCGGCGACGGGCGCGAGGGCGTGCGGGTGACCTATACGCTGCAGCCCGGCGCCACCTGGGGCGACGGCGTCCCCGTCAGCACCGATGACGTGCTCTTCACCTACGAGGTCGGGAAGAACCCCTCGACCGGCGTCAGCAGCGCCGAGGGCTTCCGCCGCATCCTCGGGATCGAGGCGAAGGATTCCAAGACCTTCGTGGTGACGCAGGACCGCATCGACTACCAGTATCAAGCGCTCGCGGATTTCGAGCTTCTGCCCGCGCATCTGGAGCGCGCGGCCTTCGCCGATCCCCGCACCTACCGCTTCCGCACGCGCTACGACACCGATCCGACCAATCCCGGCCTCTATTTCGGGCCCTACAGGATCACGGAGCTCGTGCCGGGCTCGCGGGTCGTGCTGGAGCGCAATCCCACCTGGTGGGGAAAAAAGCCCGCCTTCGAGCGCGTGGTGGTATCGACCGTCGAGAACACTGCGGCCCTCGAGGCCAATCTCCTCGCGGGCAGCATCGACATGATCGCGGGCGAGATCGGGATGATCTCGGTCGACCAGGCACTCGCTTTCCAGCGCCGGCACGGCGACCGCTTCGAGGTGCTGACGCGGCCCGGCCTCTTCTACGAGCATCTCGCCGTCAACCTCGACAACCCCATCCTCACCGATCTCCGCGTCCGCCAGGCGCTCCTCCTCGGGCTCGACCGCGAAGCGATCAATAAGCAGATGTTCGGGGGAAAGCAGCCCGTCGCGGACACGATCGTGCATCCCCTAGATTGGGTGCACACCGACGATGTCCGGCACTATCCCTACGAGCCCGAGGAAGCGCGGAAGCTGCTGAGCGCGGCGGGCTGGAATCCCGGCTCCGACGGCATCCGCCGCAACGCCAAAGGCGAGCGGCTCTCCCTCGACCTCGCGACCACCTCGGGGAACCGCACGCGCGAGCTCCTGGAGCAGATCATGCAGAGCCAATGGCGCGCGCTCGGCGTCGAGGTGCATCTGCGCAACCAGCCCGCGCGCGTGCTCTTCGGCGAGACCGTGCGCAAGCGCGCCTACGATCTCGCGCTCTTCGGGTGGGTGAGCGCCCCCGAGAACGTGCCGCGGAGCACGCTCTACTCGAAGGAAATCCCCACGGCCGAGAACGGCTATACCGGGCAGAACAGCGACGGCTACCGCAATCCCGAGATGGACCATCTCATCGACACGATCGAGATCACGCTCGATCGCTCGAAGCGCGCCGATCTCTGGCACCGGCTGCAGCAGGTCTACGCTGAAACTCTGCCGGACCTGCCGCTCTTTTTCCGCGCCGACAGCTACGTCCTGCCGAAATGGCTGAAGGGCGTGCGTCCCACCGGCAACCTCTACACCTCGACGCTCTGGATCGAGGACTGGCACGACGCGGGCGACCAGCCGCGCTGACATGAGCTCCCACATCCTCCGTCGCCTCGCGGAATCCCTGGTCGTGGTGGCGGCGATGTCCTTCGTGATCTACGCCCTCATCGGGCTCATGCCCGGCGATCCCATCGACCTCATGCTGAGCGCCGATCCGCATCTGACCTCCGCGGATGTGGCGCGGCTCAAGGCGCTCATGGGCATCGACCAGCCGCTCCTCAGGCGCTATGGCGCCTGGGCCGCGGCGGCGCTCTCCGGCGATTTCGGCTATTCCCGGCTCTATGTAGAGCCCGCGGTTGCGGCGCTGCTGGATCCGCTCGGGCGGAGCGCGCTGCTGATGGGGGTGAGCTTCGTCACCACCCTCGCGCTTGCCTTGCCGCTGGGCATCCTCGCCGCGCGGCAGCCGCGCTCGCTCGCGGATCACGCGATCAATCTCGCGTCTTTCGCGAGCATCTCGCTGCCGAGCTTCTGGATCGGGCTCATGCTGATCCTGGTCTTCGCGGCGGGGCTCGGCTGGCTCCCCGCGGGCGGCATCGCCGATGTCGGCGGCGGCGGCTTCATCGACCGGCTGAGGCATCTGATACTGCCGGTTACGACGCTCACCATCGTGAGCTTCGGCGCCTTCGCACGCTACATGCGCTCGGGCCTCCTCGAGGTGATGGGCCAGGACTTCATCCGGACCGCCCGCGCCAAAGGGGCGAGCGAGCGGCGCATCCTTCTGGGACACGCGCTGCGGAACGCCATGGGCACGGTCGTCACCATCGTGGCGCTCTCCTTCGGCGGCCTCTTTTCCGGCGCACTCGTGACCGAGACGCTCTTCGCCTATCCCGGCATGGGGAAGCTCATCTACGACGCGATCCTCGGCAACGATTTCAATCTGGCACTCGCGGCCCTGCTCATCGCGACGGTGATGACCCTGGTCTCGAACCTCGCCGCCGACATCGCCTATGCCGCGATCGATCCGCGGATCGTCTATCGATGATGCCGCGACAGAGCCGCGCCGCGCTCTACACCCGCCGCTTCGCGCAGAACCGGCCGGCCGTGCTGAGCGCTTTGCTGCTTCTCGCTCTCGCCTACGCCTCGCTCGCCTCGCCGCTCATCGCCGCGCTCATGGCGCAGGACCCAAGCGTGGTCGATCTCTATCACCGCATCGCCGGGCCGAGCCTTGCGCATCCCCTCGGGACGGATGAGCTCGGGCGGGACCTGCTGCTGCGGCTGCTCGCGGGAGGCCGCATTTCGCTCGCCGTCGGGATCATGGGCGCGCTCGCGGCGGCGGTCGTGGGAACTGCGATCGGCCTCATCGCGGGCTATCGCGGCGGCCTCGTCGACGCCGTGCTCATGCGCGCGACCGATGCCGTGATCTCGCTCCCGCTGCTGCCGCTCTTGATCGTGCTTGCCGCCGTCGATCTGCGGAAGCTCGGCCTGCCGCCGGAGCTCGCGCGCTCGGAGATGGCGAGCCTCTACCGCATCGTCGTGCTGGTGGCGCTGGTGGGATGGACCACCGTCGCGCGGATCGTGCGCGGCGCCACCCTCTCGCTCGAGACGCGCGACTTCGTGCGCGCCGCCGTGGGCCTCGGCGCCACGCCCGTGCGCGTCATGCTCGTGCACATCCTGCCGAACCTCGCCGCCCCCATCATCGTCGCGACCGCGCTCTCCGTCGGCAACGTCATCCTGCTGGAATCCGTGCTGAGCTTCCTCGGCCTCGGCATCGCGCCGCCGCTCGCGAGCTGGGGCGCCATGCTCTCGGGCGCGCAGGAGACCATCACCATCGCCCCCGCCCTCGCGATCTATCCCGGCGCCCTCATCTTCCTCGTAGTCGTCGCCTGCAACCTCCTCGGCGACGGGCTGCAGGACGCGCTCGATCCGCGGACGCTGACTGCGCGGAAGCGGGCCTAAGCGAGCTCCCGCTCGACGAGCCGTGCCCAATAGCTCGCGCCCAGCGGCAAGACCTCGTCGTTGAAGTCGTAGTGCGGGTTGTGGAGGCCCGCGCTCTCGCCGTTTCCGATGAGGACATAGCAGCCGGGCTTCGCCTGAAGCATGAAGGCGAAATCCTCGGCGCCCATGCTCGGCGTGAAGTCGCGGATGACGTTGGGTGCGCCCGCGACTTCCGCCGCGGCGCCCGCGGCGACCTCGGTCTCCTTCTCGCTATTGACGGTCGGGGGATAGCGCCGCTCGTAGCGGAGGCGCACCTTGGCGCCCAGCGAGGCCGCGACGCCCTCGGCGATGCGGCGGATGCCGTCCTCGATCAGATCCTGCACCTCGCGCTTGAAGGAGCGCGTCGTGCCGCGCAGCACGACCTCGTCGGGGATCACGTTCCAGGTGTCGCCGCCGTGGACTTGCGTCACGCTCACGACCGCGCCGTCGAGGGGATGGGTGGCACGGCTCCGGATCGTCTGGAGCGCCAAGGTGATCTGCGCCGCCACCACCACGGGATCGATGCCGGTGTGCGGCATCGCCCCATGCGCGCCCTTCCCTTCCACCACGATCTCGAAGATGTCCGAGGAGGCCAGCAGCGGGCCGGAGCGCACCGCGAATTTGCCGACCGGCAGGCCCGGCCAATTGTGCATGCCGTAGACGGCTTCGACCGGGAATTTCTCGAACAGTCCCTCCTCCACCATGACACGGCCGCCGGCCTCGTTCTCCTCGGCGGGCTGGAAGACGAAATGCACGGTGCCCGCGAAGTTACGGGTCTCCGCGAGGTAGCGCGCGGCACCCAGGAGCATCGTCGTGTGTCCGTCATGGCCGCAGGCGTGCATCTTGCCCTGATGCGTCGAGCAATGCGCGAAGCCGTTCTTCTCGTGCACGTCGAGCGCGTCCATGTCCGCGCGGATCGCGATCGCGCGGCCGCCGGGGCGCGAGCCCCTGAGGGTCCCCACCACGCCGGTGCCGGCGAGGCCGCGATGCACCTCGATCCCGAATTCGCTGAGCCGCTTGGCGACGAAATCGGCGGTGCGGTGCTCCTCGAAGGCGGTCTCGGGATGAGCGTGGATGTCGCGCCGCCAGGCCGCGAGGTCGGGCTGGAAATCGGCGATGCGGTTCAGGATCGGCATGATCGTCTCGTCTCTTCTGAGGGGGCTTAAATCAAAGTCCGTCGGTGCCGGCGCCGCAGACGATGGCGCAGACGCGCTCGCCCGGCTTCGGCCGATAGCGTCCGGAGAGCAGCGCGGCGAGGCTCGCTGCGCCGCTGAGCTCGGCGGCAATTCCATGCTCGAACCAGAGCCAGCGCGCGGCCTCGCGCATCTCCTCGTCGCTAACGAGGAAGATCTCGTCCACGAGCTCGCCGATGATCTCGAGATTGATCGCGGCGCTCATGCGCGGCGCGAGGGTGTTGGCCGCGGTGGTAATGCTCGGGAGCTCGACGAGCCGGCGCGCCTTGACGCTCTCGTAGAGCGTGGGGGCGCCGGTGGGCTCGACGCCGATCACCTTGATCCCGGGCTTGACGCCCTTGGCCGCGAGCGCCACGCCGGAGATGAGTCCGCCGCCGCCGATCGCGACCACGAGCACGTCGATATTGGGCTTCTGCTCCAGTATCTCGAGACCGAGCGTCCCCTGCCCCGCGATCACCCGCGGATCAGCGAAGGGATGAATGTAGGTGAGGCCCTCGCGCTCCGCGCGCGCCGTTGCCGCGCGATTGGCCTCGTCCCAGACCTCGCCCTCGACGACGACGGTCGCGCCCCAGGCCTCGAGCTTCGCGATCTTCGCGGCCGGCACGTTCCTCGGGAGGTAGATCACCGCCGGCGAGCGCGCGACGTGGCCGGCATAGGCGACCGCAAGCCCGTGATTGCCTCCGGAGGCCGTGATGATGCCGCGTCGTACTTCCTCGGGCGCAAGCGAGCGCAGCGTGTTGATGGCGCCCCTCGCCTTGAACGAGCCCGTGACCTGCAGGCTCTCGAGCTTGAGCCAGGTCTCGGCGGCCAGCGGGAGCTTGTCGTGATCGGCGGGAATGAGCGGCGTCCGGCGCACCTCGCCCGCGACGGTTGCCGCCGCCTTTCGTATCGCTGCCAAATCGGGGATGCGCTCCATGGCCTCCATTCCGCTGCAGTGGCCGCCACGGCTCTGCGGCGGTCGCGCGGAGGATAGGCTCGGTCAATGGTCTGTCAATCATCGCGGACTGACTGCTCTTTGGATAATCTCGCAGCGGGCGCCGGTGCCCGGACGCGCTCGGCGCGCAAACGCCGCATGACCGCGCGGCGATAGTCGCTATCGATCACCACGCGGTCGAAATCGATGGGCTCATCCTCGGCATCCTCCCGCGAACGAGACATCGATCCCCCTCCATCGCTTCCGATGAGCACAACAAGAGTGCGACGGCCCGGCCGCACGCGCCAAGCGTCAAGTCACGGCAGCAAGCGACACCCTGGATAAGCCTGTTGATATCTTCGGGAGGCCGCCAGGGCAGCCGGCGGCAATGGTCTGGGCGGCATCGGCTTTCCCGGCCGCCCGCGACGGAGCGACGCAGAGTCATAACCCCCATGCCTCCACTGAATTTGACACCCCGGCCCAGCAGGGCCGATAGTAACTGCTGAGTTCACCGACACTCTTTGAGGAAGGTCCGAGCCATGGATCGAGGCAATTCGGCCGCGAGCCGCGACATCGCATTCCAGCTCCACCCCTACACCAATCTCAAGAAGCACGAGACGGACGGTCCGCTCATCCTGACGGAGGGCAAGGGCATCTACGTCCGCGACGACTCCGGCAAGCAATACATCGAGGGCATGGCCGGGCTCTGGTGCACCTCGCTCGGGTACGGAGAGGAGCGGCTCATCGAGGCGGCAACCCGTCAAATGCGGAAGCTCGCCTACACCCACATCTTCGCGCACAAGTCGCACGATCCCAGCATCGAGCTCGCGGAGCGCCTCATCGGCATGTTCCCGGTGAAGATGTCGAAGGTGTTCTTCAACAACTCCGGGTCGGAGGCGAACGACACCGCGGTCAAGTTCGTCTGGTACTACAACAACGCCCGCGGCAAGCACCGGAAGAAGAAGATCATCGCGCGGATGAAAGGCTACCACGGCGTCACCGTTGCCGCGGCGAGCCTCACCGGGCTTCCGAACAATCACCGCGACTTCGACCTCCCGATCGCCAACGTTCGCCACGCCGACTGCCCGCACCACTATCGCTTCGCCAAGCCCGGCGAGAGCGAGGAGCAGTTCGCGACCCGTCTTGCCGAGAGCCTCGAGGCGCAGATCCTGCGCGAGGATCCGGAGACGGTGGCGGCTTTCATCGCGGAGCCCGTGATGGGCGCGGGCGGCGTGATCGTTCCGCCCAAGACCTACTTCGACAAGATCCAGCCGGTCCTCAAGAAGTACGACGTGCTGATGATCGCCGACGAGGTCATCTGCGGCTTCGGACGCACCGGCAGGATGTTCGGCAGCGAGACCTTCGGCATCAAGCCGGACATCATGACCATGGCGAAGGCGCTCTCCTCGGCCTATCTGCCGATCTCCGCGACGGCGATCTCCGAGGAGATCTATCAGGCCCTGGCGCGCAACAGCGACAAGATCGGCGTCTTCGCGCACGGCTACACCTATTCCGGCCATCCTGTCGCCTGCGCAGTCGCGAACGAGACGCTCAAGATCTACGAGGAGCGCGACACCATCGGCCATGTGCAGAAGATCTCGCCGCGCTTCCAGGCGGGCGTGCGCCGCCTCGCCGAGAACCCCCTGGTGGGCGAGGTCCGCGGCATCGGCTTAGTCGCGGGGATCGAGCTCGTGAAGGACAAAACGACGAAGCAGCCCTTCGACCCCGCGCAGGGCGTGGGCAGCATGGTCGCGACGCGCGCGCAGGAGCACGGCCTCATCGTCCGCGCCATGGGCGACACCGTCGCGCTCTGCCCGCCGCTCATCATCACGGAGCCGGAGATCGACGAGACGCTGAAACGGCTCGCCCGCGCGCTCGACGAGACGGCGGCGGCGGTGCGGCGGCAGGGTCTCGCCTCCGTCGCGTGACGCAGGCGAGCCGCCGGTAGCCAGAGGGGCGCGTCGATGTTCCGCGACCGCTCCCTCGTTCCGGCGGAGGCGATCCGCCTGGCCGCGCTCGGCCTCCTGGCGGAAGCACCTCGGCGCTACGGGGATCTCGCGGCCGCGGTGCGGCATTTCACGAGCCGCATCGTCGGACCGTCGCTCGACCTCATGGGAACCTCGCTGGAGCTGCTGCGCTACGAGGGGCTTGCCGAGGCGGAGCCCGGCGACGGCCGCGACGAGCCGCTGCTGCACCTCACGCCCGCGGGCCGGACGGCGCTCGCGGAGCTGCTCCGCGCGGGGTTGCGCGCGCCGGTGAACGACGTCGCCAAGCTCGGCCTCGTGCTCAAGCTCCGCTTCCTCCACCATCTGCCGGAATCTGAGCAGGCGGAGCAGATCGACCTCGCCGTCCGCGCCTACGAGCAGGAATTGGCCCGGCTCGAGGATCTCCGCGCGACCGACGGCGCGGCCCCCGGCTTGTTCCGCGATTGGCTCGAGCACGACGTCGGCGAGGTGAAGGCACGCATCGCCTGGCTAGCCCATCGCCGGGAAGCCCTGGCGGAGCCGCTCAGAACAGGTGCTGGCCGCCCGTAACGAAAATCTCCGTGCCCGTCACATAGGACGAGGCCTCGGTGCAGAGGTAGAAGATCGTCGAGGCCACATCCGCAGGCGTACCGAGACGCGCGAGCGGGATGCGCGGGATGAGCACCTCCGTCTCCGGCGAGAGCATCTGGGTCTCGATCTCGCCCGGCGCCACCGCATTGACGCGGACGCCGAGCTGGGCGAACTCGACCGCCATCTCCCGCGTCAGCGCCGAGAGCGCCGCCTTCGAGGTCGAATAGGCGGAGCCCGCGAAGGGATGCACGGCGTGGCCCGCAATCGAGGTGACGTTGACGATCGTCCCCTTGGCGCGCGCGAGCGCGCCTGCAAATCCGCGCGCGAGCATCAGCGGCGCGAAGAAGTTGAGCTGAAACACCTCGCGCCAATCCTCGAGGCTGCTGTTGAGGCAGCCGAGCCGCTCGCGCGTCGGAGATTTCGGGGAGACGCCGGCGTTGTTGACGAGAGCGTGCAGCTCCCCGCCCGCGAGCAGCCCCATCACCCCGGAGACGAAGCCCTCGACCGCGCCGGCATCCGAGAGATCGGCGGTGACGTGCTGGGTCCAATTGGGGTCCCGGCCGCATTCCGGCGGCACCGGCTCGCGCGAGGAGGTGATGATACGCCAGCCCGCCTCGCTGAAGCGCCGCACGGTCGCGTGGCCGATCCCCCGGCTCGCGCCGGTGAGCAGCAGTGTCCGTCGTTCCGAGCCCATGGCCTCACCATAGGCGAGCGTGCGCGCCTGGGAAAGCGGCAGGGGTCAGCCGCGCTCCTTCGTCAGACCCGGCGCGGGCCGGACGGCCACGACCTTGAAGGCGTGCTCCGCGCCCTCTGCCGTGCGCACGGAGACATACTCGCCTTCCCGGAAGCGATGCGATGCGAAGCGGTGTAGCGGCTCGTCGTCGGCGTTACCCCTGGCGTAGGAGATCGACCATTGGCCCCCGGCACGCTCGATCTGGCCGACGGAGTCGCCCTCGCCTTCCCAGAACCGGTGCACCGTCGCGACCTGCGATGCGGCCGCGAGAGCCTTCTCGTCGACGCGATCGTTGGGATCGAGCGGCAGCACCATCTCGTAGCCGTGACGGGTGCTGCCCTCCGGGAACTCGTGGCTGCGGGCGAGTTCCAGGCGGACGCGCTTCCAACTCATCGCCGCCACTCCCTCAGTGCGCGATCAGGATCGGTAGCAGGCTCGTGCCCACGACCTGCCGCGTGGCGCCGCCGAGGAGCATCTCGCGCCAGGGAGCCTTGCCGTAGCCGCCCATCACGAGCATGTCGGAGCCGTCGTCGCGCGCGCCCGCGAGGAGCTGCTCGCCCACGCCCGCGCCATGCACCGGCGCGATGTGCCGCGCCGTCGCCCCGATTCCGCGCCAGGCGAGCGCCTTTACGAGCGCGGGACCGTCGGCGGTGTCGGCGGCGCCGAGCGTGAGCACCCGGACCGACTTCGCCTTGCGCAGGAAGGGGAGCGCTCCCGCGACCGCGCGCGCGGCCTCGGCGGAGGCGTTCCAGGCGATGGCGATCGACTGCCCGAGCTCGCGCGGTACTTGCGCCGGACTCAGGAGCACCGGACGGCCGCAGCGCATGACCGTATCCTCGAGCACGTCCGTGTGCGGCTGATCGACGACGCGGTCGGACCGGCCGAGCACGACGAGATCGAAGAGCCGCGCGCGGCGCGGAATGAGGTCGCCGGCAAAGCCGGTCTCCTCGCGCCAAGCCACGCTCGCCTCGAGCGCCACGGTCTCGCCGGGCTTGAGAGCCGGCGGCTCGGCCTTGAGCGGAAGCCCGTGCTCGGCGATCGCCTTGTCGAATTGCTGCTTCGTGCGCGCCGCGGTCTCCGCGACCTCTTGCGCCGTGCGCTCCATCAGCTCGCCCACGACGGGGCTGCCGAAGCCGTCGCCGTAAGCGAGCACGGCCTCGCGCGGATCGGCGCGGACGTGGAAGGCCTCGAGATGGGACTCGAAGCGGCGTGCGAGACGGCAGGCGAGATCGAGCGCGCCTTGGCTCGCGGAACCGCCGCTGGCGGCGACGAAGATGGTGCGGTAGGTCATAGTGCTCACTCCTCTCGCGGTGTTTCGCCGCTTTCAATGCATGCTGTCCGGCCGGGGTCGTCCTAACATTGAGCTAGGTCAACTCCCGCGCGGGTCTAGCGCGCTGCCTCCGGTGCGGCCGGGAACACGCGGTGCGGCTCCTCCACTCCCGCGGGGTCCTGGTGAATGATGACCTCGGCCCGCGGGAAGGCGCGAAGCAGCGCCGCCTCGACCTCGTCGGAGACGCGATGGGCCTCGGCGAGGGGCATGTTCCCGTCCATCTCGATGTGCACCTGGATGAAGGCCGTCGGGCCCGCGGTGCGCGTGCGGAGATCGTGCACCGCCATGACCTCGGGATGCTCGAGCGCGATGGCGCGGATGCGCGCGCGGTCCTCGTCGGGGAGCTCGCGGTCCATGAGCTGGACCAGCGCCCTTCTCGCGACCCGCCAGGCGCCCCAGATGATCCAGATACCGATCGCGATGCCGAAGAGCGGATCGGCGTAAGGCCAGCCGAGGAAGCCCGAGATCGCGAGCGAGACGATCACGCTCGCGTTCAGGATCACGTCGGAGCGGTAATGGAGCTCGTCGGCGCTCACCACCAGCGAGCCCGTGTGGCGGACGACGTAGCGCTGATAAATGACCAACGCCAGCGTCACCGCGATCGCGAAGACCATGATGCCGATGCCGAGGCCCGTGTTGAGGGTCGGCAGCGGCTGCAGGATGTGATGCGCGGCCTCGATGAAGAGGAAGACCGCGGAGCCTCCGATGAAGGCCGCCTGGCCGAGGCCCGCCAGCGGCTCGGCCTTGCCGTGGCCGAAGCGGTGCTCGCGGTCCGCGGGGGTCACGGCCTGCCGCACAGCGATCAGGTTGAGGAGCGAGGCCGCGGCGTCGAGCAGCGAATCGAGCAGGCTCGAGAGCATGCTCACGCTGTCGGTCATCACCCAGGCCGCGAGCTTGACCGAGATCATCGCCGCCGCGACGGTGACGGACGCATATGTCGCGCGCTTCATCAGGCGCGCGGTGCGCCCGATCGAGCCCGCCTCGCCGATCGCGGTCACGGGAAGAGCCGCTCCTTGAGCCAGCCGTCGCCGGAGCGGCGGTAGAGGATGCGATCGTGCAGGCGGAACGGCCGGTCGTGCCAGAACTCGATCGCTGAGGGGACGATCCGAAAGCCCGACCAATGCGGCGGCCGCGGCACGGTCTTGCCTTCGTAGCGCGCGCCGACCTCGCCGACGCGGCGCTCCAGCGCCTCACGGCTCGCGACCGGCCGCGACTGGCTCGAGGCCCAGGCGCCGACCTGGCTGTCGCGCGGGCGGGTCGCGAAATAGGCGTCCGCCTCGGCATCGCTCACGCGCTCCGCCGCGCCGTCGATGCGCACCTGGCGCAGCAGCGATTTCCAGTGAAAGCAGAGCGCCGCGCGCGGGTTCGCGATGAGTTCCGTGCCCTTGCGGCTCTCGAAGTTCGTGAAAAAGGTGAAGCCGCGCTCGTCCACCTCCTTGAGTAGGACGATACGCGCGGCCGGAGCGCCGCTGGGGGTAGCGGTGGCGAGGGTCATGGCGTTGGCATCGCGCGGCTCCTTCGCACGCGCCTCGGCAAACCAGCGCTCGAATTCCTCGAAAGGCTCCCGATAGGGAATATCGCTCACGCCTGCCTCGTTCCTGTGACGGCGACGGCGCCACCATAAACCCGGGAAAAGTTTTTTTCATCCCGGCGGTTACGAACGTCAGAGTTGCTTCCTATCTAATAGAGGCGGCCTTGCTCTCGTCACGGAATCGGCGAGCGCCTTGAATGGGATAGGATTGGGCCGCACCGGAATTCCGAGCACGGCGCCGAGGAGCCTCCGGCGACAGCCATTGATCGGGAGCGTTCCTACCATGGTCACGTGGAAACGGTTACTGATAGTCGCGGCACTCGCGGCGGTGGTCGCCACCGCGTCCGTATCTGCGCATGCGCAGCATCATTCCGGCGGCGGACCGCCTGGAGGTCCCGGTGGCGGCGGCTGGGGTGGGCATCCCGACGGCCATCCGCCGGGCGGCGGCGGCTGGGGCGGGCACCCCGGCGGCCAGTGGCATTACGGCTATAACAACGGGCATGGCGGCTGGTGGTGGGGCTGGGGCGTTGGAGCGCTCTGGTACCCGGGTCCCTACTTCCCTTACCCCTGGTACGCCTATCCATACCCCTACGCTTATCCCTACCCTTACCCCTACCCGCCGGCCTATCCCTATCCCTACCCCGCGGGCGGCCCGGTCGGGGCAGCGCCGCCGGCAGAGGGCGGAGGGGAGCAGCAGACCATGGCGCCCCCGCCGCAATATTGGTATCGCTGCGATAACCCGCAGGGGTTTTATCCCTATATTCCTTCTTGTCCCGGCGGCTGGCACGAGGTGCCGGCGACGCCGCCGGATCAGGGACATAGCTGACGACCGCAAACGAAACGGAGGGAATCCAGTGAATTCGCTAAGAGCGACGATCTTGGCTTGCGCTGCGCTTTTCGCGGTGAGCGCCTGTACGCCCGCTCCCATGGGGCCGACGGTGGCGGTGATGCCCGCGCCCAGCAAGCCCATGGAGGTGTTCCAGCAGGACGACGCACTCTGCCGCAACTACGCCTACAACTCCATCGGCGGACCGAACGCGCAGCAGGAGCTCAATAACCAGCAGCTCGGCAGCGCAGCGGTCGGCACGATTCTGGGCGCGGGCCTCGGCGCCGCCATCGGCGGCGGACGCGGTGCCGCGATCGGCGCGGCCTCGGGCGCGGTCGCCGGGACGGCTTACGGCGCCAATCAATCCGCCTATTCCGGCATGAGCATGCAGCAGCGCTACGACATCGCGTATTCGCAGTGCATGTATAGCCGCGGCAATCAGGTTCCGGGCTTCTCGCCGCCGCCCAATTACCCCTACCCGCCCCCGCCGCGCTGAGCGCGGCGGCTTGGATCTGAAGCGGCCGGCGGCGAGTTGCCGCCGGCCGCTTCGCGCTTCAAGATGTCGCCGCCATGAAAGACCCCTATACCGTTCTCGGCGTCCCCCGGACCGCATCCCCCGATGATTTGAAGAAGTCCTATCGTCGCCTCGCAAAGAAGCTGCACCCCGATCTCAATCCCGGCAACAAGGCGACGGAGCAGCAGTTCAAGGAGGTGACGGCCGCCTACGAGCTTTTGGCCGATCCCGAGAAGCGCGCGCGCTTCGATCGGGGCGAGATCGACGCCGCCGGCAACGAGACGGCGCCGCGCGGCTTCGCTCATGCGCGCGGCCAGCGCAGCCGCGGCGCGCCCGAGGGCTTCTCGGTCGAGGACATTCTTTCGGAGATCCTGGGCCGCGGGTTCGGCGGCGGCGGCGGACCCTTTCGCCGGCGCGGCGCAGACACGCATCACCGGCTGCGGATTTCCTTCCTCGATGCCGCGCTCGGGGGAAAGAAGCGCATCACGCTACCCGACGGGCGGAGCCTCGATCTCGCGATCCCCGCGGGTATCGAGAACGGCCAGACGCTGCGTCTCAAAGGCCAGGGCGAGCCCGGACACGGCAGTGGCGGCGAGGGCGACGCCTACATCGAGATCGAGGTCGAGCCGCATCCGCATTTCGAGCGCAAGGGCCGCGACATCCACATCGAGCTGCCGGTGACGCTGCCGGAGGCGGTGCTCGGCGCCGCCATCACCGTGCCGACGATCCACGGACCGGTCGCCCTCAAGGTGCCACGCGGCGCCAATAGCGGCACGATGCTCCGCCTCAAGGGCAAGGGCATCGCGGCCGGCCGCGACGGCATCGGCGGCGACCAATACGTGAAGCTCCGCGTGGTGCTGCCGGACGCGCCCGATACGGAGCTCGTGAAGTTCCTGGAGAGCTGGGCTGCGCGCCATCCCTACGAGGTCAGGGGGAAATTGGGGTCGACGTGATGCGACGGATGCCGGGTTCGAACGCCGCAATACGCCCCCGATTTCTGGCGCCGCTCCAATCATCTCTTGACGATCAATTCTACCCGAATCCCGTCGGGGTCGCTCACGAAGAGCGAGGGGCCGTCGCGGCGCTCGATCGGGCCTTTCGCAATGTCGATCCCCGCTCGCCCAAGCGCCGAGACGAGGTCGGCGATGTCGGCGCTCTCCATGGCAAAGCAGAAATGGTGGATGCGCTCGCCCTTGCCGGACGCCGAGTAGCTGGGGTCCGAAAAGACGTTGATCTCCTGGTCGCCGACCCTGAGCACCGCCGTGCAGACGCCGTCCGCGTTCGGACCCTTTCGACGCAATAGCTCGAGCCCGAGAGCCTCGTAAAAGCGCAGGCTCCGGTCCATATCCGTGACGACGAGACCGACGTGATCGAGTGCCTTGGGCCGCAGCATCGTTGGGTCTCCGCGGGAGAGATGCCGATCTTACAGGTTAAGATGTCGAGGCGAAGCGCAGGATCGTCTCGAGGAGAGCCGCAACGGAATGCCTGCGCCGCCAGTCCTGCATGGTGCGGCGGGCGCGCTCACGCAGCGCCGCGTGATTGTCGCTCGCCTCGATCAGAGCCTCCAGGATCGAGTCGACCGTCTGCTCCGCGAAGATCGTTCCTCCGCCGAAGCCCGCGCGCAGGCTGTCCGCCATCCAAGTCCGGTCGGGAACCACGGTGACGATGCCGAAGCCCGCCGCCTCGGAAAAGACGCCGGATGCGCGCAGCGCGTAGCGCCGCCAATCGTAGGGCAGCAGCAGGATGTCGCTCGCGACGAGATGGCGCTGGTACTGCGCATGACCCATTCGGCCGTAATAAACCGAATACGGCGAATTGCAGGAGGCAAGCCGTTCCGCCAATGCGCCCCCGTCCGTCTCGTCGTTCGCCTGCACGGTGAGGAGTTTGCCCGGCCGCGCCTCGGCAAAGCGCAACAGGATATCCGACACGAGCTTACCGCCCTTTTCCTCGCGCAGCTCGCCGGGAACACAGACATGCGCAGGCGGTTCAGGCTTTGCAGCGAGCAGCTCGTCGGAAAGGTAGAGCGTCGGGTGCGGCGCCTCGGCACAAGGATGCTGCGCCACCGAGCGCATGAGCGCGGCCAAATGCGGCGTCGTCGCGAAGAGCCCGATCCGCTGCGGCGGCAGCGGCCGCTTGAGCCGTGTCATCCCCGCGATGAACTCGGAGAAATCCGCGGCGACGCCGGTGCGGTCCTCGCGTATGAGTACACTGAGAGAGGGCGGGATATGAAAGACGAAGATCACTCGCGGGCGCTGGCCCGGCGCAAGCCGCTCAAGCCATTCCGCCGCCCCCATGACCTCGATCTCCGAGGCGAAGGTCACGACGACGACATCTTCGCCATCTAGTCCCTCCGCCTCGAGCGCTGCACAATCCTCGGCGAAGAAGCGCGCCATCATCGCATGGTCGGAGACGCCCTCGCCTCTCAAGCGGGCGATTGACGCGGTACCTGCGCGGTGGCGGAACGCCGCGCGGGCCGGCAGCTCTCGCAGAATGTCCGGCCCCGCGGTCTTGTGCACGTAAAGGCGGAGCGGGACGCCGCGCTGGCGGCAGGCGGCAACCCAGCCCAACCCTTCGCCGAAGAAATGCGAGCGGAGGTCCCTGAGCCCATGATGAATGACGTGCAGCTGGCGCATCGCTCAGTCCATCATTGAGTGAAAAAAATCAGCGTGGAGCAGCCTGGCCGGGATTTTGCGAGGAGCCCTGAGCCTCCGCCTGCGTCACGAGATCGATGGTGCAGCTGGCACGATCGAGCCGGGTCAGCGTGCCGTGCGAGCCTTCGAATTTGCCGACGTAAGCGTTGTGATACTCGGTGCCCGCGGGACGATGAAACGGATCCGTCTCTGTATGGCCGCTCAGTCCATTCTGAGTAATCTCGGCACTGCCGTCCGGCTTGATCATCCCCTCGTAGATGTCGGAGCCGGGCTGGCCCTCCTTGCCGCGTTGACCATGAAACTTGCCATTCTCCACCCTTCCCACGAATTCATTCCTCCAGCCCGGCAGAGTTGGCGTCCGGTTGCACACGAGGGTCGCGATCCAGACGCCGTCGAAGCGACGGACGTCCTCGGAGGCTTGCTGCGGCCCCGGGGAGATCGCGGCTCGGGCCGCCGGCGGCGCTTGCTCGCGCTCCGCGTGCCGGTAATAAACGAGGCCGGCGACGGCGACCGCGAGCAGGCAGCAAAGCGCGGCGACCAACGCCGTCTTGCGCTTGCGGCCTGGCTCGTTGCGCCGCGCCGATCGCGACGCTGCCGCACTCGGAGGCGCTTGCGCCGGTCCGGTGCCGGCAGCGCCTGCACCGAGATCGAGGCAGGCCTTGACGGCCTCGACCAGGCGCTGGAGATGCTGCTCCAGCGGCGGCGTCAACGCGTCGAGCCAGTGGATCGAGCCCAGGAAATATTCCATCGAGCTCGTCGGCTGCACTTCCTCGATGCGCAAGGGAATGATCGGAATGCCCTTGCTGACGGCCCGCTCCACCTCGCGATGGATCTGGTTGGAGAGATTGGCCTCCGAGGAGAAGATCAGCACGATCACGCGACAATGGTCGATGGCGTCGACGATCGCCGCCGCCCATTGAGCGCCGGGAGCAACGTCGCGCGGTGCAATCCAGCAGCGGGTCCCCGCGGCCTCGAGCGTGGCGCAGGCCGCGTCCGCTATCGCCTTGTCCCTGTGCGCGTAGGAAATGAAGGCATCGAATGCCATGCGGCCTCGAGCATCCCGGGTCTCTCGCCCGAAAAACTACCACGCTTCGCGAGCCGGTAAATAGGTCACAGCTTATAGATTCGTGCGGCGTTCTCTTGTCCGATGCGATGGGCGAGCCGCTCCGGCAGCAGCGATAGGAAAAGGTTCGTCCGTTGCCGCGTGGGCGCCGCGCGCGAGGCAAAGAGCGCCAGCGGCTCGCCCGCCCCGGCATCGACGAAGAATTGATCTCCTCCGATCGTGAAACGGTCCGAAAAGTCCGCGAGCAGCTTGCGCCAGCCCGGCTTGAGCTCGCCTTCCCGCGTCACCGGGTGGTTCTCGAATGCATGTCCCGGCGTCATGCGCAGGCTCATGAAGAGATTGGGATGGGTCGCGAGCATCCGCCGGCTCAGTGCTACGGTCCATTGGCCGAGATTGTCGGAGCCCGCATGCGCCCAGACGATGCGGGCATTGCGGTTGTGCGCGAGGAGGCGCTCGAACGCCGCGAAGTTCGGAGCGAGCTCTGCGGGATTGCTCCCGGGCGCCCAGGCCGGCCGCGGCATCGGCTCGATCACGGGATCGAAGTGCAGGTCGATCGGCACGTCGTGGCGTGCGGCGATGTCCGCGAGAAGGAGCAGCAGCGGATGATCGGCCGGTACGGATTCGAAGGGGTGGCCGGCCGCGAGCGACAGGTGATGCGCCGCCATCTCTCCGAATCCCAGCGCACCCGCGCGCAGGATCGTCTCGGCCTCCTCCGCGAATTGCCGGAGGGTGCCTTCCGCGACCGCGGCGCTTCCCGCGGCCTGTTGGAGCAGCGGATTGAGCGTACCGCCGCCGCCCAGAAACCGGAACTGCGCCCCATGCGCCCGCGCGGCGCTGGCAAAGCTCGGATAGTCCAAGGGCAGCGGACCGGAGAAGACCTGCGGTGGCGGCAGAAAGAACATCGTGGCGATCCCGGAGCCCGCCATCACCGCGGCGGCGCCTTCCACGGCCGCGCTCGCATCGCCGGAGACGCCGGCGACCCCA
This sequence comes from Allostellaceae bacterium, assembly GCA_035541215.1. GTDB lineage: Bacteria > Pseudomonadota > Alphaproteobacteria > ATCC43930 > CGMCC-115725 > DASZHJ01. Next base: position 6,943 of record DATKNV010000051.1, on the reverse strand, counting down.
CGACCGCGGGCACTGGCCATGGCGCCGCTCTTGTTGCCCATGGGATGAACGTGCGTGTCGATCCAGGGGACCCGCGCCTCGGCGGCCGCACGGAGGGCCCTCTCATCGGTGATGGCGGGGATCGGCACCAACGCAGCGGCAAGCGCGAGGAATTGCCGGCGATCCAGCGCAACCCTGGCCAAGACGCACTCGCACATCGGCGGCGCTCCCGAAATCTGCGGCTGCGGTCGAACGATGCGCCGGTTCCGGCCCGCCCACAAGGCGGCCGTTGGAAGTCGAAAAATGGGCGGCCCGATCGCCCCGTGCGTTTCACCCGCGCGGCCTTTCGTGTAGGATGCCGCGCCCTTTGGAAGCATTCGATTTCGAAACAAGGAGTTGGCAGAGCATGACCGACGCCAAGCCGCTGATGGCGGGGAAACGGGGCCTGATCATGGGCGTCGCCAACGATCGCTCGCTGGCCTGGGGGATCGCCAAGGCGGCGCACGCGCAGGGGGCAGAGCTCGGATTCACCTTTCAGGGCGAGGCGCTGGAGAAACGCGTGCGGCCGCTCGCGGCAAGCCTCGGCAGCGAGCTCGTCCTCGATTGCGACGTCACGAACGAAGCGAGCGTCGCCTCGGTCTTCGCGGGCTTGGCGGAGCGCTGGGGGCGGCTCGACTTCCTCGTTCACGCCATCGCCTTCTCCGACAAGGAGGAGCTCAAGGGCAAATACGTCGAAACCACGCGCGCCAATTTCCTGCGCACCCTCGACATCTCCTGCTACTCCTTCACGGACGTCTGCCGGCGCGCGGCACCGCTCATGACCACCGGCGGGAGCCTCCTCACCCTCACCTATTACGGCGCCGAGCGCGTGATGCCGCATTACAACGTCATGGGCGTCGCAAAGGCCGCGCTCGAGGCGAGCGTGCGCTATCTCGCGGTCGATCTCGGCGGGCAGAACATCCGTGTCAACGCGCTCTCCGCGGGACCGATCAAGACGCTCGCGGCCTCGGGGATCGGCGACTTCCGCTACATCCTCAAGTGGAACCAGTACAACTCGCCGCTCAAGCGCAACGTCACCATCGAGGACGTCGGCGGTGCCGGCGCCTATCTGCTCAGCGATCTCTCCGCGGGCGTGACCGGCGAGGTCCATCACGTCGACTGCGGCTATCACGTCGTCGGCATGAAGGCCGTGGACGCGCCCGACATCTCCGTGGTCTAGCGAGGGGCACGTGGCAGGCAACAGCTTCGGCACGCTGTTCCGCTTCACCACCTGGGGCGAGAGCCACGGGCCCGCGATCGGCGCGGTCGTCGACGGCGTGCCGCCGCGCATTCCCCTGGCGGAGCCGGACATCCAGCGCTGGCTCGACCGCCGCAAGCCCGGCCAGTCCCGCTTCACGACGCAGCGGCGGGAGCCCGATGCCGTGAAGATTCTCTCCGGCGTCTTCGAGGGGATGACCACGGGAACGCCGATTCAGCTCTTGATCGAGAACGTCGATCAGCGCTCGAAGGATTATCACGACAACAAGGACCGCTTCCGGCCCGGTCACGCGGATTACACCTATCAGGCCAAATACGGCATCCGCGACTATCGCGGCGGCGGGCGCGCATCCGCGCGCGAGACCGCGAGCCGAGTGGCCGCGGGCGCGATCGCGCGCAAGATCCTCGGCGAGGGCGTCCGCATCCGCGCCGCCGTGATCCAGATCGGCCCGCACAAGATCGACCGCGCGCGCTGGGATTGGGACGCGATCGAGGACAATCCCTTCTGGTGTCCCGACCGCCAGACGGCGCAGATCTGGGAAGGCTTCCTCGACGCGGTCCGCAAGAAGGGCTCCTCGGCCGGCGCCGTCATCGAGGTGGTGGCCGAAGGCGTGCCGGTGGGGCTCGGCGAGCCCGTCTACGACAAGCTCGACGGCGACCTCGCGCGCGCGATCATGACCATCAACGCCGTGAAGGCCGTCGAGATCGGCGCGGGCTTTGCGGCCGCGGCGCTCTCGGGCGAGGAGAACGCCGACGAGATGCGCATGCGAGAGGGGCGCGTCGCCTTCCTCTCGAACAATGCCGGCGGCATCCTCGGCGGCATCTCGACCGGCCAGGACATCGTCCTCCGCTTCGCCGTCAAGCCCACGAGCTCGATCCTGACGCCGCGGCGCACCGTGGACGTGAGCGGCAACGAGGTCGAAATCGTGACCAAGGGCCGCCACGACCCCTGTGTCGGCATCCGCGCGGCCCCCGTCGGCGAGGCTATGGTCGCCGCCGTGCTCGCGGATCACCTGCTGCGGCACCGGGCGCAATGCTCGTAACAGAAGCCAGAAATCAGAAACCAGAAGCCAGAAATCGGAATTTGTTCTGTTTTCTGGCTTCTGACTTCTGCTCCGAAGGAGCTCCCCATGCCCCAACCCGATCACATCTCCGCGTTGCCGGTGCCTGAGGCAGAGAGCCTCGATGAGGACATCAGGATCGTCTACCGAAAATGCGTGGAGAAGTTCGGCTTCGTGCCGAACGTGCTGCGCGCCTACAGCTTCCATCCGACGAAGCTGCGGAACTTCATGGCGATGTACAACGAGCTGATGCTCGGGGACTCGAAGCTCACGAAGCTCGAGCGCGAGATGGTCGCGGTCGTCGTCTCCTCCGCCAACCGCTGCTACTACTGCCTCGTGGCGCACGGGCAGGCGGTGCGAAAGCTCTCGGGCGACCCCGAGCTCGGAGAGATGATGGCGCTCAATTATCGAGTGGCGAAGCTGAGCCCGCGCCAGCGCGCGATGCTCGACTTCGCCTGGAAGCTCACAGTGACGCCGCACGCGGTCGAAGAGTCCGATCGCGCGGCGCTCCGCAAAGCGGGGCTCGACGACGCCGAGATCTTCGACCTCGCGGATGTCGTCGCCTTCTTCAACCTCTCCAACCGGATGGCCTTCGCGCTCGACATGATGCCGAACCGCGAATATCACCGTCTCGACCGCTGACCGGGAGCCGCCGCCATGCGCCGCCTGTTCGTACGCATCTTCGCTACCATCGGCTTCATCTTCACCTTCCTCGTCTTCGCGATCATTGCGCTGCTGTTCTGGGTTAAGCCCGCGGCCGTGCCGGTGCCGCAGGCGGCGGTGCTCACGCTCAATCTCGACCGCGCGCTCTCGGACGGTCCCGCGAGCGAGAGCCTTTCCGGATTCCTCGGCGAGCCGCAGCCGTCGCTGCGCGACGTGCTCGATGCGCTCGAGCGCGCGACGGACGACCCCCGCGTCAAGGGCCTCTTCGTTCGCCTCGGCGGCGACGAGATCGGTGCGGCGCAGGTGCAGGAGCTCCGCGACGCCATCGCGGCCTTCCGCGCCAAGGGCAAGTTCGCCATCGCCTATGCCGACAGCTTCGGCGAGTTCGGGCCCGGCAATCACGCCTATTACCTCGCCGCCGCCTGCGACCAGATCTGGCTCCAGCCGCAGGGGCTGGTCGGGCTCACGGGCCTGCGCGCGGAATCGCCGTTCTTCCGCGGCACGCTCGACAAGCTCGACGTGGTCCCGAGCTTCGATCACCGCAGCGAATACAAGACCGCGATGAACATGATCACCGAGACTGGCATGACGGCGCCGCAGCGGGAGGAGACGGAGGCGCTGCTGCGCTCGGTCTTCGAGCAGATGATTCGCGCGATCGCCCATGACCGCAAGCTCGAGGAGGCCAAAGTGCGCGAGATCATCGATCGCGGGCCGCTGCTCACCCAGGAGGCCCTCGACGCGCACATCGTCGACAAGGTTGGATATCGCGACCAGGCCGAGAGCGAGGCGCGCGACCGCGCGGGATCGGGGGCGGAGCTGCTGACGGCCTTGGCCTATCTCGGCCGCGCCGGGCGGCCGCACCGCAGCGGTCCCGTCGTCGCCGTGATCTACGGCACCGGCCTCATCCAGCGCGGGGGCGGCGGCGGGCCTTTCTCGGGCAGCGGCATCATGGGAGCCGACGCGGTCGCGCGCGCCTTCGATCAGGCGGCGCTCGACCCGGCGGTGAAGGCGATCCTATTCCGGATCGACAGCCCCGGCGGCTCCGTCGTTGCCTCCGAGACGATCTGGCGAGCGGTGCTGCGCGCGCGCGAGCGCGGCAAGCCCGTGGTCGTCAGCATGGGCGACGTCGCGGGCTCCGGCGGCTATTACATCGCAGCACCCGCGGACAAGATCGTCGCGGAGCCCGCGACCCTCACGGGCTCGATCGGCGTGGTCGCGGGCAAATTCGTCACCGCGGGATTCTGGAAGCTCATCGGTGTCTCCTGGGGCTCCGTGAGCACGAGCGCCAGCGCGAGCATGTTCAGCACTCTCGACGACTTCACGCCGGCGCAGCACGCGCGCTTCGAGAGCTTCCTCGACGCGATCTACGCCGACTTCAAGGACCGCGTGGCCAAGGGCCGCAAGATGGACCCGGCCGCCGTCGAGGCCGTCGCCAAGGGCCGCATCTGGACCGGCGAGCAGGCGAAGGAGCGCGGCCTCGTCGACGCGCTCGGCGGCTTCGCGACGGCGCTCGCGCTCGCGAAAGAGGCGGCTCGCATCCCGGCCGACCAGGACGTGACGCTGAAGCAAGTGCCGCCGCCGGAGACCTTGACCGACGTCCTCGCGCGCATCGCGAGCCGCGGCGGGGACGCGGACGTCGAGGCCGAGACGAGCCCAGGCACTCTCGAGCGCATGGCGGCGCAGCTCCGCGCGGCGATCCTCCAGTTCCAGCTCGCGAGCCAGCCGCCGGGCTCCGTCGCGATGCCGCCGGTGCCGCGGCCGTAGGCGTCTCTAGCGCTTGGCCGCGCGCTCGAAGGACGCCACCAGCTCCACGTGGGGCGTCCACAGGAACTGGTCGACCGGCACGACGCGCGCGAGGCGGTAGCCGCCGTCGACGAGCAGCCGCGCATCGCGCGCGAAGGTCGCGGGATTGCAGGAGACCGCGACCACTCGCGGCACCGTCGAGGCCGCGAGCGCCGCCGCCTGCACCGCAGCGCCAGCGCGCGGCGGGTCGAACACCACCGCATCGAAACGGCGGAGCTCGTCTGCGAGCAGCGGACGGGCATCGAGATCCCGCGTCTCCGTGGATACCGCGTGCGCAAGCTGTGCCCGTGCCGCCGCCGCCGCTAGCGCCGCGATCGGCGCGCGCGATCCATCGACCGCGAGCACCGCGGCGCGCGTGGCCAAGGCGAAGGTGAATGTGCCGAGCCCCGCGTAGAGATCGGCGACGCGCTTGGCGTCCCCAACGCCGGCGAGCACCAGCTCCGTCAGGACACCCTCCGCCTCGACGCTCGCCTGGAGGAAGCTCTCGGCCGGCACCTCGACCGGGACGCCCGCGAGCACCACCCGCGCCGGCCGTCGCTCCGCGGCCGGGGTCGGCGCCTCTTTCTCGCCGACGCGCCAGCTCAGCCGCGCAAGGCCCTGAGCATGCGCAATGGCCGCGAGCCTCTCGAGCAGCGCGAGATCGGGGACGCGCGGCAGGTCCAGGAGCAGATCGACGCCACTGTCGAGCAGGGTCATCGTGGCAGCGCCGCTTTCACGGGCGTGCAGCAGGACACCAGCCAGCTCGCGCAGCGGCGCCACCAGCGCGACCAGGCGCGGATGCAGCACCGCGCAGGTGCGCATGTCCGCGATCTCGTGGCTCTCGCGCGCATGGAATCCGATGCGAGGCTCGCCGCCCTTCTGGCGCCGCAGCGCCAAGCGCGCGCGGCGCCGCGTCGCCGGCGGCAAGATCCTGAGCGCTTCCACTGCGGCGATATCGAGGCCGCGATGGCCGAGCGCGCTGCGCACGAGATCGACCTTGAACGCGCAATAGGCATCCTCGGCGAGATGCTGCAAGGCGCAGCCGCCGCAGCTTCCGAAATGCGGGCAGACCGGGGCGCGCCGGGCGCCGGGCTCCAGCACTTCGAGCACGGTGCCGGCACGGCCGGCATCGCGCGGCGCTCCGAGCCGCGCGCGGACGCGGTCGCCCGGAGCCGTGAAGGGCAGATAGACGGGCCTCCCCTCGTGCATGGCGATGCCGTCGCCACGCGCGCCCACCTTTGCGACCGTCAACTCCACGACCTCGCTCATGCGCCGTCCTTGCGGGCGCAGATCAGGAACTCGACGTTCCCCTCGGGGCCGCGGATCGGGCTCTCGGCGATGCCCTCGACCTGCCAGCCCGGCTGCTCCCCGAGCCAGGCCGAGATGGTCTCGCAGACCTCGCGATGGAGCGCGGGATCGCGCACCACGCCGCCCTTGCCCACCCTCCCCTTGCCGACCTCGAATTGCGGCTTGATGAGGGCGATCAGGGTCGCCTTCGAGGCCGCGAGCCCGAGCGGCGCCGGCAGCACCGCGCGCAGGCCGATGAAGCTCGCATCGCAGACGATGAGGTCGATGGGCTCCGGCACCTCCGCGCGGGTGAGGTTCCGCGCATTGACGCGCTCCAGCAGGACCACGCGCGGATCGGCGCGCAGCTTGGCCGCGAGCTGGCCGTAGCCGACATCGACGGCGTAGACGCGCACGGCGCCGCGCTGCAGGAGCACGTCCGTGAATCCGCCGGTGGAGGCGCCGATGTCGAGGCAGATGCAGCCCGCGGGATCGATGCGGAAATGATCCAGACCGTGCGCGAGCTTGACGCCGCCGCGGGAGACCCAGGGATGCTCGCGCCCCTTCACCTCGAGCGGCGTCTCCGCATCCAGCATCGTGCCGGGCTTGTCGAGGCGGCGCTCTCCACTGGCGACGAGACCCGCCATCACCAGAGCTTGCGCCTTGCTGCGGGTCTCCGCGAGGCCGCGCTCCACCAGCAGCGTATCGAGCCGGCGTTTTGCCATCGCCGGCGGGGCCGCGCCCGCCTTTAAGCTCGCGCCGAGGCGGCAGCCGCCTCGCGCCCGAGCGCGGCCATGGCGGTGCGGACGATGTGGCCGGCGGTGAGGTGGGCCTGCTCGTACTGCTTGGCGGGCGTGTCGTGCTCGATGAAGCAGTCCGGCAGCACCATCGGGCGGAGCTTCAAGCCGTGGTCGAGC
>DATKNV010000050.1:0-28700 GCA_035541215.1 Allostellaceae bacterium | reverse complement strand
CCGTTTGAGCAAGGCTCGCAGGGCTGCAATGCAAGGTTTCTGCTGGGCTATCACCGCATAATTCGTGAAGATCGAAGGCAGAAAAGCGGGCCCCATGTCCAAAGTCGTGATGCCGGTGCCGAGCCGGGAGGAGATTCGGCGCGGCATCTTCCTGATGATCGCCTCCGTCTTCGTGTTCGCGGTGGTGAACGCCCTCGTGAAGTATCTCGAGGACGACTATCCCGTGGGGCAGGTCGTCTTCTTCCGCAGCATCTTCGCCCTGCTGTTCTCGCTCGCCCTGCTCTCGCGCCACGGCGGGCTCGAGGCGCTGCGCACTAATCGTCTCGCCGAGCATGTGGGCCGCGGTGCCCTGCAATTCGTCTCGATGGTCTGCATCTTCATCGCCTATCACTGGATGCCGCTCGCGGATGCGGTCGCGATCACCTTCTCCTCCCCGCTCTTCCTCACGATGCTCTCGATCCCCGTCCTCGGCGAGAAGGTCGGGCGCCACCGCTGGGGCGCGGTGCTCGTGGGCTTCCTCGGCATCCTCATCATGGTGCGCCCGGGCGCGGGCGTCTTCTCGATGGGTGCGCTGCTCGCGCTCGTCAACGCGGGCCTCGGCGCCTCCGTCACCATCGCGCTCCGCCGGATGAGCCTCACGGAGCGGCCCGTGACGCTCGTGACCTATCAGGCGATCGTCGCGAGCGTGCTCAGCATCGCGGTGCTGCCCTTCGGCTGGGTCGCGCCGACCTGGAGCGGCGCGCTCGGCCTCGCGGCGGTCGGGCTCATTTCCGGCGTGGGGCAGATACTCTGGACCCAGGCTTTCAAGCTCGCGCCCGCCGCGGTGCTGGCGCCCTTCAGCTACACCAGCATGATCTGGGCGATCGGCCTCGGCTTCTTTATTTGGGGCGACGTGCCTACGCCGCTCCTCCTGGTGGGCGCGGCGGTGGTGGTCGCGAGCGGCCTCTACATCCTCTACCGCGAGACCCGCCGCCCCTCCGTCAAGCCCGCGAGCCTCGCCCCCGCGCCGGGCTCGGGCGACGATTGACGAGCCTCAATCGAGAACCTCGTCCGCGCGCACCAGCAGCGTCTGCGGGATCGAGATACCAAGTGCCTTGGCCGTCCTGAGATTGATCGCTAGGACATATTTGTTGGGCTGCTCGAACGGGAGGTCCGCAGGCTTCGCCCCCTTCAAAATCTTGGCGACATGGGCTGCGGATTGGCGATACATCTCGAGAAAATCCGGCCCGTAGCTCATCAAACCGCCGTCCTGGACGTAGGACTTCTCCTCGTAGATGGTCGGGAATCCGTATTTCAGCGACAAATCGGCAAGCCGCACGCGCCGGCTCTTGAGATTGAAAAAAGCCGTCGGCAGGACGATCATCGCTTCCGCGCGCTCGCTTCGGGCGAATGCGAAGGCGGGCTCGAAGTCGTCGGTCGAGATTTCGACGTATCTAAGCTCGACGCCGAGCGATTGCGCGGCCGAGCGGACTTCATTCCATCCGCTCTCGAGCGCCATGCTTGGCTCACCCAGCGCGACCACACGCGCGATTCCCGGCGACAGCTCGCGCAGCAGCTGAAGCCGCTTCGCGGAGATGTCGCTGTTGTTCATGGAAAGGGCGGTGACGTTGCCGCCGGGATGCGCGAGGCTCGACACATAGCCGCCGGCTACGGGGTCGCCGATGATGGGCACCACGATGGGAATTTCTTTTGTCGCCTGTTGCGCCGCGCGAACGGCTGCGCCGCCGGCTGCGACGATGACTCCGACCCTTTCCTGGACGAGCTCCGCGGCCAATGCGGGCAGGCGATCCAAGTGGCCGTCGGCAAATCTCATCACGAGAAGGAAGTCCCGGCCCTCCTCGAAGCCGCGCTCGAGCATGCCCGCAGCGAAGGCGTCGCGCCGGCCGAGATCGGATGCGGTCGAATTCTGGAGAAATCCGATGCGCGCCACCTTCGCGGGAGCGTTCTGGGCGAAGGCCGCTCGCGAAAGCATCGTCGCCGCCAATGAGAGGATGATGTCACGCCGCCTCATGCCGCTCCCGCTCGTCAGCCCGCAGACAGGATAATGTCTCCGTGGCGCGATTTCACTCCTGTTGCGGTCCTCCTCGCACGCTTTCCCTCGAGGAAGTGCCGGTGCATAGTTGTCCCCGCTCGCCGTTCCTAGGAGACCGAACGATGCGATTGCGAGATCTCGCCCTCTTGGCGCTCCTGGCACTGCCGTTCCCGCAACTCGCCCAAGCCCAAGGCATGGGCGCCTGCAACGCGCCGGTCGCGGATTTGCGGGCGCCGTTGCGCCTCGCAGCCTATCGGCTCTACCTCTCGGCGGCCGAGCCCGAGGTCGCCCTCAGCTATCTCGGCCATTCGAGCTTCCTCATCACGAGCCCCGCGGGGGTCACGATCGTCACGGACTACAACGGCTTCCTCCGCCCGGCCGAGCCGCCCAACGTGGTGACCATGAATCACGCACACAGCATGCACTACACCGACGACATCGATCCCGGCATCAAGCTGGTGCTGCGCGGCTGGGATACCGGCGAGGGTCCGCCGCACTACGACGTGAAATTCGGCGACGTCCGCATCCGCAACGTCCCCACCAACATCCGCAGCGGCTTCGGCACGACGGAGTACGGCGGCAATTCCATCTTCATCTTCGCGACCGGCGATCTCTGCATCGCCCATCTCGGGCACCTCCATCACACGCTCACGCCCGAGCATCTGGCGGCGCTGGGACAGATCGACGTGCTGCTGACGCCCATCGACGGCGCCTTCACCCTCGACCAGCACGACATGATCGAGACCATCGAGGCGATCCATCCCGCACTCGTGATCCCCATGCACTACTTCAGCCAGTCCGTGCTCGACCGCTTCGTCGAGCGCGTGAAGGATCGCTATCCCGTGCATTTCAGCAAAGTCGCGAGCATAACTCTCGCCCGCAGCGACCTCCCGAAGCCGACGGAAGTGCTCGTCCTGCCGGGGCATTGAGGCGAGCCGACCGCGGCACGGCTTCGGGATTGCAAACGGAGAGCAGATGCCGCTCATCAGCTACATGTCGCGCATCCAATTCGATTTCGGCGCTATCCGCCTCCTCAAGGCGGAGCTCGCGCTCATGGGCGTCGCGCGGCCGCTGCTGGTGACCGATCCCGGCGTGCGGGCGGCGGGGCTGGTCGAGCGCGCGACGGAGGCGCTGGAATTCGTGCCGCCGATCTTCGCGGAGACGCCGAGCAATCCGACGGAGGCCGCCGCCAAGAACGCGCTCGCGCTCTATCGCGCAGAAAGCTGCGACGGGGTGGCAGCGCTGGGCGGCGGCTCCGCGATCGATCTCGCGAAAGCGGTGGCGCTGCTCGCCACGCATCCTGGGAGCCTCGGCGACTACCGCATCCGCGGCGGCGGCTCCGAGAAGATCGGCGCCATCGCGCCGGTGCTCGCGATCCCCACCACCGCCGGCACCGGCGCCGAGGTCGGCCGCGCAGCGACGCTCACGCTCGAGACCGGCAGAAAGATCGCCTGCGTCAACATGAAGCTCATCCCGAAGGCCGTCATCTGCGATCCCGAGCTCACCCTGACCCTGCCGCCCGCGATGACCGCCGCGACCGGCATGGACGCGCTCAGTCACGGCATCGAGTCCTATCTCTCGACTTGGGAGAACCCGCCGGCCGCGGCGATCGCGCTCGATTGCGTGAGCCGCGCCGTCACGTATCTCCCACGCGCGTTCCGCGACGGCAGCGACCGCAGGGCGCGCTGGGAAATGCTGATGGCGGCGCTCGAGGGCGGCCTCACCTTCCAGAAGAGCCTCGGCGCAGTCCACGCGCTCAGCCACCCTCTGGGCGCGCTGGGCTACCACCACGGCACGCTCAATGCGATCCTGCTACCGCACGTGCTGCGCTTCAACGCGCCCGCCGTGCCCGAGAAGATGGCGCATCTCAAGGTAGCTTTCGGCATCCAACCATCGGAAGACCTCGCGGACGCGGTCGAGAGCCTGATCTTCGCGCTCCGCATGCCCGCGACGCTCGGGGCGCTCGGCCTCGATCCTGCGCTCATCCCCGAGCTCGCGGAGGAAGCGGCGAAGGAGCATCTGAGTGCCACCAATCCGCGGCCGGCGACGGCCGCGGATTATCGGGGCATTCTCGAAGCGGCGATGGAGTGAGACGCTACGGCTTCGGCTGCCGGGCCTTCCAGGGGTCCTTGACCGCGGGGTAGGTCTCGATCTCGACGTTCGCCAAGCGGCCGTTCACCTTCTCGACCTTGCAGATGTAGACGTTCTGGATGATGTCGCGGGTCTCGGGATCGATCGAGATGGGCCCGCGCGGGCTCTCGAATTTCCAGCCCTTGACGATCTCCATCGCCTTGTCGCCGTCGATCTTGCCGTTGAGCTTCTGCACGATGTCGTAGATGAGCGCCATCCCGTCCCAGGCGCCGACGGCGAAGAAGTCGGGGTCCTTGTCCTGGCCGTAGGCGGCTTTCCACGCCTTCACGAAGGCCTCGTTCGCGGCGGACTTGTGCGCGGCGGTGTAGTGCATCGCCGTGATGAGGCCGAGGGCGAGATCGCCCAGGCCCTGCAGATCGGCCTCGTCCGTCGCCTCCTCGCTCGGCATCAGCTTGATGCCGGCCTTGCCGAGCCCGAGATCGTTGTAGGCCTTGACGTAGGCGACGGGCTGCGGGCCGCCGGGGATGAAGGCATAAATGCCGTCCGGCTTCTGATCGAGCATGCGCTGCAGGAACGGCACGAAATCGGGGTTGGCGAGCGGCATGCGGACGCTGCCGATGATCTGGCCGCCGGCCTCGGTGAATCCCAGCTTGAAGGACTCCTCGGCATCGATGCCGGGGCCGTAATCCGAGACCGAGGTGAAGACTCGCTTCAAGCCGCCCTTGGTCGCAGCCCAGCGGCCGAAGATCTCCGTGGTCTGCGGCAGCGTCAGCGAGACGCGCGCGAAGTAGGGAGAGCGCGTGGTGATGACGGCGGTCGCGGCGTTCATGATCACGACCGGCGTCTTGGTCTCGGTCGCGAGCGGCGCGATCGCGAGCGCGTTCGGGGTGAAGACGAGGCCCGTGATGATCTTGGCGCCGTCGCGCGCGATCAGCTCCTGCGCCAGGCGCTTCGCCACGTCCGGATTGGGGCCGGTGGTGTCGCGGCGGATGATCTCGATCTGGTTGCCGCCGACGCTGTCGCCGTGCTGCTGCATCCAGAGCTTGACGGCGTCGTCCATGGTCTGCGAGAGCCGCGCGAAGGGCCCCGAATAGGGCAGCATCAGCCCGATCTTGACGGTATCCGCCCGGGCCGGCGAGGCCGCGAGCGCGAGGACCGCCAAAAGCGGGATCAAGAAGCGCCGTGCGATCATTTTTCCCTCCCCTTCGACCGCAAGAGGCGGCCGGTTCTGTTTATCTCGCCATCTTAGCGAGCGGCGGGCGGCGGTCAAACCGGGCGAAAGGACTGTCTCAGCGGCGCAGATCGCTCGCGAGGTGATAGAGGCAATCGCCGCGCTCGACCCGCGCGGGGACGCGCTTGCAGACAACGAGCCCGTCGCCCAGGAAATGCACGGGGGTGGGCTCGCGCCAGGGCGTCTCCGGGAAGTGCACGCGGCCCGCGAGCTGGCCCTTCTGCACGCTATCGCCGAGCTCCGCCATCGGCTCGAAGAGGCCGGGGTCGGGGCTGTAGACGTAGTGCGGGCCGCGCTCGACGCGCATGACCCGGGTGCTGCGCGGCTCGGCCGGGCCCGAGAGCACGCCGAGCTCGCGCAGCACGTTGACGACGCCGCGCTCGGTCACCGCAAGCGTCTCGCGCGTCACCATGCCGGCGCCGCCGAGCTCGGCGCTCAGCCCCACGATCCCGGCCCGGTCGGCGGCGGCGAGGATGCCGCGATCCTCGCCCCCGGGCATCATGAGATAGGAGTTGGGCGCGCCGAAGGCGCTGACCAGCGCGAGTATCGCCTCCAGCCGCTTCCCGTCGGTCTGGTACCGCGCGAGCGTTCCCGGGATGTAGAGCAGTGAGCTGCCGCCGGAATGAAGGTCGATCGAGACGTCGACCTGCGGCATCAGCACGCACTCGACGTAATGCGCGATCATCGCGGTCGGGCGTCCGTCGGCGTCGCCGGGGAAGCTGCGGTTGAGGTTGCCGTCGTCGATGGGCGAGGTGCGCATTCCCGCCTGCGCCGCCGGGAAATTGAGCATGGGGATCACGATCACCTGCCCCGAGACCTCCGCCGGCGTGAGCGCGCGCGCGAGCTTCGTGAGCGCGATCTGTCCCTCGTACTCGTCGCCGTGGTTTCCCGCGGTGAGCAGCACCCGCGGGCCCTTGCCGTTGCGAACGGAGACGACGGGCATCGCCAAATACCCGTAAGCCGAGCGGTGGACGGAATGCGGCAGGCGGAGGAAGCCCTCCTGCTTGCCGTCGCGGCCGAAATCGAGGTCGGTGGTGATGCGCGAGGGGCGATTGGACATGAAAGACGCTCCGAGAAACGAACGAGATTATCGCGCAGAGGACGCAGGGGTTGCGCAGGGGACGCGGAGGATTTGAGCGCCTCTGCGTCCTCGGCGCAACCTCCGCGTCCTCCGCGCGGACCCTTGGGCGTGTTATCATTCAATGAGGTATCCGAAAGGGTCTAGGCATGGGCGTTAGGACGGGCAGGCAGTTTCTGGAGTCGCTCAGGGACGACCGGGAGATCTGGATCGACGGCGAGCGCGTCGCGGACGTGACCGCGGACCCGCGCTTCGCGAGCGCCGCCATGAGCATCGCCGAGCTCTACGAGATGCAGCACGACCCCGCGCTCCGCGACCGTCTCACCTACAGGTCGCCGAGCAGCGGCGAGCGCGTCAGCCTCGCCTTCATCCAGCCCACGACGATCGACGAGCTCGTGCGCCGGCGCGAGATGGTGAAGATCTGGGCGGACGCGACCTGCGGCATGTTCGGGCGCAGCCCCGACTTCATGAGCATCCACCTCACGGGCTTCGCCTGCGCCAAGGCGGAATTCGCTCTCGGGGAGCCGCGCTTCGGCGAGAACCTCTGGAACTATTACCTGCAGTGCCGCGAGAACGACCTTGTGCTGACGCACACGCTCATCAACCCGCAGGTCGATCGCTCGAAGCCCGTGGAGGCGCAGGAGAAGGACCTCGCGGCGAAGATCGTGCGCGAGACCGATCGGGGGATCGTCGTCTCCGGCGCGCGGATGGTCTCGACGCTCTGCGCCTATGCGCACGATCTCCTGGTGATGCCCTCGACATATCTCGCGAACACGCCGGAGGCCGCCTCCTACGCCTTCGGCTTCGCCATTCCCGTCGCGACGCCGGGCTTGCGCTTCATCTGCCGGCCCTCGGTGGTGCACCAGGGCGCGGCCTCGCCGCTCGACTATCCGCTCTCCTCGCGCCTCGACGAGGGCGACGCGATGGTGGTGTTCGAGGAGGTGCTCGTGCCCTGGGAGCGCGTCTTCATCCATCGCGATCCCGAGCTCTGCAACGGCCTCTACACCCGCACCGGCGCGATGCCGCAGATCATGCATCAGTTCTCGACGAAGAACCTCGCCAAGGCCGAGTTCATGATGGCGCTCGCCTTCGCGCTCGCGCGCTCCACCAACGTCGACCAGCACCTGCACGTCCAGGGCATGCTCGCGGAGATGATCCAGTTCACGGAGTTCACGCGCGCCTGCCTCAGGGCCTCGGAGGCGGATGCGAAGCCCAACGCCGCGGGCTTCATGACGCCGGCCTCGATGCCGCTCTGGACCATCCGCATGATGTTCCCGAAGATGTTCATCCGCATGTGCGAGATCATCCAGAGCCTCGGCGCGGGCGGCCTCGTCGCCGTCCCCTCCTACGCGGAGACCGCGAGCCCAGTCTGGGGCGACGTCGAGAAATACTTCCAGTCCGCGAACGCCGACGCCAAGACGCGGATCAAGCTCTTCCGCCTCGCCTTCGACGCCGCGATCTCCACCTTCGCGGGCCGGCAGCAGCTCTACGAGCGCTATTACTCCGGCGATCCCGTGCGGCTTTCGGCGACGCTCTATTCGATCTACGACAAGGACGGCTACATGGACCGCATTTCGCGCCTCCTCGACGATCTCGAAGCGCGGCGGAACGACGGCGCGGGCGGACCGCCCTTCCGCCCGAAGCTCGAGGCGGCGGAGTAGCAGGGCGATGAACCCCGAATTCTCCGCCCGCGATTTCCGCGACGCCGTCGGCTGGTTCACGACGGGCGTCTCCGTGATCACCGCGCGCGCGCCGGACGGCTCGCTCCACGGCGTCACCGCGAATTCCTTCAGCTCGGTCTCCCTCGATCCGCCGCTGGTGCTCTGGAGCCTCGCCAAGCGCTCGACGAGCCTCGCGGGCTTCGAGGCCGCGGGCCACTTCGCGGTCAACATCCTGACGCAGGAGCAGCAGGGGCTCTCCGCGCGCTTCGCGGCCTCCGGCGGCGACAAGTGGCGCGACATCGCCTACGAGACCTGGGAGACCGGCGCGCCGATCCTGCGGCATTCGCTCGCCAATCTCGACTGCAGACTCGAGGCGCGCCACGAGGGCGGCGATCACGTGATCTTCCTGGGCCGCGTGTTGCGCCTGGAATCGCACAAGCACGGCAAGCCCCTGCTCTTCAGCCGCGGCAGCTACCGCGCGCTCGGCGACCGCCTCGGGCTCGCGGGCGAGCAGCCCGGCGAGCGCGGCCAGGAAGGCATCGCGGCTCCGCCGCTTGCGGGGCTCGAGCCCTGGTTCCATTCATGAGGCGCGGTGCCGCCGCAGCCCGCTGAAAGTCACGGCCGCCGCTTGGCAAAGGCGGGGCCGAGCACCATCAGAGAGAAGATCTCGAACAGCATCTGCGCGCCGACCATCGCCGTGTTGGTCGTGGGATCGTACTGCGGCGCCACTTCGACGACGTCGCCGCCGACGACGTCGATCCCGCGAAGCCCGTGCAGGATGGCCTGGCACTCGCGCGGCGTGAGGCCGCCCGTCTCAGGCGTGCCCGTGCCGGGCGCGTATGCGGGATCCAAGCCGTCGACGTCGAACGAGATGTAGGTCGGCCCCTCTCCGATCACCTCTCGTGCTTTTCTCATGACGCCCTCGATTCCCATCCGCGCGACGTCCTCTATGTGCAGCACGGTCATTCCGGAGTCATAAGAGAATTCCCATAGGAACTCGGCGGGCCCGCGGATGCCGATCTGGATCGTGCGCTCGGGATCGAGCACGCCGTCGAGAACGGCGAGGCGGAACGGTCCGCCGTGATTGAACTTCGAGCCGTCGTATTCCCCGCCGGTATCGCAGTGGGCGTCGATGTGCACGAGGCCGACGGGACGCTCTTGCCCCAGCGCCTTCAGGATCGGGTAGGTCACGGAATGGTCGCCCCCGACCGAGAGCGGACGCACGCCCGCCGCGTGCACCTGCTTGTAAAAGGCCTCGATGTCCTCGATGCAGCTCTGCAGGCTGTAGCGCGAGCGCAGCGGCACGTCCCCGATGTCGGCGGCACGGCACTCCGCGAGCGGGACGACCTTGAGAGCGTGATTGTAGGGGCCGATGCGCTCGACGCCCCGCACGGCGCGCGGGCCGAGCCGCGCACCCGAGCGGTTCGTCACGCCGAGGTCCATGGGGATGCCGATGAGCGCGACATCGAGATCCCCGAAGCTCGGCCCCTCGGCCGCCGGAGGCCGGTAGGGAGCGCCGAGGAAGGTCGAGACGTCGGCGTAAGGCAGCTTGCGGCCGCCCCTGCTCTTGAAGACCAGGGAGACGACCTTCTTGAACTCCGGGTCGAAAACGTCGCTGCCCAGTGCATTCGCGTACTTCGCCCGCAGCGCCTTCAGTTTCTCGTCGCTGAACATGTGCCTCTCCAGGATATCCCGTTGCCGCACCGAGCCGGCAGCCGATCGGTGCTCAAGCCGCAACCAAGCGCTTCTCCCGCGCCCAGGCCAGCGTATCGTCGAGCGCGCGCCCGATCCGCTGAAGGAGCTCGTCGGTCTGATCCCGATCGATGATGAGGGGCGGACAGAGATTCACGACGTCGCCGAGGCCGCGCGTGATGACGCCATGGGCTTGGGCCCGCCGTGCAGCGTAAGTCGCGACCGCATCGGCCGGCGCGAAATTCTCGCGCGTGGCCTTGTCCTTAACGAGCTCGAGACCGGCGACGAGCCCGACGCCGCGGGCCTCGCCCACCAGCGGATGCTCGCCGAGGCGGCGCACGCCCTCCTGGAAGCGCGGGCTGAGCTCGCGGACGTGGTCGAGAATGTTGCGGTCCTCGTAGATCTTGAGGGTCTCGAGCGCCACCGCCGCAGCGACGGGATGGCCGCCGTAGGTGAAGCCGTGGCCGAAGGTGCCGATCTTCTCGCTCTCTTGCACGGCGGCACGGTAGATCTTCTCGTTGATCATGATCGCGGAGATCGGCTGATAGGCAGCCGAGAGCTGCTTCGCCATGGTCATCATGTCGGGCTCGAGCCCGTAGGTCTCCGTGCCGAACATGTTGCCGGTGCGGCCGAAGCCGCAGATGACCTCGTCGGCGATCAGGAGGATGTCGTATTTCCGTAGGACCTTCTGGATCTTCTCGAAATAGGTGCGCGGCGGGACGATGCAGCCGCCGGAGACCATGACCGGCTCGGCTATGAAGGCGCCGACGGTCTCGGGTCCCTCGCGCAGGATCAGCGCCTCCAGGACCTCGGCGCAGCGCGAGGCGAAATCCTCCTCGCTCTCGCCGGCCTTGCCGTAGCGGTAATAGCCGGGGCAATCCGTGTGCAGGATGCCGCCGATGGGGAGATCGAAGTCGCGATGGTTGTTGGGAAGGCCGGTCAGGCTCGCCGAGGCCACGGTGACACCGTGATAGCCTCGGAGGCGCGAGACGATCTTCTTCTTCCGGGGCTTGCCGATCGCATTGTGATAGTACCAGACGAGCTTCACCGCGGTGTCGTTCGCCTCGGAGCCGGAATTCGCGAAGAACACCCTCGACATCGGCACCGGCGCCAGCGCGATCAGCCGCTCCGCGAGCTCGATGCCGGGCTCGTTCGATTTGCCGCCGAACACGTGATAGAAGGGCAGCTTCCGCATCTGGCGGAGCGCGGCCTCGACGAGCCGCTCCTCGCTGAATCCGAGCGAGGCGCAGAACAGCCCTCCGAGCCCCTCGATGTAGCGGTTGCCGGCATCGTCGAAGACGTAGATGCCCTCGCCGCGCGCGATCACGAGCGGGCCCTCCTTCGCGTGGGTGCTGAGGTTCGTGTAGGGATGCAGGTAGTAGGCGATGTCCCGTGCCTGCGCGGAATTCAATCGGGTGCTCATGAGCTGCCTCCGAGGTGAAGCATGCGCCGCGTGCCGACGGGACGCGCGGCCCTTTCGCTAGAGAATCTTGGAAAGAAAAGCCTGGGTGCGCTTGTGCGCGGGGTTCCGGAAGAATTGCTCGGGCGGCCCTTCCTCGAGAATCTGGCCGTCGTCCATCATGACCATGCGATCCGCGACCTCGCGCGCGAAGCCCATCTCGTGGGAGACGACGATCATGGTCATGCCCTCGCGCGCGAGCTCGCGCATGACCTCCAGCACCTCGCCAATCATCTCGGGATCGAGCGCGCTGGTGGGCTCGTCGAAAAGCATCAGCCGCGGCTTCATCGCGAGCGAGCGCGCGATCGCGACCCGCTGCTGCTGGCCGCCCGAGAGCTGCGAGGGGTAGGCATCCGTCTTGTCGGCAAGCCCTACGCGCGAGAGGAGAGTGCAGCCCATGGCGATCGCCTCGGCTTTTGGGATGCCGAGGACGTGCACCGGCGCCTCGATGACGTTGCCGAGCGCGGTCTTGTGCTGAAAGAGGTTGAACCTCTGGAACACCATCCCGATCTCGCGGCGCTGGCGCGCGATGTTCCGCTCGCGATCCTCGACCAGGCGCCCCGCGACCTCGCGATAGCCGATCAAGTGGCCGTTCACGAGGATGCGGCCGCTGTCGATCTTCTCGAGGTGATTGAGGCAGCGCACGAAGGTGGTCTTGCCGGAGCCCGAGGCTCCGATGATGACCACCACCTCCCCGCGGCGCACGGTCAGCGACACGCCCTTCAGGACTTGCAGAGGGCCGAAGGATTTCCGGACGTCGATCGCGCGCACGACCTCGTCGGTCGATGCCTCCGGCAGGCCTCCGACCGAGGCGAGTATGTTCTCTGCTGCGCCGGTCATGCTTTCTTCCGCACGGCGCCGGAAAGGACGGAGCCGAAGAACCGCTCGCCGAAGCCCGATCCTGCCTTGGCTTGCTGCGAAGGCTCGCCGAAGCGCAGCTCGATCCGGCTCTGCACGACGCCCCAGAGCGTCGTCAGCGTCAGATAATAGAGCGCCACGACGGAATAGAGCTCGAAGACCCGGAAGGTCGCCGAGGTCAGCGTCTCCGTGGTGAGCAGCAGCTCCGGCACTCCGATCACGCTCACCAGCGTCGTGTTCTTGAGCATCGCGTTGAACTCGTTGCCGAGCGGGGGAACGACGAAGCGCGCGGCCTGCGGCAGCACGATCCGCCGCATCAGGAGAGCGTAAGTCATGCCCACCGATTTCGCAGCCTCGGTCTGCCCGGGATCCACCGACGAGATGCCCGCGCGGATGATCTCGGCCATGTAGGCCGCCTCGTTGAGGCTCAGCGCGACGAGCCCCGCCTGGACGTTCCCCGGGATCGTCAGGATGCCCAGGGAAACGTCCTCGAACCGATAGATGCCGCCGGCGGCGAGACCGGTGTAGATGAACACGATCTGCACGAGGAGCGGCGTTCCCCGCATGATCCAGATATAGCCGCGCATCGCCAGCCTGAGCGGCGCCATGCGGGACATGCGTCCGAGCGCCGCAAAAAGGCCGAGCGCCGTGCCGAGCGTCTGAGCGACGACGCTCAGCACGAGCGTCAGCATCAAGCCGTTGAGATAGGCGGTACTGGGCCGCAGCAGATAGTGCCAGAAGAAGGGCCAATCGAAATTCATCGGCCCTTCCTCACTTGATCGCGTCTCCCTCGAGGCCCCACTTCTTGAGGATCGCGAGCAGCGTGCCGTCCGCCTTCATGGCGTCGATCGCCTTCTGCACCGCGTCCGTCATTCCGTCATCGCCCTTGCGCAGGCCGATCGCGGTGAGGATCTGATGGAAGGGCGGCCCCGCCACCTCGAAGGTCTTCGGCGACTTGCCCATGTAATAGGCGCCGGTCTCCAGCGTCGTGCCGTAGACATCCGCCTGTCCGATCTGAAGCGCCTGCAGCGCGTCCGTGTCCTTCGGATAGACCACGACATCCGCGGGCTTCTTGCCGGCGGCCGCGAACTTCTTGTTCTGCTCCTCGATCAGCTCCTGGATCGTCGTGCCGTTCTCGACCGCGACCTTGAGCCCCGAGAGGTCATCGAGCGAATGGACGCCCTTGGGATTGCCCGCGCGGACCAGAAGCGCCTCGCTCGAGTTCATGTAGTCGACGAGATCGATCACCTGCCGGCGCTCGGGCTTGTCGAAGAGCTGCGAGATCACGGCATCGCATTGCTGCGCCAGCAGCGCGGGGACGAGGCCCTTGAACGGAATGTTCTTCCATTCCACCTGCACTCCGAAGCGCTTGGCGATCTCGTTGCCGATGTCGATGTCCGATCCGATGGGCTTGGTGTTCTCGTCCAGAAACTCGAGCGGCGGGCCGGTCATGTCGGAGCAATAGACGATCTTGCCGGCATCGGCGATGCGCTTCGGCGCCAGCGCGGTCGCGGCGGAGGATGGCGCCGCAAGCGCGAGTTGGGTCCCGATGAGTATCGCGAGGGGCAGCGCGAGCTTGATAGGCAGGCTAAGGCGAGCGTCTCGTCCGATTTGTTCCCTTGGCATGGTTCGTCTCCCTGTGTTGTGCGGTGATTACCCACAGCGAATCCTCTCGCGAGCGCTTCACGTGCCTACCCGCGATCCTGGCCGCCCGCTTTTCATTCCGGGCGATGACGGCGCCGACGAGCTCGCGATGCTCCTCGCGCGTGAGCTGCCATTTGTCGAACCAGAGCACGTCGATCCAGGTGAGCAGGCGCAGCCGGTCGTAGATCTGGAGCAGCGTCTCGCAGATGAAGCTGTTGCCGCTCTCGCGCGCGATCACTTCGTGGATGCGGAGCCCGAGCTGGACCTCCTGGCGGAGCTCCTCGGCGCTCGGCTTGCGCTTGCGCTCATAGGCCGCAAGCTGCCGCATGATGTCCTTGAGCTCGCGGATTCCGGCCTCGCCGATGCGCCGCGCGGCCGCGCGCGACGCCTGCACCTCGAGAAGCTCGCGGAATTCGTAGAGCTCCTCGACGATCCTGGGATCAAACTCGAGCGCGAAATATCCCATGCCGGGACGGTTGACGGCGAGACCGTCGCGCTCCAGCCGTCCGAGCGCCTCGCGCAGCGGCGTGCGGCTGACTTGGATGCGCCGTGCGAGCTCGCGCTCTCCGAGACGCTCGCCCGGCCGCACCTGCCCCGAGAGGATCATCGCCCTCAACGAGTCGTACGCGATCTCGCTGAGTGCTTTGTCGGATTGCGGAGCCGCGGGAGAGAAGCCTGGCATGCCATCTGGTATGCCAAGCCAAAGGACCGAGTCAAGCCGCGACCTCGTCCGATTCGGCAATCGGCCCCGCGCTCGATTCGTCGCACGGGCGGGCTCGACGCTTCTCGGGCAACTGGAGCGAGGCGCCTAGCTCGGCAGGTCCGCGGTTCCGCGGTCGAGGAGCGCGGTCTCCGCCCGCATTCGCGCGAGCGCCGCCATGGTCTCCAGCATGGGCGTGGGGATCTCGAGGCGCCGGGCGATCTCCGCCACCGCGTCGGTGAGCGCGCCGAGCTCGATGGGGCGGCCGGCCTCGACGTCCTGGAGCGCCGAGGTCTTGTAGGCGCCGAGGCGCTTCAAGCCGTCGATCCGCGCCTCGGCGCTCATGTTGAAGCGGATGCCGAGGCGGTTCGCGACCTGCTCCGCCTCGCTCATGACGGCGAGCGCGATGCCGCGCGTGCCGGAATCGCCGATGAGACGGTCCATGGTCGCCTGCGTCACGACGCTCAGGGGATTGAAGGCGACGTTGCCCCAGAGCTTGTGCCAGATCTCGTAGCGGATCGCCGATGTCGCGACGCCGTCGAGGCCCGCCTTGGCGAAGAGCGCCACGATGCGCTGCAGCCGCTGCGAATTCGCGCCGCCGGGCTCGCCGAGCATGAAGCGGTTGCCGGCCTGATGGCGGACGACGCCGGGCTCGGGCTGCATTGCCGCCATCTGCACGACGCAGCCGATGACCCGCGCGGGATCGAGTGCGGCATAGAGCGTGTCCCCGGGATCGACGGCGGCGATGCGCATGCCCTCGAGCGGCCCGCCCTCGCGGTAGAAGTACCACCAGGGAATGCCGTTCTGCGCCGCGACGATCGGGGTCTCGGGCCCGCAAAGCGCCGCGATATCGGCGGCCGCGGCCGGCACCGAATGCGCCTTGAGGGTGACGAGGACGAGGTCCTGCGCGCCCAGGCGCCGCGCGTCGTCGGTGGCCTCGATCGCGACGCCGTGCGTGGCGCCGCCCTCCATCAGCCTGAGACCGCCGGAGCGGATCGCCGCGAGCTGCGCGCCGCGCGCGATCGCGGAGACGGCGACACCCGCTCCCGCAAGCTTCGCCGCCAGATAGCCGCCGATGACGCCGGTCCCGAAGACCGCGACCTTCATGCCGGCCCGGAGCCTATTTGTAGGCCTTCGCCTGCGCCGCCACCGCGTCCACGTCGAACTTGTCGATCTCCGCGAGCAAGTCGTTGGTGACGACGTCGTTCACGTTGGGCTTCTCCTTGATCACGCCCTGCTTCAGCAGGAAGTCGAGGTAGGCGTCGTAGTTCGCCATGGAGTTCTCGCCCCAATGCGTGACGCCGGCCTTCTCGAGCTTCCAGTTGACGATGCGCGCGTTGAGCGCCTTCACGTCGTCCGCGAGCGCCTGCTCCTCGCTCTTGCCAGTCGCCTTGGTGTTCGGGAACACCTCCCAGAGGATGCGCACCGCCGCCTCGGGGTTGTTGATCGCGAAGATCGTTCCCTTCGCGTAGCCCTGCGCGAGCGCCACCGCCTGCGCGCCGTTCTGCGCGAGCGTGGTGTCGAGGGCGATGAAGCCGTTCGAGGGGTATTTGTCGATCGCCTTCGCCTCGAGACGCCGCAGCGGCACGCCCGCGTTCTCGATGAGCGCATATTGCACGTCGTAGAGGCTGAGCGCGTCGACCTGCTTCGAGCGGACGAGGGCCGCGGCCTGCGCGCCCTCGCCCACGACGACGAGAGTGATGTCGGTGTCGGGGTCGAGGCCCGCGCTCGCGGCGATGGCGCGCATCACCGGCGCGCCCGCAGAGGCCATGGACTGCACGCCGATCTTCTTGCCCTTGAGGTCCGCGAGCGTCTTGATGGGGCTGTCGGCGGGCACCGCGGGGCCGTAGATGTTGCCCTGATAGGCCGTGTAGAAGACCTTGGCCTTGAGGCCCTGCGGGCGGAGCGAGGCCAAGGGCTCGACCGAGGGCAGCGAGTACGGGAGGTCGCCGGTCCCCACGAGCTTCACGCAATCGGTCGAGCCCGGCAGCGGCACCAGCTCGACGCTGAAGCCCGCCTGCTTGAACCATCCCATCTTGGTCGCGATCGCGAAGGGTGCCGCCGCCGAGCTCACGGTGCGCGCGCACCAGCCGACCTTCACGACGGTGTCGGCCTCCGCCGGCGCCGCAAATGCCGCGAGCGCCAAGGCAGCGGCGGCGATGAACCCCGTGACGTTCCTCATAGCACTCCTCCCCGTTCGGTATTCTCGGTGACGGATTTTTGCGAGGCGTCCCAGAACAGCACCCGCCGCCGGATCAGCACGATGACCTGATTGAGCAGGAGCCCCATCACCGAGAGGATCAGCAGGATCGAGAAGATCCCCGCGACGTCGCCCCCGAAGTTGAGGCTGTTGATGAGCACGCCGAGCCCCGCCGTCGCTCCAACGTATTCCGCGACGATGGCGCCGATGAGCGCGAAGATCATCGCGACCTCGAGCCCGGCCATGATGAAGGGAAGCGCGCTCGGGAGCCGCAGCATCCAGAAGATCTGCGTCTCGCTCGCGTCGAGCGAGCGCATGAGGTTGATGCGGTCCTCGTCCGCGGAGCGCAGCCCCACGATGGTGTTCACCATCAGCGGGAAGAAGGCGATGAGCGCCGCGAGCACGACCTTCGACGGCAAGCCCACTCCGAACCACACCAGCACGAGCGGCGCCAGCGCCACTTTCGGCAAGGCCTGGAACATCACGACATAGGGCGCGATGTAGTACTCGAAGCGCCGGCTGAGCGCGATCGCAGTCCCCAGGAGGAAGGCGAGCGAGGTCCCCGCGACGAAGCCCAGCAGCGTCTCCTGGAGCGTCACCCAGGCGTTATCGACGTAGATGAGCCGCTCAGTGCCGGTGTAGAGCGCTTTGAAGATCGCGGAAGGCGCCGGCACGTAGTAGATCGGAATCTCCAGGAGGCGCACGAGTGCCTCCCAGACGCCGAGCAGCGCCAGCATCAGCAGGATCCGGAGCGAGGCGTTGCCGTAGCCGCTCATGCGTCGAGCCCTCCGAAGGCGCTGAAATGGGCGCGGATGCGGTGCGCGTAGGCGCCGAACTCCGGCGACGCCATCGCGTCGAGCGAGCGCGGGCGCGGGATCGCGACGCTCACGACCTCGGCGATGCGGCCGGGGCGCGGCGTCATCACGAGCACGCGGTCCGCGAGGAAGACCGCCTCCGGGATCGAATGCGTGATGAAGACGACGGTCTTGCGCCGCTCGAGCCAGATGCGCTGCAGCTCCAGATTCATCTGCTCGCGGGTCATGGCGTCGAGCGCGCCGAAGGGCTCGTCCATCAGCAGCATGGCGGGATCGTGGATGAGCGCGCGCACGATCGCGACGCGCTGCTGCATGCCGCCGGAGAGCTCCCAGGGATAGCGCCGCTCGAAGCCCTGGAGGCCCACGAGACGCAGGAGGTCGAGGGCGGTCTCGCGCAGGCGCTCGCGCCCGAGCCGCTGCACGTCCGCCGGCAGCAGCACGTTGTCGATGACCGAGCGCCAGGGAAAGAGCACCGGCGACTGGAAGACCACCCCGATGTCGCGGCGGGGACCCACGATCGGCGTCCCCCGCAGCAGCGCTTGCCCGGAACTCGCGGGCAGCAGGCCCGCCAGGATCTTGAGCAGGGTGGATTTGCCGCAGCCGCTCGGGCCCACGATCGAGATGAACTCGCCTTCGGCCACCTCGAAGTCGATGTCCTCGAGCGCATGCACCTCGCCGTGGCGCGTGCCGTAGACCTTGCGGAGATCGCGCACCTCGATCACCGCGGGCCCCGGCGCCGCACGCTCGGCGCCTGCGGCGACGGCGATGCTCGACGACGCCTTCATTTCCCTTTCTTGCCTCCCTACCCCCTTTTGCGGATCGAGGCTAGAGGCGTCGGCCCCGGGCGTCAATCGAGGGAGCGCGGCGGCGCGGATATACACGCTCCGGCCACCGCGGCGCTCGACGGGGACAACAACAGGATTCGGAAGAACACCGCCGGTATCGCCCCTGCTTGCGACGGCCCGGGGGTGATCGGCCTCGACAGCACCCTCTTCACCTTCAATGTGAACATTTACGAGATTCGGCAGAATGAGACGAACCTCACCTATCTCGCGGCGAAGACGGCGTGCGACTGGTCCGCTTCCGCGACGGGCGGCTCGTCGCCGACGAGCGGCAGCCCCCGGCGGACGCACGGGCGCTTCTCGAAACCCTCCCCGCCGAGGCCGAGGCCGGTTAGCTGCCCTCCGCCTTTTGCACTTGCGAAATGACGGGGTCTCCCCAATAAAGGCGGCCCATGCACCTTCCTTTTCTCCGCCCGCTGGTGATTCTGGCCGCAGTTGCGTGGCTCGAGGCAGCGACCGGCCCTGCGGCGGCGCATGCCGTCATCGTCGAGGCCACCCCCGCGGTCAATGCCACGGTCCACGGCGGCCAACTCGAGGTGACCCTGCGCTTCAACAGCCGGATCGACCGCAGCCGGTCCCGCCTCACGCTCATCGACGCCGCGGGCAAGGAGACCGTGGTGGCGCTCGAGAAATCGAGCCCCAGCGACGTGCTCGCGGCCTCGATCGGCGGCCTTGGCCCCGGCAAATACCGGCTGCGCTGGCAGGTGCTCGCGATCGACGGCCACATCACCCGCGGCGATATTCCCTTCACGGTCGCGGCGCCCTAGCGCGCCCCGGGGCACATGGCATTCTTCCTCGACATCTTCGGCTACCTCAGCGTGATTCTGCGCGGGCTCGTGCTGACCGCGCAGTCCCTGACCGTCGGGGGGATCGCCTTCCTGCTGCTGCTGGCGCGGCCGCTCGCCGCAGGCCTCGGCGCTGGCGGCGAGAGCCTCGAGCGCAGGAGCCGCGGCCTCCTCCGCTGGAGCGCGCTTGCCTTCGCGGCGGCAGAGCTTGTCTCGGTCGCGGTCCAATGCGCGGTGCTCATGGGCACCGTCGATATCGGCCTCGGCGACGCGCTCGGCGCGGATTTCGCGATCGCGGGGCTGGTGCTCTCGGCGGCCGGGCTCCTCATCGCCTGGACGAGCCGCGCGCCCGCGACCAAGAACGTCGCCCTCGCGCTCGGCCTTTTGGCGGCGCTCGTCCTCCTCGCGCAGATCGCGACCAGCCACGCCATGGCGCGGCTCGACGACCGCGCGCCGCTCGCGGTTGCTGACGTCCTGCACATGGCCGGCGCCGCGCTCTGGATCGGCGGCATCCCCTATTTCGTGCTGGCGCTCGCGGGCAACGAGAGCGGCGAGGCCTGGCGCCGGATCGGCCGGCGCTTCTCCAGCATGTCCATGGCCGCGGTCGGGATCCTCGTCGCGGGCGGCCTCTACATGGGCGTCGTCTACATCGGCTCCGTCGACGCTATCTACGGCACCGCCTATGGCGTGATGGTCGCGACCAAGGTCGCGCTGCTGCTGGGTTTGCTCTTCCTCGGCGGCATGAATTTTCTCGCGGTCGAGCGGCTCCGGCGCGATCCCGCGACGCCGGTGCCGCGGCTCCGCCGCTTTGCCGAGGTCGAGATCGGCGTGGGCCTCACCGTGCTCTTTGCCGCCGCCTCCCTCACCTCGCAGCCCCCCGGCGCCGACCTCACCGCCGATCGCGCGAGCTGGAGCGAGGTCGTGCACAGGCTGACGCCGGAATGGCCGCTGCTCTCGAGCCCCGACCGCTCGGAGCTCGCGATCTACCGGATGGAGGCCGAGCGCCAGGCGGAGGCGCAATCGAACCCGCAGCTCCCGCCCGCCTATGTGCCGGGCTCCGGCATCGTTCCGCCGCGCGACGCCGCCGATATCGCGTGGTCGGAGTACAACCATCACTGGGCGGGGATCGCGGTGCTGCTGATCGGCCTCCTCGCGCTTGCGGAGCGCGCGCGGATCGCGCCCTGGGCGCGGCACTGGCCGCTCATCTTCGTGGCGCTCGCGGTCTTCCTGTTCTTCCGCTCGGACCCCGAGGTCTGGCCGCTCGGCGACATCGGATTCCTCCAGAGCCTCAGGGATCCCGAGGTGGTGCAGCACCGGATCTTCGTGCTGCTGATCGCGGGATTCGGCGTCTTCGAGTGGCGGGTGCGCACCGGGCGCATCTGCCGGCCCGGCGCCGCGCTCGTCTTCCCGCTGCTGATCGCCTTCGGCGGCGCGCTGCTGCTCACGCACCAGCACGCGCTCTCCAACGTCAAGGACCAGCTCCTGATCGAGATCACGCACG
Source organism: Allostellaceae bacterium (assembly GCA_035541215.1). Classification (GTDB taxonomy): domain Bacteria; phylum Pseudomonadota; class Alphaproteobacteria; order ATCC43930; family CGMCC-115725; genus DASZHJ01. The sequence goes on along the minus strand of DATKNV010000050.1, from coordinate 8,111 downwards.
TGCCGCTCGCGCTCTGCGGGATCACCGCGGCCTGGGCGCGCTGGCTCGAGCTGCGGCTGGGACCGCCGGGCGACCGCATCGCCGCCTGGGTCTGGCCCGTCGCCTTCGTTCTGGTCGGCGTCGTGCTGCTGATCTACCGCGAGACCTGACCCCATGAGATCCGGCCTGATCCTCGCGCTAATCGAGCGGCTCATCGAGTTCTCGCGCCGCCGCGCCTGGCTCGTGACGGCGATCGCAATCGGCGTCACGACGGGATGCGCGTTTTATGCCGGCGACCGCCTCAGCATCGACACCGACGTCGACAAGCTCTTGGACCAGACGCTCCCCTGGCGCCAGCGCGAGCTCGCCTTCGACCGCGAGTTCCCGCAATTCGTCAACCTCACGGTCGTCGTCATCGACGGCGCCACGCCGGACCAGGCTGAGGACGCGGCCGCGGCGCTCACCGCGAAGCTCGAGACCATGCCGGAGGTCGCGCGCGAAGTCTCCTGGACGGAGGGCAGCGAGTTCTTCAAGCGGAACGGCATCCTGCTGCTCTCGAAGGAGGAAGTGCGGGGCTTCGCGGACCAGATGGTGGCGGCGCAGCCGATGATCGGCACGCTCGCGGCCGATCCGAGCCTGCGCGGCCTCTTCGAGGCGCTCACGCTCGCGGGCGAGGGCGTCGAGCGCGGCGAGACCGGCGGCTCCGATCTCGACCGCCCCTTCGGGGCCTTCGCGGACACGGTCGAGGCCTCGCTCCGCGGCAGCTACCGGCCGATCTCCTGGCAGACCCTGCTCACGGGACGCGAGCCGGGCGCGCTCGATCTGCGCCGGTTCGTCCTGGTGCGGCCCGTGCTCGACTACGACGAGCTCAAGCCCGGCGGCCGCGCGAGCGCGGCGATCCGGCAGGCCGCGCGTGAGCTCGGCCTCACGCCCGAGCGCGGCGTCCGCGTGCGGCTCACCGGGCCCGTGCCGCTCGGCGACGAGGAATTCGCGAGCGTGACCGAAGGCGCAGGTTTCTCGACGGGCCTCGCTTTCGGGCTCATCTGCCTCCTTCTCTTCCTCGCGCTGCGCTCGGTGCGGCTCGTGGTCCCGATCCTGATCACGCTCGCGATGGGGCTCGTGATCACGGCTGCCTTCGCGGCGCTCATGGTGCACGCGCTCAACCTCATCTCGGTCGCCTTCGCCGTCCTATTCATCGGCATCGCCGTCGACTTCGGCATCCAATTCAGCGTCCGCTACCGCTCCGAGCGCCACGACCACGACGATTTCGCGGAGGCGCTGAGACGCACCGCGCACGGTATCGGCGCCCCGCTCGCGATCGCGGCGCTGACGACGGCGGTGGGATTCCTCTCCTTCGTCCCGACCGCCTATATCGGCGTCTCCGACCTCGGGCTCATCTCCGGCGCCGGCATGGTCGTGGCGCTGGCGCTCAACTTGACGGTGCTGCCGGCGCTCCTCGTGCTGATCCGGCCGCGCGGCGAGCGGCGCCGCGTCGGGTTCCGCCGCCTCGCTCCCGTCGACCGCTTCCTGCTGCGCCGGCGGCGCGCCGTCTCCTTCGTCGCGCTCGGATTTGCGGCCGTCGGGATCGCGCTTGCGCCCGACCTCGCCTTCGACTTCAACCCGATCCACCTCAAGGACCCGCGCTCGGAGTCCGTGACGACGCTCGACGACCTCATGGCCGATCCCGACACCACGCCATACACGATCGACGTCCTCGCGGCCTCCCCCGAGGCGGCGCGGGAGCTAGCCGAGCGTCTCGACCGGCTGCCCGAAGTCTCGCACAGCCTCACCGTCATGACCTTCGTGCCGGCGGACCAGCAGGAGAAGCTCGCGATCCTCCAGGATGTCGCGATGCTCCTGGGGCCGACGCTCTCGCCGCCCAGCGTGAGGCCGGCGCCCGACATCGGGACCGAGATCGAGGCCCTCCAGGAAGCTGCCTCGGTCATGGCCCGAGCAGCGAAGGCGAGCGGGCGCCCCTCCGTCAAGCGGATGGCCGCCGTGCTCCAGCAGGCGGTCGCGCGCGGGCCCGAGACGTTGCCGCTGCTGCGCGCCAATCTGACCGCGGGGCTCGCGACGCGCCTTGCGGAAATGCGGCTTGCGCTTGCCGCGGGGCCCGTGAGCCTTCAGACGCTTCCTGCCGATCTGAAGCGCGAGTGGGTCGCCCCTGACGGGCGCGCCCGCATCCAGGTCTTCCCCAAGGGCGACGCCTCGCGGAACGAGGTGCTCCGCCGCTTCGTCGCGGCCGTGCGCGCCGTCGTGCCGGACGCCACCGGCGCGCCGATCTCGATCCAGGAATCCGCGGAGACGATCGTCGGCGCGTTCCGCAACGCCGGCATCTTCGCGCTCATTGCGATCGCCGGGCTGCTCTCGATCGTGCTGCGGAAGATCCGCGACGTCCTGCTGGTACTGGCGCCGCTGGTGCTGGCGGGCCTCCTCACGGTCGCGACCAGCGTGCTCGCGGACCTTCCGCTCAACTTCGCCAACATCATCGCGCTGCCGCTGCTCCTGGGCGTCGGCGTCGCCTTCGACATCTACTTCGTGATGAACTGGCGCGCGGGCATCGGCGAGCCCCTGCAGTCAAGCACCGCGCGCGCCGTGCTCTTCAGCGCGCTCACCACGGCTTCCGCCTTCGGCAGCCTCGCGCTCTCCAGGCACCCGGGGACGTCGCAGATGGGCATTCTGCTGACGATCGCGCTCGGCTACACGCTCCTCTGCACCTTCCTCGTGCTGCCCTCGCTGATGGGGCCGGTCAGGCGCCGCGGAAGGAAATGAGGCGGCGGCCCTCGCCGAGCTGCCAGAGCGCGAGCGCGGGCCCGTAGACCAGCACGTCGCGCGCGCGGCGCACGAGGGCGAGTGCCAGCGCCTCCTCCTGCGAGAGGCCGAGCAGGCTTCCGATCACGAGGAAACTCCCCTCCTGCACGCCGAGCGCGCCCGGCACCAGGAAAGCGCTGCTGCTGGCGGCCTCGATGACCGCGGTAATGACGACGGCATCGAGGATGCCCAGCGGATGCCCGAAGCATCGGAGCGCGATCCAGATCTCGCCGCTGCTGACGAGCCAGCCCAGGAGCTGCCAGGCGAGGCAGGAGACGGCGCGCCGCGGCCGCCGGTAGATGACCCGGACCGCGCTATCGAGCGCCGCGGAGCCGCCGGCCATGCGCTCGAACCCCGCGCTGAAGAAGAGCCGCAGAAGGCGCGCGAAAAGGCCGAAGAGGCCGACGCGCTGGACGATCCCGAAAGCCGCCAGCACCGGGACCGTGACCGCGAGGCCGAGCCCGATGTCGTCGATGAGGGTGCGGTCGTCGTAGTGCACGACGAGCAGGACGAGGCCGATCATCGTGAACAGGAACTGCGAGAGCAGCGACATCGTCATGTCCACGACGAGGGTCGCCACGGCCGGCCGCGTGCGGATGCCCCGCATCATCATGAGACGGGCGCCCACGATCTCGCCGCCGACGCGGAAGACCGGGAGCATCGCGTTCACGGCCTCGCGCACCCACACCATCCAGACGAAGAAGCCGAATTGCGGCTGCCTCGCCCCCGGCAGCAGCTCGCGCCAGGCCTGGGCGTTCGCGATCATCGGCACGGCGTGAAAGAGCGCGATCGCCAGGAGACCCCAGCCGACGCTCGCGAAGGTCCGGAGGACCTCCTCGGCGCCCTCGTAGATCACGAGGCCGCTCGCCGCCGCCAGGCCCAGGAGGCCCAGCGCCACCGCGAGCAGTTTCGCCGGCGGGGTTCGCGGGCGCGCCTCTCGCGCCCTGCGGCCGGCGGCGACTCTGAGCGGTGCGTCGGTCAGGCGCGCCCTCGTCCTACTGAGCGAGCTCGCGCTCGCGCAGGAAGCGGAAGAACTCGACCCCCTCGCGCAGCCTGCGCGCCATCATCTCGGGGCTCCGCACCATTTCGCCCACGATCGAGGCGATCTTGCCGGCGCGGAAGTAGAAGCGCCGGTAGAAGGTCTCGACGGAATCGAAGATCTCCTCATGCGAGAGGTGCTGATAGTGGAGCGGCGCGATCTGGATGCCGTGCTCGTCCACGAGCTCCGCGTGCTCCGCGTCGAGCCAGCCATTCTCCACGGCCTGGTTGTAGAGGAAGGTGCCGGGATAGGGCGCGGCCAGCGAGACCTGGATCGTGTGCGGATTGATCTCAGTCGCGAACTTGATCGTCTCCTCGATCGTCTCCTTGGTCTCCCCGGGAAGGCCCAGGATGAAGGTGCCGTGAATGGTGATCCCGAGCTCGTGGCAATCCCTGGTGAAGCGCCGCGCGACGTCGACGCGCATGCCCTTCTTGATGTTGAAGAGGATCTGCTGGTTGCCGGTCTCGTAGCCCACGAGCAGCAGCCGGAGCCCGTTGTCGCGCAGCACCTTTAGCGTCTCGCGCGGCACGTTGGCCTTGGCGTTGCACGACCAGGTGACGCCGAGCTTGCCGAGCTCGCGCGCGACCGCCTCGGCGCGAGGCGCGTTGTCGGTGAAGGTGTCGTCGTCGAAGAAGATCTCCTTCACCTGCGGGAAACTCGCGAGGATGTACTTCACCTCGTCGACGACATGGCCGACGCTGCGCACGCGGTAGCGGTGTCCGCCCACCGTCTGCGGCCAGAGGCAGAAGGTGCAGCGCGACTTGCAGCCGCGCCCCGTGTAGAAGGAGACGTAGGGGTGCTTCAGATAGCCGATGAAGTAGTCCTCGATCCGGAGGTCGCGCTTGTAGACCTCGCTCACGAAGGGAAGCTTGTCCATGTCCTCGAGCACGGCGCGCTCGGGATTGTGCACGAGCACGCCCTCGGCATTGCGCCAGCTCAGCCCGTCGATTCCCGAGAAGGAGCGGCCCTCCGCCACTTCCTTGATCGTGAAGTCGAACTCGTTGCGTCCGACGAAGTCGATCGCGGGCGCCTGCTCCAGGCTTTCCTTGGGCTGCACCGCGACCTTGGCGCCGACGAAGCCCACTTTGAGATTAGGATTCACGTCCTTGAGCGCCGCCGCCATCTTCGCGTCCGCCGCGAAGGAGGGCGTCGAGGTGTGCATCACCACGAGGTCGTATTCCTTGGCGAGCGGCAGCACCTGCTGCAGCGGGATGCGCGCGGCGGGTGCGTCGATGAGCTTGCTGCCGGGAACGAGAGCCGCCGGCTGCGCGAGCCAGGTCGGATACCAGAAAGAGCGGATCTCGCGCCGCGCCTGATAGCGCGATCCCGCCCCGCCGTCGAAGCCCTCGAAGGAAGGGGGGTGCAAGAACAGCGTCTTCATCATGCCGGACGATCTCCGTCAAAGGTGAGTTGACCGCGCCGGTCGACGCGAAATCGCCGGTTGCGCCAGGCTACGGTCCGGGTGCCGAAACTCGCGACGAACACACCGAACGACAACAAATCCCGCACCGGCACGAGCCACAAGGGCATCGATGGCAGTCCCAGGGCGCGATCGATGGCGCGCACCATAGCAAAGCGCGCCAACAATGCAACGGCAACCCCCGCGAGCGGCACGACGCCGAAACCGCCGGCGGGGAGCGCCAGGAGAGCGAAGGCCAGGGGGTGTGTGATGACGGAGCCGAGATATCCCCAGGGTGCTATTCCCCGAATCGTGAGCGCCCAGCGGAGCTCATGGCGCCAAAGCGCCCCGAGCGAAGGCTCCGAGAGCCAGTCGTCGATGGGGAGCGGCGAGACCGAGACGCGCTTGCCCAGGCACCGCACCGCGGCGCCCATGGCGTGATCCTCGCCGAGCGTCTCGGCGAAGGCTTCGAGGCCGCCGATCGCGGCAAGGGTCGAGCGCGTCATCGCGATGCTCGCGCCGAAGCAGCCCTCCCCCGGCCGCACGCGCTCGCCGACGACGGCCTGCGGCAGGAAGCCGTAATTGATGTGCGCGGCTGCAAGCCGCGACCATAGGCCGCGGTCGGCGGGCCGGCCGCGGTAGAGCGAGGTGACGAGGCCCACCGCGGGGTCTGCGAGCGCGCTCGACACGGCCGCGAGGAAATCCGCAGGAAGGCGCATGTCGCTGTCGACCATCACCAGGAGCTCGTGGCGCGCCAGCGGCAGCATGTTCAAGAGATTGCCGACCTTTAGGTTCGAGCCATGCGCGCGGGGATCGACTGCGAGCGCGACCCGTACCCGCGGGCGATCCCGCTTCAGCCGCTCCACGACGGGTATCGCGGGATCGCGCGGGTCCTGCACCCCGCAGACGATCTCGAGCTCGGGGTAGGACTGATCGGCGGCGGAAAGCAGGTTCTCGTAGAGGCCGGGATCCTCGCCACAGAGCGGCTTCAGCACGCTCACGGGCGGGCGGGCCGAGTCCGCGACGGCCGGCCGACGCAGGAAGCGGACGATGCTGAGGGTTGCAAGAAAGTAATAGGTGCAACCCGCGAGCGCGCAGGCCTCCAAAAGCCCGGTAAGAAATTTTAATATCTCCGGTGGCATGCTATGGTTACCGACGGTCGCAACGGGGCGCTGGCGGCCTTGGACGGGGGGCCCTAAGCCTTGAAAAGCCTGTTGCATTCAGCCCTGACATTGTCAACCATGCGGCACTTCCGGTACCGCCTCGGAGCGCGAGGGTATAAGAGGTGAAGAACATGTCCCGCCGACTCCATGGCATCAAGCTGTGGCTCCTTGTTGGGCTGGCTTTGACCGTTGGCGCCTGCGCGACGCCGCCCACCGATCCGGCCGCCCGCGCCGAATGGGAGAAGACCAACGACCCGCTGGAGCCGATGAATCGCGAGATTCTGGACTTCAACCTGTTCGTCGACCGGATCCTCATCAAGCCCGTCGCGCAGACCTACCGCACCGTCGTGCCGCAATATCCGCGCGACCGCGTGCGCAACTTCCTCGACAACCTCGGCGAGCCCGTGATCTTCGTCAACGACACGCTGCAGGGCGAGTTCGACCGCGCACACACGACCTTCGCGCGCTTCCTCTTCAACACGACCTTCGGGATCGGCGGCCTCTGGGACCAGGCGACCAAGATCGGCTTGGAGAAGCAGTCCGGCGATTTCGGCCAGACGCTTTACGCCTGGGGCGTGCCCGACGGGCCCTATCTCGTGCTGCCGATCTTCGGGCCGTCCAATCCCCGCGACGCTGTCGGCCTTCTCGTCGACAGCTACATCGACCCCTTCAAATACGTCGCCGCGAACAACGGCGCGAAGGCCGCCGGCCTCTATCGCTGGGTCGCGACGGGTGTCGACGAGCGCTCGCGCAACATCGAGAGCTTCGACGAGATCCAGCGGAATGCCCTCGACTTCTACGCGCAGCTCCGCAGCCTCTGGCGCCAGCATCGCGCCTCCGAGCTCCGCCACGGCGAGCCCGCGCCGATCGAGGACGAGGAACTCTACACCGACCCCGGCGCCAAGAAGCCCTGACGCAAGGCTTCAGGCGATCACGCCGCCTTCTTGAGGTCGGCCGTACGCTGCTGGATCAGCTTCAGGAGCGCGGCCGCCCCGTCGCGTCGCAGCACGGTGGAGAATTCCGAGCGCCGCGTCGCGAGCTCGCTCACCGTTCCCTTCAGGAAGACGTCGATGATCTGCCAGCCGCCGTCGCCATCGCGCATGAGGTAGTTGAGCTCGACCACGTTGCCGTCGCTCTCGATGAGCTTGGTGCTGACGATCTGGCCGCCCGCGGTCGACTGCGTCTCGGGGCTCACCTCGAAACGCTCGCCGGAATAGCCGTCGAAGCGGTTGGCGTAGGTGGAGATGCTGAAATCGCTGAAGGCCGCGGTGATCGCCGCCTGCTCCTCCGGGCTGAGCTTCTGCCAATCCGGCCCGACCGAGAGCCGCGTCATCAGCGGCAGATTGAAAGCGCGGCGCATGGCGGGATCGAGCTTCTCGTAGCGGCCCTTGAAGCCCAGCGCCTTCGCCTGCTTCATCACCTCGAGCAGCGTGTCGTAGAAAGTCCTCACCGTATCGACCGCGGGACTGCCCGCCGCGTGCGCGAGCGTGGCTGGAAAGGCGGCCGCAGCCGCCCCCGCCGATAGCAAGCGGAGAAACGACCGGCGCTCGATCATGCCCTGACGAACTGCTCCCGTGAATCGCGCCCGAGCGCGGCCATGGCGGTGCGGACGATGTGGCCGGCGGTGAGGTGGGCCTGCTCGTACTGCTTGGCGGGCGTGTCGTGCTCGATGAAGCAGTCCGGCAGCACCATCGGGCGGAGCTTCAAGCCGTGGTCGAGC
>DATKNV010000049.1:0-3776 GCA_035541215.1 Allostellaceae bacterium | reverse complement strand
TCATCGAGGCCGGCAAAACCCCCAAGGTCGCAACTGTCGCCCTCATGCGCAAAATGCTCGTCACCCTCAACGCCATCCTTCGCGACAACCAACCTTGGAAACACGCCAAAGCCTGCTAAGACACAGTTGCTCCCATCGCTTCGCGATGGGCCCCAACCCTCTCCCACTGCGCGGGAGAGGGAACTACACTGCTCGATATGAAATCCTCTCTCTTCGACCTACGCGATCGCGTCGTCATCGTCACCGGCGGGGCCGTCGGGATCGGGAAGGTCTATGCGGAGCGCCTCGTCGAGGCGGGGGCGCAAGTGGCGATTGCCGATGTCGCGGCCGGAGAGAGCGCGGCGCTGGCAGAGCGCCTCGGCGCGAATGCGCTCTCAGTGCCGACGGACATCTCAGATCCCGCGGCGGTCGAGCGGATGGCGGAGGCGACGCTCGCGCGCTTCGGGCGGATCGACGGGCTCGTCAACAATGCCTCCCTCATGAGCGCGCTGCCGCGGCGATCCTGGCTCGAGATTCCCCTGGAGGAATGGGACCGGGTGATGGCGGTCAATCTGCGCGGGCTCTTTCTCTGCTGCCGCGCCGTGGTACCGGCGATGCGGCGGCAGGGCCGCGGGCGCATCGTCACCATCGCCTCGACCCGCGTCTTCGAGGGGACACCGAACCGGCTCCACTACACGACCTCGAAGGCGGGCGTGGTGGGGTTCACGCGGGCGCTCGCGCGCGAGGTCGGCGGCGATGGCATCACCGTCAACTGCATCGCCCCCGGCCGCACTCTGAGCGAGACCCAGATCGCCGGGAGCGACCCCGCATACCTCAACGACGGAAGCGACGCGCTCCGCGCCCTCGCCCGGGCGCAGGTGCCGGACGACCTCGTCGGCGCGCTCATGTTCCTGCTCTCAGATGCCAGCGCCTTCGTCACGGGGCAGACCCTGGTGGTCGATGGCGGCAAGGTCATGCACTGAGCGGTTTGGTTTGGCATGGAAGTTTATCGCTTGCTAGTATGCCGCGCCTGCAAAGGCGGCCCGCAGAATGGCCGCCGGAATGCCACTCTAAGGGAGGTACGTCGTGATCGGTAAGACATTGGCTCTAGGCGCATTTGCGCTTGCTCTAGCCGCTGCTGCGCTCGGGGCGCCCGCACGCGCCGACGAGCCTTACAAGATCAACGTCATCCTGCCGCTGACGGGACAGGCGTCATTCCTCGGCAAGGAGGAGCAGGTGGCGCTGCAGATCGCCGAGAAGCTCATCAACAAGACGGGCGGCATCCAGGGACAGCAGGTGCAGTTCGTCTTCTTCGACGACACCTCGAGCCCGCAGACCGGCGTCCAGCTCGTGAAGCAGGTGACGGCCGATAAGCCAGCGATAATCTTGGGGTCCTCGCTGGTCGCGATCTGCAACGCGATGGCGCCGCTGGTGAGCAACGGCCCCGTGCAATATTGCTTCTCGCCGGGCGTCCATCCCGAAGCCGGCAGCTACTCCTTCAGCGCGAGCGTCTCCACGCACGATCTGCAGAAGGCGCTCTTCCGCTATTTCCGCGAGCAGGGCTGGAAGCGGATCGCGATCATGACCTCGAGCGACGCGACCGGCCAGGACGCCGAGCGCGGCATCGATGAGACCATCAACATCCCCGAATACAAGAATGCGGGCCTGACGATCGTCGAGCGCGTGCACTTCAACACGACCGACGTGAGCGTTGCCGCGCAGATCGAGAAGGTGAAGGCCGCGAAGCCCGACGCCTTCGTCGCGTGGAGCACGGGGACTCCGATCGCGACCGTCTTCAAGGGGATCGTGCAGGCGGGGCTCGACGTGCCCACCGCGACCACCGACGGCAACATGACCTATGCGCAGATGGAGCGCTACGCGGAGTTCCTGCCGAAGCAGCTCTACATCCCCGCTGCCCTGTGGCCGGCCTATGGCGCGCCCGTCAAGCTCGACCCCGCCGTCGCGAAGGCGCAGGAGGAGTTCTACAGCGAGTTCAAGGCCGCGGGCGTGAAGCCGGACATCGCGGCCTCGCTCGCCTGGATGCCCGCGATGATCGTGACGGACGCGCTGCGCAAGCTCGGCACCAAGGCCACGGCGGCGGAGCTCCGGGAGTTCATCTCGAAGATCAAGGAGCTCCCGGGGATCGATGGGACCTTCGACTTCACGAAGATTCCGCAGCGCGGACTCGATGACGGCAATGCCGTCGTCACCCGCTGGGATCCCGGCAAGGGCACCTGGGTCGTGCTGAGCCAGCCCGGAGGCATGCCGATCGGCAAGTAAGCTCCGCCGGCGGCGACGAAAGGCGCGGGGGTGGACGCCTTCGTACAGATCGTCATCGGAGGATTGCTCCAGGGCAGCCTCTTTGCGGTGGTTGCCCTGGGCTTCTCGCTGGTCTTTCGCATGACCGGCGTCATCAACCTGGCGCAAGGCGCCTTCTGCGTCCTGGGCGCGCTCACCGCGGTGACGCTCGAGGAGACTCTGGGCCTGCCGCCGCTCGTCGCGGTGCCGGCGGCGGCGCTGGCCGCGACCGCGCTGGGTCTCGCCTTGGGTTTCGCGGTCTTCGTGCCGGCCCTCGCGCGCCTTCCCAACAGCAGCATGCTCATGCTGACGGCGGGGCTCCTGACCTTCATCCAGGGCCTCATGCTCGTGCGCTGGGGCGGCGATCCCTATACGCTCCGACCCTTCTCCGGCGAGGCGCCGGCGGTCGTGCTGGGCATGCGCATCCCGACCCAGGGATTCTGGATCGCGGGGATGACCATCCTCGTCATCGTCGCTTTCTGGTACCTCTTCGCGCGCACCACCATCGGCAAGGCGCTGCAGGCCTCAGCCGAGAACCCGACGGCGGCGCGGCTCATGGGGATCGACGTCGAGGGTATGGCGCTCATGAGCTTCGCGCTCGCGGCCTTCATCGGCGCGCTCGGCGGCATTCTCGTGGCGCCGATCCTCGCGGTGCAGTTCGACACGAGCCAGCTCTTCACCATCAACGGCTTCATCTCCGTCGCGATCGGCGGCATGGGCTCCTTCGTGGGCGCGGTCATCGGCGGCCTCGTCCTCGGCGTCGCCGAGCAGCTCGCCGCGGGCTACATCTCCGCGCTCTTCAGCAACGCGCTCGCGCTGGGTCTGCTGCTGGCGACGCTGCTGCTGCGGCCGAGCGGCCTCTTCGCGATCGGCCGCCCGCGGCGTACCGACGTGCGCGAGGCGCAGCACGTCTACCCCGCGATCGTCCGCCTGCGCGGGCGCGGCGCTGCGCTCGCGGGGGCGGGGGCGCTCGCGGCGATCCTCGCGGTCCCGCTCGTCATCACCGATCCCGGCCTCATGAGCTCGCTCGTCATTACAGGGATTCTCTTCATCGGCGTGATCGGCCTCGACGTGCTCATGGGCTTTGCGGGGCAGGTGAGCCTGGGGCAGGGCGGCTTCATGGCGATCGGGGGCTACGTCGCGGCGATCCTCGCCACCACCTACCACTGGCCGCCGCTCCTGGGGATCGCGCTCGGCTGCGTCGCCTCGCTGCTGTGCGCGTTGCTGATGTCGGTCGCGACCACGCGGCTCCGCGGGCATTATCTGGCGCTCGCGACCCTCGCCTTCGGCCTCGTCGTGGACTCCCTCGACGTCGGCATGATGGAGACGACGGGAGGCCCTTCCGGCCTCGTGGGCGTGCCGACGCTCACTGTCGCAGGCTTCGCCTTCGACAGCGATCGCCGCATGTACTATCTCGTGGTGGGAATCGCGGTCGCGCTGGTGCTGGCGCTCCTGGGCGCGATGCGCAGCTCCTTCGGCCGCTCGCTGATGGCGATCCG
>DATKNV010000048.1:0-9810 GCA_035541215.1 Allostellaceae bacterium | reverse complement strand
GACGGTCATGTAGAGGCACTCGCCGAACGACCACCGGCCGTTGCCGAGCGCGTAGTAGCCGCCGCTACCGACGAGCACGAGCGCGGCGAGCAGCAGAGCCGCATAGGCCAGACGCTTGACCGATTTGTTGGTCACACAGTACCTCTATCATCCCATGGACGCCGCGGCGGCCCCGCATTCGCACGCCGCGCCTCGCACGCGGAGCGACCTCGCGAAGCTGGCGATCGGCGCGCTCGGCGTCGTCTACGGCGACATCGGCACCTCGCCGCTCTATACGGTGAAGCAGTGCCTGGGTAGCGCCGGCGGGGTGACGGAGGCGACCGTGCTCGGCGCGCTCTCGCTCATCGCCTGGGCGCTCACCGTCGTCGTCACCTGCAAATACGTGATCGTCATCATGCGCGCGGACAACCGCGGCGAGGGCGGGACGCTCGCGCTCACCGCACTCGCGCTGCGCTCGGCGAGCCGTAAGGGACGCCGGCATCGCGTCATCCTCGCGGCGGGGCTCGTCGGCGCCTCGCTCTTCTTCGGCGACGGGGTGATCACGCCCGCGATCTCCGTTCTCTCCGCTGTCGAGGGGCTCAAGATCGCGACGCCGGTCTTCGCGGACTACGTCGTTCCCATCACGATCGGCCTTCTCGTCGGCCTCTTCGTGGTGCAGCGCCACGGCACCGGCTCGGTGGGCGGCCTCTTCGGCCCGGTGATGGCGATCTGGTTCGCGGCGATCGCGGTGCTCGGCCTTGCGGAGATCTTCGATCAGCCGGAGATCCTGCTCGCGCTCGATCCGCGATACGGGATTCGCCTCCTTCTCGCCGATCCCCTCCGCGGCGTCTTCATCCTGGGCGCGGTGGTGCTGGCGGTGACGGGCGCCGAGGCGCTCTACGCGGACATGGGGCATTTCGGCAAGCAGCCGATCCGGCGCGCCTGGCTCTACCTCGTCTTTCCCGCGCTCGTCCTGAATTATTTCGGCCAGGGCGCGCTGCTGCTGCGCACGCCCGAGGCGCTCGACAATCCTTTCTACCGGCTGGTTCCGGCATGGGGTCTCTATCCGATGGTCGTGCTGGCCTCGGCGGCGACCATCATCGCCTCGCAAGCCGTGATCTCCGGCGCCTTCTCGATGACGCGCCAGGCGGTGCAGCTCGGTTATCTCCCGCGCCTGCAGGTCCGCCACACCTCCGAGGCCGAGCGCGGCCAAATCTACGTGCCGAAGGTCAACCAGTTCCTGGTCTTCGCGGTGATCGCGCTGGTGCTGGGCTTCCGCTCCTCCGACAAGCTCGGCACCGCCTACGGGATCGCCGTCACCGGCACCATGTTCCTCGACGGCTTCCTCGCCTTCGTCTACATGATCTCGGTGCAGCGCTGGAACCCGCTGCTCGGGGTCGCGCTCTTCGCCTTCTTCTTCTCGGTCGACACCGTCCTGTTCGGCGCCAATCTCATCAAGATCGAGGAAGGCGGCTGGTTCCCGGTGGTGATCGCGTGCCTCGCCTTCTGGGTGATGTCGACCTGGATGCGCGGCCGCTCCCTCGTCGTCGCGGAGCGTCAGCGCGACGCCATGCCGCTCGAGACCTTCCTCGCGGCCTTGCGGCCGGACCGCCCCGGACGCGTGCCGGGAACCGCCGTCTTCATGACCGGAAACGCCGAGCAGATTCCCGCGGCGCTCCTCCACAACCTCAAGCACAACAAGGTCCTGCACGAGCGTGTCGTCCTCATGAGCGTGCGCACCGAGGACATCCCGCACGTCCCCGCCGAGCAGCGCTTCGACATCAAGCATCTCGACCACGGCTTCCACACGGTGGTCATGCATTACGGCTTCATGGACGAGCCGAACATCCCGCGCGCCCTCGCGCAGCTCCGGCTGATGCAGTTCCGGTTCAATCTGATGGAGACCTCGTTCTTCCTGGGGCGCGAGAAGATCGTCGCGGGCAAGCGCTCGCGCCTCGGGCGCTGGCGGCGCTGGCTCTTCTCCTTCATGACCAACAACATGCTGAACGCCACCGAATTCTTCCGCATCCCCAGCAACCGCGTGGTCGAGCTCGGGGGGATGCTGGAGATTTGACGCCTCGCCGCGACGATACCAGAGCCCTCGTTTGCGGCGCGGCCGCAATAAGTCCACCACCGAGGCAATGAGACAGTGAGAAAAGCGATTGCGGCTTCGCCGCGACGTGCGGCATGTCATTGCCTCACTGTCTCCGTGGTGAAAATGCCGTCGACTTGCTTCGTCCCTTCGTGGTGAGCCCTTCTTGACCTCCGACCCGCTCCTTCTCGCGCTTGCGACGAAGATCGGCGCCACCATGGCGGTGGTGCTGACGGCGGCGCTGGTGGCGGAGCGGGTGGGGCCGTTCTTCGGCGCGCTGGTGGCGTGCCTTCCGGTCTCCGCCGGCCCCGCCTACGTCCTGCTCTCGCTGCAATCGAGCGACGGCTTCATCGCGGATAGCGCGCTCGCAAGCGCCACCGCCGTGCCCGCGACCGCGCTCTACCTCCTCGCCTACGTCCTCATCGCGCCGCAGGCGGGCGTGCTCGCGAGCCTCGCGGGCGGCCTTGCGGCCTGGGCGGCGGCGGTGGCGGCGATCCGCCTCCTGCCCTGGGGCGTCATCGGCGCGCTCGCACTCAACGCCGCGGTCTTCGCGCTGGCGCTCGCGCTGACGCAGCGCGCGGAGATCGCGGGCCAGATCGTGCGCACGCGCCGGCGCTGGTTCGAGCTCCCGATGACGGCGGTGCTGGTGGGATGCCTCGTCGCGGGGGTCGTCACCCTGAGCGCGACGCTCGGGCCTGCCTTCACGGGCATCGCCGCGCTCTTCCCCGTGACCTTCAGCAGCCTCGCATTGGCGCTCCATCCACGCCTCGGCGGCCGCGTCGCGGCCGCGACCATGGCGGCCGCGCTCAAGGCGATGCCAGGCTTCGCGCTCGGCCTGCTCGTGCTGCACGCGCTGGCACTCCCCTTGGGAACGCCCGCAGCGCTCGTGGCGGCGCTCGCGACCATGCTCGCGTGGTCGGCGGCGCTCATCCTCTGGCGGTTGCGGCGGGCGCGCGCCTAGCTCCCTGCCCTCCGCCCGCGCGCGGCCAGGCGACCCTGCGGTCGATGCGCGCGGCGAGCGCCGCGCTCACGCCCGTCATGGGAAGCCGCAGCTCCGGCGAGGCGATGAGGCCCTCGCGCCAGAGCCAATGCTTGATCGGCGCGGGGCTCGGCTCCGCAAAGAGCAGCGCCACGATGTCCGCGAGCTCGCGCCAGACCTCGAGCGCCCGCTCGCGCTCGCCCGCGAGGAGCGCCTGCCGCACCGCCGCGAAAGCCGCGGTCTCCACATGGGCGGAGGCGAGGATGCCGCCCTCGGCGCCGAGGGCGAGGTGGGTGAAGAAGAGCGCATCCTCGCCCGTCAGCACCGCGAAGCTACGAGGCCGCCCGCGCAGGAGATCGAAGGTCTGCGCGAGCTGGGCGCAGCAATCCTTGATGCCCGCGATGCGCGGGTGCTCGGCCAGGCGAAAAACGGTCTCGTTCGCGAGATTGACGCCGGTGCGGTAGGGGATGTTGTAGAGGAGGATCGACTTATCCGTCTCCGCCGCGAGCGCGAGGAAATGCCGCGCCAGGCCTTCTTGCGAGGGCCGCGAGTAATAGGGGCAGGTCACGAGATAGCCTCTGACGGGCCAGCGCTCGACCTCGCGGATCCACGCGAGCATCGCCCGCGTGTCGCTGCCGCAGAGTCCGAGGAGGAGGGGCAGCTTTCCCTCCGCGATCTCGGCGGCGAGCGCGACGAGGCGCCCGGTCTCTTGCGCGTCGAGCGTCAGCCCCTCGCCCGTGGTGGCCGCGAGGATCAATCCCTCGATCGGCAGCTCGCGATAATGCCGCAGGAGTGCGGCGAGCGAGCGCTCGTCGAGCGCGCCCTCCGCGAAGGGCGTGACGAGCGGCAGCCAAATTCCCTCGAAACGGTCCATGGTGCTCCCTCCGGGTTGCGGCGCCGCCGGCGGGAGAGAGCATTCCCAAACGAGAAAGGCCCCGTCCGTCGCCGGCGGGGCCTTGGTAATCGATCGCGTCTTTCCGACTCAGCGCAAACGCGACCCCACGAGCCCCGAGGCGATCCGGGACTTTCGGGAAGAGACGGTGCGCAGAGCGGTCATGGCGCGACGGTAGGGGGCGGCACGAGGGCTGTCAATTGGCGAGGCAGGTCACGGCGCCCGAGGCGAGCGTCACGATGCCTTGCCGGGCTCACCCGTCGGCGCCTGCTGCACCAGTTTGCCCAGGAGAAGTGGCGCACTGGCGCCGATATTGAGCGCGAGAATCGGCGTAAGCTTGGTGCCGGATAGAAAATAGATGCAAGCGAGGCCGCCGCCCGCGAGCGCCATTAGAATCGTGATCACCCAGTAGAGCCAGGATTTCGACCAGTCCGGAATTTCGCGGTAAAGCGTGAAGCGCAGGCCGAACCATTGCACGAGCTCCGCCGCAAGACCGCCACCGAAGCCGAGCAAGGCATGCTCCATGCCCTCGGACATGATCCCGCCCCCTGAGACGCTCCTGTTTTCAGGCAGTCTTGGTGATGAAGGCGCGGACGTTGGCGAGAAGCTCGCGAAACCTCACGGGCTTCTGCGCGGGGGCATAGAGAATGTTTCCATTCCGATCCGTGACGTAAGCCTTGCGGATCTCGTCCCCGTGCTGGTCGAGCAGACGCTTAACTTCTTCTCGCGAGAGACCGGTGTCCTTCGCGAGTCCGTCGAGCGTGCGAAAATCCCACTCCGGGTTTTCCAGCGCCTGCTTGATCATCAGCCAAGCGTCTGCGCTTACGGCGGTATGCATCTTGTCTCCGTGGCCTCGAATGTTCTTGCAATGACCTTCGAATTATAGGACGCGGTGTGCGCCGTCGCAATTCGTAGATATAATTTGCTCGCCTTTGTTCACTGCGTTGTCATGGCCGGACTTGTTCGGGCCAACTACGAAATTCGGTGTGAAGGCGGTTCGTGGACAGCCGTGGGTCAAGCTCGGCCATGACGGCGAAAAAAATCGTTTGAGCGTGACTAAGGCGAGCACCCGATAGGTGATAAGTATTGTCTCAGGCTCCTTTTAATCGGATCGCAAAAGCGGATTCCCGACGAGACATCCTGGTGCCCTCTTTGAAGTTGGAGATTTCGTACAGATCGCCGACCGAAGGGCGTTGGATGAGTTCTTGCGTTCGTGGAAGCTACATCATCCGCTCCTGGCTGAGCAGTTGGCTTTTGCGCAACGAATCGCTCGAATTTCGCAATCGCGCATGTATCACGGCGGATACATCCTATACGCGCTGGAAGGAGTGCCGGGGATTTGGCATCAGTGTCTGGTCGCGGCGCCGTCTCAATCCAATCGGTGAAGGCTGCATCGCCGTCCTCAAATACTGAGCTTCGCGATGTAGGCGTCGACCGCGGCTTGGGCGGCGCGGGTGGCGTCGGCGGCTTTGGCGCGGTCGGCTTGCAGGGTCTCGAGCCGCGTCTCCTCCTGCGCGAGCTTCTCGATGTAGCGCTTGTGGAGCGCGCTCTCCTTGTCGACGCTCTCGAGATTGGCGCGGACGCGGGTCTGGTCCTCGGTGATCTCCGCGATCTCGGCCTTGATCTGCGCCTCCGCCTGCTTCTTCTCCGCGACGACGCGGCGGAGCCGCGCGAGCTCCACGAGCGCGTTCCTGACAGCGGGCTCGATCTCCCGCGTCGCCGTCACCTGCGCGAGCGAGCGGTCGTCGAAGTCCGCAATCCGCGTGCTCTCGATGCGCGGTGCCTCGAAGACGAAGGTCACGGTCTTGGCCTCGCCGGGCTTCAAATCGACGGCGACGCGGTAAGCCGTGGCCGTCGTCTCCACGGACTTCTCCGCGGGCTCGACGAGCTTCCAGCCCGCGAGCATCGGCTGCTCCACGAGCACGTGGCGCGCCTCGCCCGCGGGCGCGTTCAGGCGGAAGACGATCGTCTGCCGCTCCGTGTAGGTGAGATAGAGCACGCCCTCGGAGATCGCGGCCTTGGAAAGCGCGCTCTTGGTCGTGGGCTCGCGCACGCTCTTGGTCTTGTCGTCGACGGCGTAGCTCAGGAGCCGGTTCTCGCCCGCGGGAAAGACGCCCACGCGCGCGTCGCCGAGATAGGCGCTGCCGCCATTCGCCTGCTCGTAAAGCGTCACCACGCCCGGCGGCAATCCGTTGCCGCTGTCGTTGGTGAGCCTGACGGCAGCGAGCGGATGGAGCGCGTTGGTCGCGGGCTGCAGTAGGTCGATGCGCTGCGCCGGTACGTCGCGGTCGACGATCGGCACCAGCGCCGACTGGCCGCTCGCGAGCGTGAGCGGAGCGGGCAGGCGGAAGAGCACCTGCGTCATGCTCTCCTCGGCCTCCGCGGTGTTGACCGTGGGGGCGGGCGTCTGCTCGCCGGCTCCGGCGGAGGGCGCGTTGACGGCGTCGTAGGCGAAGGTGGTGCTGCGCTGCTGCGCCTGTACGGGCGGCGGCGCCGGCGCGGGGGCGCCTGCGGCCCCTCTGGCGCCGGGGCGCTCGCGGTTGAGGTTGCCGGTATCCGTCTGCGGGAGGATGCGGCCCGCCACCTCGACCGGGACCTCCGGGCGGTCGACGTAATAGGCCTGGTAGATCGCCTGGCGGAAGCTCACGGGATTGCCGGAGAGGAGGGTGAGCTCGACGCCCTTCCAATCCTCCCCGCTCAAGTTCTCGAGGACGGCCCAGCCCTGGAGATGGGCCTTCGCGGCGTTGGGGTCGCGCGCGAGCGTCAGGCGATAGCTCGCCTTCCAGAGCGGCGCCGCCACGACGTAGCCGACGCGGACGATGCGCTGGCCGTCGCCGCGCGTCGTGAGCTGGATGGTGCGCCGGTCCTTGGCGCGGTGCGTCGCGATCGCCGTCAGCGCCTTCTCCACTTGCGCCGAGAGCGCCGGGTCGGCGAAGCGCAGGTTCTCCGCGTCCTCCAGGATGAACTGCTGGATGCCGTCGGATGTCAGCACGCTGACCCGGTTCCGCGTGGTCGTGGTTCCGTCATTGGCACGGACGGTCTCGGGGACGACCTTGATGAGCTTCCCATCGATCGGATGGCTCGAGCCCACGCGGATCTCGGCACCCTGGAGCGCGTTCAGAAGCGCCGCGGGCGATGCGAGCGCCGCCTGCGAGAAGGGCAGGTCCGCGAAGACCTGCTCCAGCGGCTCGCGCCCCGCGAGGCTCGCGCTGCCGACGCCGCCCTTGCTGTCGTAGACCACGATCGACTTCAGGATGTCGTCGACCTGATCGAGACGCACGTCGAGCGAGAGCGTCTGATCGCCCGTCACCTCCGCCTCGTATTCGAGATAGGCGACGCCGCCCGTGGAGAGCATCACGCGCTTCAGCACGAGATCGCCCGCGAGCGCCGGAAGCGCCGTGAGGCAGAGGACGAGGACAGTGGCTATTCCGAGGACACGCACCCGCATGGGAGCCTCCCGCTCATGTCTGGGCACCGCCGCACAAGCTGCGTGCACAACTGTGGCACAGCTTGGGCCGCCATCGCGGCAATTTCGTGACCATGATTTCCCTCTCCCGCGGAACGCGGGAGAGGGTTGGGGCCCGTTGCGCAGAAACGGGAGGGTGAGGGTCGGGGTTCAAGCCGGCTCTCACCCTCACCTTCCCATCGCTTCGCGATGGGCCCCTTCCTCTCCCGTCTGCGACGGGAGAGGGGTGACGCATTCAGACGTCGTTGACGGACTCCGTCGCGACCCAGCCGCCGTCGACGCCGCCCGGAAGCATCTGGCCGACGTCCTCGCCGACCTCCTTCTCGAGGAGCGCGTTGAGCTTTGCGTTCATGGCCTCGAGGAGCTCCCGGTTCTTCTCGCGGGCAAGCGCGAGGTTGTTGCGCTCCAGCGGGTCCTTCTCGAGGTCGAAGAGCTCGACGTCGTTGAGCTTGAAGAGCGCCTCGAGCGAGGCCGGCCTGTTGTGCTGCCTCGGCGAGAAGTAGCGCGCGAACTGATAGCGGCCGTCGAAGACGCTGCGGATCGCGCCGCGCTTGCTCAGATCGGGGCGCAGCGCGCCGGCCTCGGCGGCCTCCTTGAGCTTCGCCTTGCCGCCGGGCTGCTGCAGTATGGCGACGGCCTTCGCGAGGAACTCGCCGTCGATATAGGCGAACATGTTGTAGCAGAAGAGCATCCCGTCGCGGATCGCGGTGAGCGCCGCCTTCTCCGGCGCGGCGAGGAGGCCGGAGAAATCCTTGCCCGGGAGCGACTTCGCGATCGCCGCTTTCTTTTCGGCCGGCGCATTGGTCATGCTCACCAGCGTCGGCGCGATGTCCAGATGCGAGGTCACGGCCTTGCAGTGCTTGCCGCCGGCATGGGCGGGGTGCACGACGATCAAGGGCACGTTGTTCTGCTCGCGGTAGGAGGTGGCGCCCTTGGAGTGCAGGCGGTGCGCACCGTCGAGATCGCCGTGATCCGAGGTGAGCACGACGATCGTCTTCGAGGCGAGCCCCAGCGCATCGAGCTCGTCGAGGAGCGGCGCGATGTTGCGGTCGGCGTCGCGCAGGCAATTGAGATAGTAGTTGTGCCGGCGGCGCCAGCGCCAATCCTCGTTCGCGATGTGGCCGACGAGCGCATCGTGCGACTTGATGTAGTCGGTGTGCGCGAGCGGCCGCCCCGGCGCGTCGAGCGGCTGCGGATAGGTGGCGGGCAGGTTGAAGGTCCACTCTTTCGCGTAGAGCGGCGTCGCCGGCTCCGGCTTGATGTGCCCGAGGATGTTGCGGGCCTGCACGGGCTCGCCGGGGCGATCCGTGTCGATGAACATGATGTCGTGGGGATTGACGAGGTTCACCGCGAGGAACCACGGCTTCCCCGCGGCCGCGAGCTCCATGCCGCGCCCGCGCAGCCAGCTCACGCCCATCGCGGAGATGATGCCGTCATGGAGATAGCCGCCGAGCTCGTGCGCGATGATGTCGCCGATGCCGAAGTAGTCGGAGAAGCCGTAGGCCTCCATCTCCTTCGTGAAGATCTTGGTCGGCGTCCCCAGCTCGTTGACGGTCTCGAACTCCTTGGTGAGATGCCACTTGCCCTTGTAGGCGGTGTAGTAGCCGAGGTCCCGCAGCATGTCCCCGACGGTCCGGATGTCCGTGGACATGCTGGGAACCCAGGGAAACGTCGCGTTGTCGAACATCTTCGTGTGCTGGATGTGCTGGCCCGTATAGAGCACCGAGCGCGAGGGCGTGCAGACGCAGGAATTGATGCGGTGGTTCTCGAAGACGATGCCCCTCTTCGCGAGGCGCTCGTGCGCGGGGAGGCGATAGCCGCTCGGCAGCTCGCCCGGCCGGAAGTAGCGCTCCTGATCCGTGAGGATGAAAAGAATGTTGTAGGGCCCGCCCGCCGCCTTCGGATGCCGGCCTGGGCTCGGGCTCGTCGCCGCCGAGACCGCGCCTCCGAGGAGTTCGGGTCCGAGCGCCGCCGCGACCGCGCCCGCGCCGAGCGTCTTCAGGGCCTCTCTGCGTCCGCTGTCGATGTCGCGCCGCTTGGTGTCGTCCATGCTTCCGCCCCTTACCCGCAGATGCCGCGGAAGCTTTCCGGGAGCAGGCCCATCCGCACAAGGGACACCTAGGGAGGATTCCTGGGGGAAACGCGCATGACCCTATTTCTCTTTGCGCGACCCGGCTGTCTCGTCTCTGACGGTCCCCGTTTCGACGTCATCACGACTTTTGGCCCCGCCCGTTTTCGATACGCAGAGCATTCCGCCAGCTTCCCTCTCCCGCGGAACGCGCTCTCATATTCACACATCTCGCTTGCGTGCGAGGGGGAAGACTGATTCGGTGGGTGGGCATTAAGGCTCGCGGAGGGTGAGATGAGGGTGGAATACGGGCTGGGGCGGTTTGGCGACCGCC
>DATKNV010000047.1:0-15638 GCA_035541215.1 Allostellaceae bacterium | reverse complement strand
GAGGTCGCCGAGGATGCGCAGAGGACGCAGTGGATTCGTCTCCTCGGCGTCCTCTGCGCATCCTCGGCGACCTCCGCGCGAAATCCTCGAATGATTGACGCCCGCATCCCGATCAACAAGGATGCGGCGATGCTCGCGTATTTTTGGATCGCGGTGGGGAGCGCTCTCGGCGGAACGGCGCGGTATTGGCTCTCGGGCTTCGTCGCCGAGCGCATCGGCGAGGCCTTTCCCTGGGGCACCATCATCGTCAACGTCACGGGATCCTTCGTGATCGGCTTCTTCGGCACGCTTACCGGGCCGGACGGCCGCCTTCTCGTGAGCACGACCGCGCGCCAGTTCGTGATGATCGGGATTTGCGGCGGCTACACCACCTTCTCCTCCTTCAGCCTCCAGACGCTCACCCTCGCGCAGGACGGCGAGTGGCTCTGGGCCGGCGGCAACGTCGTCGTCTCGGTGGTGCTCTGCCTGCTCGCGGTTTGGGCGGGCCACGTCTGCGCCGTGCTGCTCAACGGCCTCAAGGGAGCCTGAGCCATGCAGGTACCGAAATCCGCGACGCTCCTGCGCATCTACCTCGGCCAGGACGACCGCCACGAGCACCAGCCGCTTTACGAGTGGATCGTGCTCAAGGCGCGCGAGCAGCATCTCGCGGGTGCGACCGTGCTGCGCGGTCCCATGGGCTTCGG
This sequence comes from Allostellaceae bacterium, assembly GCA_035541215.1. Lineage (GTDB taxonomy): Bacteria > Pseudomonadota > Alphaproteobacteria > ATCC43930 > CGMCC-115725 > DASZHJ01. The sequence continues at coordinate 14,955 of DATKNV010000047.1, read as the reverse complement.
CCACTCGAGCCGGATTCACACCATGAAGGTGCTGCGGCTTTCCGAGGACCTGCCGATCGTCGTGGAGATCGTCGACAGCGAGGAGAAGATCGCGGCCTTCCTGCCGCTCCTCGAGCCCGTCATGACCTCGGGGCTCGTGACGCTGGAGAAGGTGCAGGTGCTGCGCTACGGGCCCGGGCGCAACTCCTGACCCCGCGGTTGCGGGAGCGCGGCAGAATGCCTATCTCTTTTCGACAGGCACCCGCAGAAAGGGCCCGTCCATGCCCGCGCCTCTCCCGAAGAAGACCCAATTCCACATCTGGTACCTGATCGCCGCCATCATCGGCGTGCTGATCCTGCAGACGCTGATTTCGCAGTCTCAGCAGATCGCGCAAATCCCTTACAGCGAGTTCCAGGAGGATCTGAAGGCGGGCAAGATCGAGGAAGTCCGGGTCAGCGACAAGTACATCGAGGGCAAATTCAAGCAGGCCGACGCTCAGGGCCGCCAGTTCTTCAGCACCACGCGCGTGCCGCAGGACCTCGCGGCGGACTTGCAGAAATACAACGTCACCTTCGCTGGCGAGGTGCAAAGCACCATCCTGAGCACCGTGCTCTCCTGGGTGCTGCCGACGGTCTTCTTCTTCGGCGTCTGGTACTTCGTCTTCCGCCGCTTCGCGGAGCGGCAGGGCTTCGGCGGCGGGCTCATGTCGATCGGGCGCAGCAAGGCCAAGGTCTACGTCGAGACCGACACCAAGGTCACCTTCAACGACGTCGCCGGCGTCGACGAGGCGAAGGAGGAGCTGAAGGAGGTGATCGGCTTCCTCAAGGACCCCGGCCGCTACGGCCGCCTCGGCGGGCGCGTGCCGAAGGGCATTCTCCTGGTGGGCCCGCCCGGCACCGGCAAGACGCTCTTGGCGCGCGCGGTCGCGGGCGAGGCGGGCGTGCCGTTCTTCTCGATCAGCGGCTCGGAGTTCGTGGAGATGTTCGTGGGCGTGGGCGCGGCGCGCGTCCGCGACCTCTTCGAGCAGGCGCGCCAGCAGGCGCCCGCCATCATCTTCATCGACGAGCTCGACGCCCTGGGCCGCGCCCGCGGCAGCTACCCCATGACCGGCGGCCACGACGAGAAGGAGCAGACGCTCAATCAGCTCCTGGCCGAGCTCGACGGCTTCGACCCCTCGACGGGCCTCGTGCTGCTCGCCGCCACGAACCGGCCGGAGATCCTCGATCCCGCGCTCCTGCGCGCGGGCCGCTTCGACCGCCAGGTCCTCGTCGACCGTCCCGACAAGCTCGGGCGCATCCAGATCCTCAAGGTGCATCTCAAGAAGGCGAAGCTCGCGCCCGACGTCGATCCCGAGAAGCTCGCGAGCCTGACGCCGGGCTTCACCGGCGCCGATCTCGCGAACCTCGTGAACGAGGCGGCGCTCATTGCGACGCGCCGCTCCGCCGAGGCGGTGACGCTCGACGACTTCACCGCGGCGGTGGAGCGCATCGTCGCGGGCCTCGAGAAGAAGAGCCGGCTCCTCGTGCCCCACGAGCGCGAGGTCGTGGCCTTCCACGAGATGGGCCACACGCTCGTGGGCCTCTCGCTCCCGGGGACCGAGGCCGTGCACAAGGTCTCGATCATCCCGCGCGGCGTGGGCGCGCTCGGCTACACGATCCAGCGCCCGACCGAGGACCGCTTCCTGATGACGCGGCCCGAGCTCGAGAACAAGATGGCGGTGCTCCTCGGCGGCCGCGCGGCGGAGCAGGTGGTCTTCGGCGAGATCTCCACGGGTGCGGCGGACGACCTGCAGAAGGTCACGAACATCGCGCGCGCGATGGTGACGCGCTACGGCATGACCGACCGGCTCGGCAACATCAGCTACGAGGCCGACACGCACCCCTTCCTGGAGACGGTGCCGGGCTTGGGCTTCCAGCCGCGCTCCTACAGCGAGACCACCGCGCGCGAGATCGACGAGGCCGTGAAATCCATCGTCGACGCCGCCTTCGCCCGCGCGCTCGCGATCCTCAAGGCCAAGCGCGCGATCCTCGACCGCGGCGCGCGTCTCCTCCTGGAGAAGGAGACGCTGGTCGAGGAGGACCTGCGCGCGCTCATGGCGGAGCTCCCTGCGGCGGCGCAGTAAGCTGTCAGCTATCAGCTATCGGCCATCGGCCATCGGCCTGGAGCGTTGGCGGGAGGTTTATCTCTAGTTGCCGAACTCGCGACGAAGGTAACCGCATCCGTACAAAGCTGACGGCTGACAGCTGACAGCTGACGGCTTACCCTCTTCCCATGCACCTCTCCGACCGCGACATCCTGATCCTCGTGGACCTGCAGAACGATTTCTGCCCCGGAGGGGCGCTGGGCGTGGCGCGCGGCGATGAGATCATGGGCCTCGCGAACCAACTGGTACGGCAATTTCCGCACGTGGTGCTCACCCAGGACTGGCACCCGCCGGGCCATCTCTCCTTCGCCAGCAGCCATCCCCCGCTGAAGCCGTACGACAGCATCGAGGTCTCCTACGGGCGTCAGACGCTCTGGCCCGACCACTGCGTCCAGGGGAGCGCGGGCGCGGCCTTCCACCGCGCGCTCGCGATCGACCAGGCCGAGCTCATCCTGCGCAAGGGCTACCGGCACGAGATCGACAGCTACTCCGCCTTCTACGAGAACGACCAGCACACGCCGACGGGGCTCGCGGGCTATCTGCGCGAGCGCGGCTTCCGCCGCGTCTTTCTCGCGGGCCTCGCGACCGACTACTGCGTCCACTATTCCGCGCTCGACGCGCGGCGCGAGGGCTTCGACGTCGTGGTGATCGAGGACGTCTGCCGCGGCATCGACCTCGAGGGCTCGCTCGCGCACGCGTGGTCGCAGATGCTGGAAGCGGGCGTGCGCCGCTCGCACAGCGCGGAAGTCGCGGTGGAGGACTGACCGCTGCGGGATTGCTAGCCGGTCGCCGCCGCGAGCGGCGGCAGCTTGGCTGCGATCGCCTCCCGCGCAAAGCCATTGTCGACCGTCTCCTCGAAGGGCGGCGCGCTGCGGATGAGGCCGCCGGAGACCAGGCTCGCGGCGAGCCGGTCGTAGCCGCTCCGCGGCAGGCGCGCGTCCTTGCCCCAGATCCCGACGGCCTTGTTGCGCGCGAGCGCCGCCGCGAGCCGCGCCAGCGGCACCTGCGGGAAATAGGCCTGCACCGCGCGCGCGATCGCGGCGCCCGAGGCGGCCTCGATCCAGCCGAGCGTGCGATGGAGCGCGCGGACCATGCGCCGGAGCTCCTCGCGCCGCCTCTCGAGCGTGCCGCGGCGGGCGTAGAAGCAGGTATAGGCAGTGTGGCCGCGGCCGGCCGCCGCGTACCAGATGTGCCCCGCGCCGCTCTCCAGGAGCTCCTCGACGAAGGGCTGGAAAACCTGCACCACGTCGATCTCGCCGCGCGCGAGCGCCGCCGAGTTCTCGGCCATGCCGCGGCCCGTGACGCGGCGCAATGCCTCGGGATCGATCCCGGCGCGGCGCAGGTCCTCCTGCAGGCAGAGCCAGGGCGTCGGCACCTCGCTCGTGCTCGCGAGCGTGACGTCCAGGAGATCGCGGAGCGCGAAGCCGGGATTGGGCCGACGCCCCACCAGGAAGAACGGATCGCGCGTCACCGCCTCGCCGAAGCAGACGAGATCGGCGCTCGGGTCCTGCTCGCGCGTCAGCATGACCCGCATCGGCCCGCCCCAGGTGACGTCGACCTCGCCGGTCATGAGCCGCCGCGCGGAATCCGCGGGGGTGGGGGCGCTGGTGAAGCGGATCTCGACGCCTTCCTGCTCATAGGCGCCGAGCGAGAGCGCCGCGTAGAAGGGCGCGTAGAGCAGGCCGCGCAGCGTCTCCTGCAGGACGATGGGCATCGCTTCCTCTGTCTTGCTTCAGAATGGCCGCTCGCCCAGCACGATGCAGCGCCTGAGGAGCCGCCGCTCGGCGGCGCTGAAGTCGGTGCGGGCATGGAGCGTGCAGCGATTGTCCCAGAGCACGAGATCGCCGGGGCGCCAGACGTGCTCGTAGACGAAGCGGCGCTGCTCCTGGTGAACGAAGATCGCGGAGAGGAGCCGGTCGCTCTCCGCCCGCGGCACGCCCTCGATGTATTGCGTCATCAGGCGATTGACGAAGAGCGCGCGGCGGCCGGTCGCGGGATGGGTGCGCACTACGGGGTGCGCGAAGCGCGGTGCATCGGCCGCGAGCGCCTCGCTCCGCTGCGTCGGCGCCCCCGCATAGTCGTAGACGTTCATCGCCTTCCTGCCCTCGACCGCGGCTTTGATCTCCGCGGGCAGCGTCTCCCAGGCGAGGGTCGTGTTGGCGAGGAGCGTGTTGCCGCCCGCGCCCGGCACCTCGATCGCGTAGAGGAAGGTCGCCATGCACGGGCGCTCGACGTAGCACTGGTCGGAGTGAAAGAGCATCTCGCCGTCCGGCAGCGCGCCGATGGGCTTTCCGTCCTGGCGGATGTTCGAGACCAGCATCACCGAGGGATGCCGCGTCAGCGCGACGCCGCCGTGCTTGTTGATGACCTGCCCGAGCTCCCCGAAGCGCGCGGCGAAGCCCACCTGATCCTCCTCCGTCAGGTCCTGTCCGCGGAAGAGGAGCACGCCATGCGCGTACCAGGCCCGCTCGATCGCACGGAACGCCGCCTCGTCGAGGGGCTGCGCGAGATCGACGCCGCGGACCTCGGCCCCGATCGCGGGGGTGAGCGGGAGGATTTCCATGCGATGATGGTAGCACCGTCCCGCGGCGAAACCGCAATCCCTTCCTCCGCGTCCCCTGCGAAACCACTGCGCCCTCTGCGCGAAAAAAGCGATTTCGCGCAGAGGGCGCTGAGGATGCGCAGAGGGCGCGAAGGAACGGAATTGCGGCTTCGCCGCGAGAAAGAAACTCCGTGCCCTTGCTGCCTTCGTGGTAAATCTTCCCGTCGTCCACGGGAGAGCTCATGCCGCCGCTACCGCTCACTCTCGCCATCAGCGACTACGATCACGTCCGCGATCTCGTCGCGGGGCGGGTCAAGCCCGAGGGGATCGCGCTCCGGGCGCTCTCGCTCTCGATCGAGGAGATCTTTTACCGCTTCACCGTCCATCGCGAATGGGACGTCTCGGAGATGGCGATGGGGAAATACGTGTCGCTGCGCTCGCAGGGCGACACCTCGCTGACGGCGCTTCCGGTCTTTCCCTCGCGCGTCTTCCGGCATTCCTCGATCTACGTCCGCAGCGACACGCCGCTCCGCTCGCCCGCCGATCTCCGGGGCCGGCGCGTGGGCGTCCCGGAATGGGCGCAGACCGCGGCGATCTACAGCCGCGGCTTCCTCCAGCATCAATACGGCGTGCCGCTCGCGGAAATCCGCTGGGTGCAGGCCGGCGTCAACGAGCCCGGCCGCACCGAGAAAGTCGAGCTCAAGCTCCCGCCCGGCGTCGCGATCGAGCGCCCGCAAGGAAAGTCGCTCGACGGCATGCTGCTCGCGGGCGAGATCGACGCGATGCTGAGCGCGCACGCGCCCGCCTCCTTCGAGGCGGGCGACCCCCGCGTCAAACGTCTCATCGCGGATTTCCGCTCCGTCGAGGAGGCCTATTGGCGCGAGACCGGCATCTTCCCGATCATGCATTGCATCGCCATCAGGAGCTCCGTCCTGGAAGCGCATCCCTGGGTTGCGATGAACCTCCTCACGGCCTTCGAGGAGGCGAAGCGGCGGAGCCTGCAGCGCACCTTCGAGGCGACCGCCTCGCGCTTCCCGATCCCCTGGCATTTCGAGCACGCCCGCGAGCACGCCGCGCTCTTCGGCGGCGAGTACTGGCCCTACGGCATCGAGCCCAACCGCAGGACGCTCGAGGCCTTCCTCCGCTACGCGCACGAGCAAGGCGTCTGCCACCGCCTGCTCGCGCCGGAGGAGCTCTTCCCCCGCGAGGTCGCGGGGCGGTTCAAGGTCTAGCGGCGCGCCGCCTTGACAGCGCCGAACGCCCTCGCCCTCGCGCGGCCGCTCACGCCGGTCACGCGCTTTGCGCTGCCGCCGGAGATCGGCGAGCCCTCGCCGGAGGTGCTGAGCTTTCTCGCGGAGATCGCGGAGGAGACGCGCGCGACGACGCGCGGGCTCCTTCTCGAGGCGAGTGCCTCCGGCACGCTCGCGTCCGTCTTCGAGGCGATCGGCGAGCGCGTCGCGCGGGGCTTCGAGGCGCGGCTTGCGCGGGAGCGCGCGATCGATCCCGCCTTCGCGCGCCGCGAGCGGCAGGTCGAATGCCGGCGCGGCTGCACTTTCTGCTGCCATCTCAGCGTGAGCGCGACCCCGCTCGAGGCGGTACGGATCGCCCAGAGGCTCGGCAGGGGCGAGCGGCACGGTCTCGAGCGCGCCGTGCTCGGCGCGGCAGAGACGCTCGAAGGGCTCGATGCAAGGGCGCGGCTCGAGCGCAAGGCTCCCTGCCCGCTGCTTCTCGAGGGCGCCTGCTCGCTCTACGAGGCGCGCCCGCTCGCCTGCCGCGCGCTCCTCTCCGTGAGCGTCCGCGATTGCGAGCGCCATTTCGAGGCGGGCGGCGCGGCGCTCCGGGCGATGCCGAGCCTCCTGACGCCGCGCCTCGTCGCCTCCGGCTTCATCAGCGGCGAGATGGCGGCGCTCGCCGATCTCGGCCTCGCGGGCCATCTCGTGGAGCTCACGGCGGCGCTGGCGCTCCTGCTGCGCGATCCCCAAGCGCTCGGCCGCTGGCTCGGCGGCGCCGACGTCTTTCCCCGGCCCTAAGCGAAGGCGAGCCCCTATGACTGCCGACTACATCGCCTTCCACGCCCAGGAGCGGCCCGATGCCGTCGCCTACGTCGATAACGGCCGTGCCGTGAGTTACGGCGCCATCGCGCGCGACGTCAGGAGATTCACGCGGGCAATACGCGAATTCGGCATTCCCGCGGGCGGTGTGGTCGCGGTGGGCTGCGAGCAGCCTTATCTCCATTTGCTGATCCTGCTGGCCTGCGAGCGCCTCGGCCTCGCGACGGCGTCGTTGACCGCGCGGGAGGAGCGGAGCGTCCTGCCGCTCCTCGACGGCGCCGATCTCCTGATTTCGGAGTTCCCGCCGCCGCCGGGGGCACGGCCGCGCCTGCGCCACGAGATCACGCAGTCCTGGGTCGATCGAGTGCTCGGCCTGCCGGATGCAGACGAGGCGGCGCTGCCGCTTCCCCCGGCGGAGAGCCCGCTCCGCATTCTCCGCACCTCCGGCACGACCGGAACGTCCAAGCGGCTCCACCTGACGCGGCGGATGCTCGATTTCTGGACCCATCGCTGGATCTGGCTCTATGGGCTGGGCGTGCGCTCGCGCGTGATGACGGCGCTGCCTTTCGCCATCGGCGGCGCCTACGCGCAGGTCTGCGCCTGCCTGCGCGCGGGCGGCACGGTGGTGCGGGAAAACCGGATGGAGGTTCCCCAAGCGCTCCGCCTCCACTCGATCGACCTCGTCGTTCTGCTGCCGGTCTTCCTGCGCGACGTGCTCGGAACGATCCCGGCGGGCTTCGAGCGGCAGGGGCCGCTCGTCGTCGCGACCTTCGGCGGCGCGATCCAGCCGGGCTTGCGCGCGGAGGCCGTGGCGCGCCTCTGCGGCGCGGTCTCGGACATGTACGGCTGCAACGAAGTGGGCTTCATCGGCTCGAACGGCCTCCACCGCGCCGGCAGCTATCTCGACGTCTGGCCCGGCGTCGCCATCGAGGTGACGGACGACCAGGACCGCCCGCTGCCGCCGGGGCAGCTCGGCCGAATCAGGGTGCGCACGGAATCGATGTTCGCGGGCTACATCGACGATCCCGATGCGACGCGGCGGATGCTGCGCGATGGATGGTTCTATCCCGGCGATGTCGGCGTGCTGCGCGGACCGCGCTCGCTCGAGCTCCTGGGGCGCGGCGACGACATCCTCAACTTCGACGGCCACAAATTAATGCCCGAGCCGCTGGAGGAGATGATCCGGAAGAGCGCGGGCCACCCAGAGCTCGCCGTCGGCGCCGCCTTAGATGCCGATGGCGCGACGGTGCTCTGCGTCGCCGTGGCGGAGCAGGGCATCGCCGATGCCGGACTCGAGGCCCGCATTTCCTCCGCCGTCTCCCGCGCCGGATTTCGAAAATTCGAGCTGGTACGGGTGCCGAGCATTCCACGCAACGTCGCGGGAAAGATCCAGCGCCATCTCCTCAAGGCCGAGATTGCCGCGGCGCGGCAAATCCCGCCGCGCGAATGAGGCGGCGGCGCGGGCTCTGCCATCTTCCAGGGCACGCTGCCCTCGGATGCGGCGGCGGCAATGAGCGGCCGCGCGAGCGAGCCGAGAACCAATCGGGAATCCCGGCCCCCTAAGAGCTATAACTGCCAAATGCGCAGGGCCGCATGCCACCTTCCCCATGCTCGCGGAGGGTGGTAAGGTTTTTGCAACAGAGAACATCGCGGAAGTCATGTGACCGCCGCGAGGTGCCCCGCAAAGGCTTTTTGGGAGGTCAAATCATGAGGCGATTTAAGTATCTGAGCGGCGGATTCAAAGCCGCCGCGGTCGCGACCGTCGCGGCCCTGGTCGGCATCGCCGGCTTCGGGCACGCGCAGGCCGCGGACAAGACGGTCAAGGTCGGCATCACGCTGCCGCTCACCGGCGCCGACGCCGAGGACGCGACCAAGATCAAGAACGGCGCGATGATGGCGATCGAAGAGTCGAACGCCAGCAATCTCATTCCCGGCTACAAGCTCGAAGTCGTGATCTACGACAGCGGCACCGCGACCGCCGGCCAGTACGACCCGGCGCAGGCCGCGACCAACACCAAGAAGCTCGTTTCCGATAACGCGGTGGTCGCGAACATCGGTCCGCAGATGAGCGGCGAGGGCAAGGCGATGTCGCCGATCCTGAGCGAGGCGAACCTCGCCACGATCACGCCGAGCTCGACCAATCCCGACATCACCAACCCCGCGATGGCCGCGCAGTTCCGGCCGAAGGGCAAGGCGGTCTATTTCCGCACCGTCACGACCGACGCCTTCCAAGGCCCCAACATGGCCAACTACGTGAAGGACAAGCTCGGGGTGAAGACGGTCTACGTCCTCGACGACAGCGGCGCCTACGGCGTCGGCATCGCCGACAGCTTCCAGAAGCAGGCCGCGAAGATCGGGATCAAGGTGCTGGGCCGCGACCAGCTCAATCCCAAGGATGCGGACTACACGACCATCCTGACGAAGATCAAGGCCGCCAATCCGGACATGCTCTACTTCGGCGGCGTCGCGCAAGCGGGCGTGAAGCTCGCCAAGCAGGCCTATGACATCATCCCGAACGTCAAGAAGGCGGGCGGCGACGGCGTGAAGGGCGCGAGCTTCTTGAAGGGCGTGGGCTTCCCGGCGGTCGAGGGCTGGTACTGCACGGATGCCTCTCCCGAGCTCCTGACGGACCCCAAGGTCCAGGAGTTCGTGAAGCGCTTCACGGCGAAGTACGGCGTGGGCCCCGACAACTACTCCGTCACGGCCTATGACGGCGCGCTCGTGATCATCGATGCGATCAAGCGGGTCATTGCCGCCAAGAAAGAGGTCACCCGCGAGAACGTCCGCGACGCCATTCAGTCGACCAAGCTGATGACGCTGCAGGGCGAGGTCTCGTTCGACGCGAACGGCGACATCGTCTCCAAGATCGTCAGCGTCTACCAATACAAGCGTAACCCTGCGAAGCCGGTCGACGACGAAGCCGGCAACTCGGTCTATCTGGGCGTCGCGCCAGAGAGCCCGCAGACCTGAGGATCGCTGGGTTGTTCGAGTACGGGCCGGAGGAGTCCAGATAGATGACTTTCTATTTGGGCTTCCTCCGGCGCTATTCGCTGGTGATCGTCGTCGCGATCGCCGCGATTCTCCTGATGGGTTTCGGCTTTCTGCCCGAGGACTTCTGGCAGATCCTGCCGCAACAGGTCATCAACGGAGTGAGCCTGGGCGCGATGTATGCGCTGCTCGCGCTCGGCTTCACGATGGTCTACGGCATCATCGAGCTCATCAATTTCGCTCATTTCAACGTCTTCATGCTGGGCTCCTTCATCGCCCTCTGGGTGTTCCAGGCCATGGGGATGGAGAGCCAGAACGTCGTGCTCTACGGGCTGCCGCTCGTGGGCGCGCTGCTGGCCGCGCTCCTCGTCACGATGTTCCTGACGGGTGCGCTCGGCATGGCGATCGAGCGGGTAGCGCTGCGTCCCTTGCGCGGCATATCCGGCACCGCGCCGATGATCACGACCATCGGCCTCTCCTACATCATCTACAATCTCGTCCTGCTCGGCTTCGGCGCCGACACCAAGAACTACGCCAATCCGCTGCCGCCGACGAAATGGGAAATCCCGCCGGCGCTGCTCTTCGGCGACCAGGCGGAGATCCGGCTGCGCGAGCTCCTGCTCTGGGGCGTCTCGCTCGTGCTCATGGCGGGCCTGCACTATTTCGTGCGCAGGACGAAGCTCGGCAAGGCGATGCAGGCGACGGCGCAGGACCAGGAAGCCGCGCGCATGATGGGGGTCGACGTCGACAAGGTCGTCCAGACCGCCTTCTTCCTGGGCTCGGCGCTCGCGGGCGCGGCCGGCATGGTCTTCGGCCTCTATTACAACTACACCAGCTTCATCATCGGCTACTCCGCGGGCTTGAAGGCCTTCACCGCCGCCGTCCTCGGCGGCATCGGGAACATCCCCGGCGCGATGCTCGGCGGCGTCCTGATCGGCCTCATCCAGTCCGTCGGCGGCAGCATCATCGACGTGCGCTGGACCGACGTGATCATCTTCTCGATCCTGGTGATCGTCCTCGTGTTCCGTCCGGTCGGGCTCCTGGGGCGCGCGGCGCCCACCAAATCCTGAGCGGCGTCCATGGCAAACACACCGATAGAGCAGACCCGCAGTCTCATCCCCGCACTCTGGGAACGCCTCTTCAGCGATGAATGGCGCCGCGCCGTGCTCGGCGCCATCATCGTCTTCGCGATCGCCTTCCCGCTCTTCGACGCCAACGAGGGCGACATCGACGCCGTCGCCAACGCCATGGCCTTCGCGATCCTGGCCTTGGGTCTCAACATCGTCGTGGGCTTCGCGGGGCTCCTCGACCTCGGCTACGCCGCCTTCTTCGCGATCGGCGCCTACACCTACGGAATCTTCTCCTCCTATCAGGTGCAGCCGGTCTGGAGCGACTGGTGGGAGCCCCTGGAGCTCGTGGGGTTCGTCTCGCGCTTCCACGTCGAGGGCGTCGAGCCCGACCACGTGCACTTCCAGGTCTCGTTCTGGCTCATGCTCCCGATCTCGGCGGTGGTGGCGGCATTCTTCGGCGTGCTCTTCGGGGCGCCGACCTTGCGCCTCAAGGGCGACTACCTCGCGATCGTGACGCTGGGCTTCGGCGAGATCGTGCCGATCGTCGCACGCAACACGCCCACGCTCACCAACGGCGCCGCGGGCTTGAACGGCGCGCTCCCGCCGCATCTGCCCTGGTACGGGAATTTCGGCGTCTTCTCGACGCCCTTTTACTATCTGGGCCTCGTCCTCATCGTCTTCCTTATATTCGTGAGCACGCGCCTCAAATCCTCGCGCATAGGACGCGCCTGGATGGCGATCCGCGAGGACGAGATCGCCGCCGAGGCGATGGGCGTCAACCGCACCAAGCTCAAGCTCTTGGCCTTCGCCGTCGGCGCGGGCTTCGCGGGGATGACCGGCACCTTCTACGTCGCGAAGCTCCAGACCGCGACGCCCGAGATGTTCAGCTTCCCGGTCTCGGTGATGCTCCTCGTGATGATCGTGCTCGGCGGCATGGGCAGCGTCGCCGGCGTCGTCGTGGGCGCGCTCCTCCTGCAGCTCCTGCAATCCTGGTTCCTGCAGGACCTCGAGCAATGGGTGCACGCGCTCGGGAATCTCACGGGGATCGTGTTCCTCCAGAACATCAACATCGTGCAGTCGATCGAGCTCATCTTCGGCATCATTCTCGTGGTGATGATGCTCTACCGGCGGCAAGGCCTGATCCCCGAGCGGCGAGCCGTGACCGCGCTCACTCACGCCCAGCAGACCGCGGTGCCATCCCGCGGCGGCATCAAGGGCGAGCTCGCTCCGCTCCATCACAAGCCCGTCGATCCCTCGCGCCCGCTCCTGGAGATCAAGGGCCTCGCCAAGGCCTTCGGCGGCATCCAGGCCGTGCGCAGCCTCGATCTCACGGTGATGCCCGGCCAGATCGTCGCGGTGATCGGGCCCAACGGCTCCGGCAAGACGACCTTCTTCAACCTCGTGACCGGCCTCACCGAGGCGGATTCCGGCTCCGTCAAGCTCGCGGGCGACGAGATCCGCGGCCTCGGCGCGCACGAGATCGTGGAGCGCGGCATCGCCCGCACCTTCCAGAACCTGCGGCTCTTCGCGAACATGACGCTCATGGAGAACGCGCTGGTGGGGACGCACACGCGCACCTCGACCGGCGCTTTGGGCGCGGTGATCCGGCCGCCGAGCGTCCAGCGCGAGGAGGAGGGGGCGCGCGAGCACGCGCTCGAGATCCTCAGCATCTTCGGCAACCGGCTGCTGCCGCGCGTGCAGCATCTGGCGCGGACGCTCTCCTACGCCAACCGGCGCCGGCTCGAGATCGCCCGCGCGTTGGTGACGGAGCCGATGATGCTGCTTCTCGACGAGCCCACGGCGGGCATGAACCCGACGGAGACGCTGGAGCTCACGGACCAGATCCGGGGCCTGCGCGAGCGCGGGGTCACGATCCTCCTCATCGAGCACAAGCTCAACGTCGTCAACGAGATCGCCGACAAGGTGATCGTGCTGGACCACGGCGAGAAGATCGCCGAGGGCACTCCGGCGGAAGTCCACAGCAACAAGGAAGTCCTGCGTGCCTATCTCGGACGGACAGCAGCAGCCTCAGCGGCGGCCGCTTCTTGAGTTCAAGGAAGTCGACACCTACTACGGCGAGCTTCACGTCCTCAAGGCCGTGAACTACATCGTAGGGGAGGGCGAGATCGTGTGCCTGCTCGGCGGCAACGCGTCGGGCAAGTCCACGACCATGAAGACGATCTTCGGCATCGTCCGCCCGCAGCGCGGCGCCGTGACGTATCAGGGCGAGGAGATCAACACCCTTCCCACCGCCGAGCGCGTCCGCCGCGGCATCGCGCCCGTGCCGGAGGCGCGCCGGCTCTTCCCGCGCATGACCGTGCGCGAGAACCTCGAGATGGGCGCCTATACGCGCGACGACAAGGCGGAGATCGAGTCCGACATCGATCGGGTCTTCGAGCTCTTCCCGCGCGTCAAGGAGCGCCTCGGCCAGACCGCCGGCACGCTCTCCGGCGGCGAGCAGCAGATGGTGGCGATGGCGCGCGCGTTGATGATGCGGCCGAAGCTTCTCTGCATGGACGAGCCCTCGATGGGTCTCTCGCCGGCCTATGTCGAGCAGGTCTTCGACATCATCCAGGCGATCAACCGCAAGGGCACCAGCATCTTCATGGTCGAGCAGAACGCCAACATGGCGCTCTCGATCGCGAGCCACGGCTACGTGCTCCAGACCGGCGTCGTCGTGCTCGAGGGCTCCGCCAAGAGCCTCCGCGACAACGAGATGGTGCAGCAGGCCTATCTCGGCGAGATGAAGACGAGCTAGGGCTCGGCAGCTCCAACACCCTCCCCCTCCCATTGCTTCGCAATGGGCCCCGACCCTATCCCGCATAGCGGGAGAGGGACAATTTTGCCCCTCTCCCACGTAGTGGGAGAGGGTTGGGGCCCGCGCGTAGCGCGGGAGGGTGAGGGTGGCCGTGTTGCGCGGCGCGAGCCTCCGGCCCACAATGCCCCTCCCACCCCGGAGGCCCCTCCATGCCCGACACCCGCGTCAACTACGACCTCGCGACCGCCCTTGCCGATGCCGAGCGCCGCTTCGCCGCGGCGAATCCCAGGAGCGAGAAGCGCTTCAAGGACGCAGCCGCAGCCATGCCCGGCGGCAACACGAGGACCGTCCTGCACTACAGCCCCTTCCCCGCGGCCTTCGCCAAGGGCGAGGGACAGCGCCTCACCGACATCGACGGCCACACCTACACGGACTTCCTCGGCGAGTATTCCGCGGGCCTCTACGGCCATTCGCATCCGAAGATCATGGCGGCAGCACGCCGTGCGCTCGAGGGCGGGATCGCCTTGGGCGGCCCCAATGCCTACGAGGCCGAGCTCGCCGCGCTGGTGAAGGCGCGCTTCCCCTCGATCGATCTCATCCGCTTCACCAACTCCGGCACCGAATCGAACCTGATGGCGCTGATGACGGCGCGGGTGATGACGGGCCGCGACCGCGTCCTCGTCTTCGAGAGCGGCTATCACGGCGGCGTCCTGAGCTTCCGCGGCGGCACCTCGCCGCTCAACGTGCCGATGCCCTTCGTCGTCGGCACCTACAACGACATCGACGGCACGGTCGCCCTGATCGAGAAGCACAAGAACGAGCTCGCCGCCGTGATCCTCGAGCCCATGATGGGGGCCTCGGGCGCCATCCCCGCCACGCGCGAGTTCCTGCAGGCGCTCCGGAATGCCACCGCGAAGCACGGCGTCGTCCTCATCTTCGACGAGGTCATGACCTCGCGCCTCTCGCCCGGCGGCTTGCAGGAGGCGCACGGCATCCGCCCGGACATGACGACCTTCGGGAAGTATCTCGGCGGCGGCTTCAGCTTCGGCGCCTTCGGCGGCGCGCGGCGCCTCATGGAGCGCTACGACCCCACGCGGAAGGACAGCCTCGCGCACGCCGGCACCTTCAACAACAACGTCATGAGCATGGCCGCGGGCGTCGTGGGCTTGAGCGAGATCTATACCCCCGATGCCGCCCGTGCGCTCACGGCGACCGGCGAGAGCTTGAAGTCGCGGCTCAACGCGCTCTTCAAGGAGAAGGGGGTCGCGATGCAGTCGACGGGCATCGGCTCGCTCCTCAGCATCCACTTCCAGACCGCGCCGATCCGCACGCCCAAGGACATCGTCGCCTGCGAGGAGAAGCGCGCGCTCCTGCACCTGGAGCTCATGGCCCGCGGCTACTACAGCGCCCGCCGCAGCTATCT
>DATKNV010000046.1:0-4892 GCA_035541215.1 Allostellaceae bacterium | reverse complement strand
CTCGGTCACGTGGACGGCGGCGGTTTCGGTGGACGACACAGGCGTTTCCTCGTGTTGATTCAAGGCGCAAACGCCCGTTCGGCGCGGCCTTGCATGGTTAAGGCGTCAGTCTAGAAGGGCGGGGAGCGAGCGTCAAAGGCGGGGGTGCCGCAGCGCGCCGGCTTCAAATAGAAGTGAGCGCCTCTGTATGCGCGCCGCGTCGGAGTCTAGAGTGAGGAGGCCTGCCGGCGATACCGGCGGAGGGGAAGGCGGGCGATGCGGCGGTGGCAGATGAGGGTGGGAGCGTGGCTCGGCGCGGTTGCCGTCGCCATCGGCTGCTATCTGCCCCATCACTTCACGACCGACATCCTCCACGCGATCGGCCATATCCGCGCCGAGCATGCCGCGCTCGCGGCGCAGGAGCATGCGGGCGGCGCCGGCCACTCGCATCAGCACGATCACGGCCAGCATCACCATCACGATGGCTGCGCGATCTGCGTCGCCTTCTCAGCGGCGCTTGCGGGGACGACGCTGCCGGCCCCGGTCGATCTTACGCCGCCGCGCGGCGATGCCGTCTCGCATCTCTCGCTCGCGGCTGCCGCGGCCCCGTCGCGGCCGCAGGCACATACGCCCTACGCGCCGCGGGCGCCGCCCGCCCTGGCCTAACTCCCCTCGAGCGCGGCCGCGGTCCGCCGTCCCAGGAAGGGGCGGGCGGCCGCTGCTGCTCGCACCTTCAGATATCGGAGTCGCATCATGAGGCGCTCTCACCTGGATGCCGCGGGTCTTGCCGCGGCGGCCCTATTGCTTTCGGCCGCCGATGCCAGCGCGCACGGTTTCGCCGGCAACCGCTTCTTTCCCGCCACCCTGCAGATCGACGACCCCAACGTCGCCGACGAGCTGTCGCTGCCGACCTTGGTTCTCAATCCCCCGAGCAGCGATTCGCCCTCGGTCGAGGAGTTCGATGTCTCGGCGGAATTCTCGAAGCGCATCACCGAGAATTTCGGCTTCTCGATCTCGCCGGCCTGGAGCCGCTTCAGCGCCAAGGGCATGCCCACGGTCTCGGGCTGGCAGAACCTGGAGTTCACGCCGAAGTACAAGGTCTACGTCAACGAGCCGCACGAGTTCATGCTCTCGGTTGGCGTCGAGACGGAGATCGGCGGCACCGGCTCCAAGAGCATCGGCGCCGACCGCGTCAGCACGCTCACGCCGACGGTCTACTTCGGCAAGGGTCTCGGCGACTTGCCGGACTCCTGGGACTGGGTCCGGCCCTTCGCGGTGACCGGCGTCATCGGATACGGCATTCCCTGGCGCGCCACCAACACCACCGACGGCGAGCCCACCACGCGCCCGAACACGCTCGAGTGGGGATTCACCCTGCAATACAGCATCCCCTATCTCCAGGGCTACGTGCGGGACCTCGGCATCGGCGCCCCCTTCAATCGCCTGATTCCGGTGGTGGAGTTCAACATGGAAACCGCGCTCAACCGCGGTGGGAACGGTCAGACCACCGGCACCATCAGTCCTGGCCTCATTTGGGTGGGGCAGTACTATCAAATCGGCGCCGAGATGATCGTGCCCGTGAACGGAGCGACGGGGCATGGTGTGGGCGGCATCCTGCAGCTCCATTTCTATCTCGACGACATCTTCCCGCAGAGCATCGGGAAGCCGATCTTCGGGAACTGATCGATGCCGCGCATTCCTGCCGTCTTGCTCGTGCTGCCGGCGCTCCTTCTGGGGGCGCCGGCGGTGCTCGCCCACGCCTTCCTCGACCGCGCGGTGCCGGCGGTCGGGAGCACCGTCCATCAATCGCCCGCGGAGGTGCGGCTCCGCTTCACCGAGGCGATCGAGGCGGCGCTCAGCACCGTGCGGGTCGAGGACGCCGCCGGCCATACCGTCAGCACCGGCCCGGCCAAGCCCGACGCGAGCGACCGTCAGGTCCTGGTGGTGCCCCTGGGCGCGCTGGCGCCCGGAAGCTACAAGGTGATCTGGCGCGTGCTCTCCGTCGACACCCACGTGACCTCCGGCAACTTCCGCTTCACGGTGGCGCCGTGACCATCGAGCCCGCGGCGATCGCACGCCTCGGCGAATACGCGGCATTGCTACTCGCCGCGGGCTCGCTCTCTTTTTGGGCCGCGGTGGCGCCGCGGAGCCTTCGCGGTGCCGATCCCCGGCTTTTCGGCGCCGCGCTCGCGAGAACGCGCGCAATCGCGCGCTGGGCCGCGGCGGCGGCACTCCTGGCCGCGCTGCTGCGGCTCCTCGCGGAGGCCCAGGCCATCGGTGGCTCCGGCTGGCCCGATGCGGAGCTCATCGCACGGCTCCTGACCGCGACCGGGTTTGGCATGGCGTGGCTGGCGCGGGGAGCGCTCGTCTTGATGCTCTTCCTCGTGCTGGCGCTGCCGCCCTCGCGCGCGAGCGAGCCCCTTGCCGCCGGTATTGCGCTCGCGGCCGTCGCGAGCCTCGCGCTCGCGGGCCATGCCGCGGCGGCGAGTGGGGCGACGGCCGCGGGCGACGTCCTGCATCTCTTGTTGGCGGCGATCTGGCTCGGCGGTCTGGTCCCGCTCGCTGGGCTGCTGCGCTCCCTCGCGCGCGATCCCGTCGCGGCCGCAAAAGTGGGGACACCGGTTTGCCGGCGCTTCTCGACGCTCGGCATCCTCTGCGTCGGCGGGCTCGTGCTGACGGGCGTGCTCAATGCGTGGTCGCTGGTGGGATCGATCCCCGGCCTCGTGGGGACCGCCTATGGCCGCTTGCTGCTGCTGAAGATCGCCCTCTTCCTCGCGATGATCGCGCTCGCCGCCGTCAACCGGCAACGCCTCGCCCCCGCGCTCGCAGAGCCCGGGGCGGCGCGCCGTCTTGCTCGCAACGCCGCGCTCGAGGCAGGTCTGGGCCTGCTCGTCCTCGCGGACGTGGCCGTCCTCGGCATCTCCGTTCCGGCCGCCCATGACGAGCCGCTCTGGCCTTTCGCCGTCAGCTGGAGCTGGGCAGCCGCGAGAGCCGCGCTCTGGCGCGAGGTGCTGGCGATGCTCGCGCTGGCGCTGGCGACGGCGGGTCTCGTGGCGCTCGGGCGCGGGCTCCTCGGCAGCGATCGGCGCCTGCGCTGGGCCGGGGCCGCGGCGGTCGTCCTGGCACTCGTGGCCGGCGGTTTCGCCTGCTCGCTCGCGGCGGTGCCGACGGTTTATGTGGCATCGCCGCTCCCCTATTCCGTCGCGACGCTCGCGGTGGGCCAGCAAGTCTACTTCGACGCCTGCGCCTCCTGTCACGGCGCGCACGGCTACGGCGACGGGCCCGCCGCCGCGAGCCTGCCGAAGCCGCCCGCCGATCTCGCGCGCCAGCACGCTGCGCATCACAGCGACGGCACGCTCTGGTGGTGGGTGACGCATGGCCGCGGCGAGGGCGCCATGCCGGCCTTCGGCGGCGTGCTCGACGACCAGCAGCGCTGGGCCGCCGTGGGTTTCCTCCGCCTCCAGTCCGACGCCGAGGCCGCCCGCGCTCTCGGCCCCGCGCTCGACCCCGCGCTCCGCTTCCCCGCTCCCGATTTCGCGATGGAGCGCGGCGGCGGCGCGCAAGAGACGCTGGCCTCGCTCCGCGGCCGCAAAGCGGTGCTGCTGGTGCTCTACACCCTCCCGGGCTCGGCCGAGCGTCTCGACAGGCTGGCCGGGGTCGCGAGTGCGCTCGAGGCCGAGGGCCTGGAGGTCGCGGCCTTCCCGCTCGCGGAGACCGCGCGCACCGGCGCGATCTACGCTCCCGCCGATCCCGATCTCGCCGCGATCTATTCCCTCTTCGCGCGCCCCGCCTCCGACGCCGAGCCCTCGCCGCGCCATCTCGAATTCCTGATCGACCGCTGGGGCTATCTCCGCGCGCGCTGGATCGGCGAAAGCGCCGCGCCGAGCCAGCTCGCGGCGCTGCTGCGCACCCTCAATGCCGAGCCGGAGCCGCCGCCGCCGGAGAGCGGGCATCATCACTGAATGCCGACCGATCTGCCCCTCACGGCAGAGCCATCGCAGATGGCGCGGTCCTCCCTCTCCCCGCCGGGGAGAGGGCTGGGGTGAGGGGGCTCTCGACGCGTCGGCGATCGGTTTTTCCGGCCTTCCGGCCGTAGCGCCCCTCACCTTGCCTCTCCCCGGAGGGGAGAGGAATTTCTTATGCGATTCCCCTGCCCCTCACGGAGGCAGGCGGTTCTTGCTGTCGCACGCGGAGATTCCCTTCGGCGCGATCCCGTTCTAGGGTCGGGCATGAACGACGCACCCGCCGCCGAAGCGGCGACGCCGGCGATGGCGCAGTATCTGGAGATCAAGCGGCAATATCCGGATTGCCTGCTGTTCTACCGGATGGGCGATTTCTACGAGATGTTCTTCGAGGATGCCGAAATCGCGTCACGCGCGCTCGGCATCGTGCTCACCAAGCGCGGCAAATATCTCGGACGCGATGTGCCGCTGTGCGGCGTGCCGGTCGTGCGCGCCGACGAATACCTGCACCGGCTGATCGAACTCGGCCATCGCGTCGCGGTGTGCGAGCAGCTGGAAGATCCGGCGGAAGCGCGCAAACGCGGCTCGAAAAGCGTGGTACGACGCGACGTGGTGCGGCTTGTCACCGCCGGCACGCTGACCGAAGATTCGCTGCTCGATGCGCGGCGCAACAATTACCTGCTCGCGGTCACGCGTGCCCGGCTGTCTTCAGCCGGCAATGAGACACGCTTTGCGCTTGCCTGGATCGATATCTCGACGGGCGAATTCCGCGTCGCCGAATGCGACCGCGCCACGCTCGCCGCCGAGATCGCGCGCATTGAGCCGGGCGAGGTGATCGTCTCCGATGCGCTCTACGGCGAGGACGATCTCAAGGCCTATTGGCGCTCGCTGCCGACCGTCATGCCGCTCGCGCGCGACGTCTTCGACGGCGCGACGGCCGAGCGGCGGCTG
>DATKNV010000045.1:0-2553 GCA_035541215.1 Allostellaceae bacterium | reverse complement strand
GTCACCGGCACCGATCACCCGATGATCATGCGGGCGATGGAGCACCACGTGGCGTGGCCGAGAATGCAGGAGATCCTGAACGACCTGCTGGTGGCGCTCGCGAGCTTCGACTGTCACCGGGCGCTCGGGCTCCTCACGGAGGCGGTGGTGGAATACCCCTCGAGCGCCGACATCCGCGACTATGTCTGGGCGCGAAAGGCAGTGCTGCCGCATGCTTCCGCCTCCAATGTGGCTGACTTCGCCGCGAAGCGCCGCCAGTCCGAGGTCGGCAAGCCCGCCCCGGGCCAGAACCCGCTCAATTAAGGCCGGCCCGCCGCTTCGATCCTGAAGCCCCGGATGCTTGCACCGGAGGGTATCCTTCGCTTCTTCGCGATTGAGCGTGGCCTCGATTTGCTCTAGTCTGTCGTCCATTAGTTCTTATAAATCCATAACTTACATTGACTTAATCCATGCGCGTAACGATTTTCGGATCCGGCTACGTAGGCCTAGTGACCGGCGCCTGCCTCGCCGACGCCGGCAACCACGTCGTCTGCGTCGATGTCGACGCAGGCAAGATCGAGCGGTTGAACCGCGGCGAGGTCCCGATCCACGAGCCCGGGCTCGAGGCGCTCATCAAGCGCAACGCCGAGGCCGGGCGCATCGAGTTCACTACCGACGCTGCTAAGGGCGTCGCACACGGCCTCTTTCAGCTCATCGCGGTCGGCACGCCACCGAGCGAGGACGGCTCGGCGGACCTGCGCCACGTGCTCGCGGTAGCGCGCACCATCGCGACCCACCTCGACCGCTACGCGATCGTGATCACCAAGTCGACCGTGCCGGTCGGAACCGCGGACAAGGTGCACGCGGAGATCGACAAGACCCTCGCCGCGCGCGGGGTGAGCTGCGAGTTCGACGTGGTCTCGAATCCCGAGTTCCTGAAAGAGGGCGCGGCGATCACGGACTTCATGAAGCCGGACCGTGTCGTGGTGGGCACCGACAACCCGCGCACCACCGAGCTCATGCGCGCGCTCTATGAGCCCTTCACCCGCAACCACGATCGGCTGATCGTGATGGACATCCGCTCCTCCGAGCTCACCAAGTACGCGGCGAATGCGATGCTTGCGACTAAGATCAGCTTCATGAACGAGCTCGCCAACATCGCCGAGCGGGTCGGCGCGGACATCGAGAAGGTGCGCATCGGCATCGGCTCGGATCCCCGCATCGGCTACAGCTTCATCTACCCCGGCACGGGCTACGGCGGATCCTGCTTCCCGAAGGACGTCCAGGCGCTCATCCGCTCATCCCACGACGCGGGGCATGAGCCCGTGATCCTGAACGCGGTCGAGGACGTCAACGCCCGGCAGAAGGAAATACTGTTCCACAAGATGTCGCGGCACTTCGACGGCCAGCTCGCGGGCCGTACGGTGGCGCTCTGGGGCCTCTCCTTCAAGCCGAATACGGACGATATGCGGGAAGCCCCCTCGCGCACCCTCATCGCCCTCCTGATCCGGGCGGGCGCGCGCGTGCACGCGTACGATCCCGTAGCGGCAGCCGAGGCGCAGCGCATCTATGCCGGCGAGCCTAAGTTCTCGCTGGCGAAGAATGCCTACCAGGCGGCGGAAGGGGCGGATGCGCTGGCGATCGTCACGGAGTGGCAGGAGTTCCGCAGCCCCGACTTTGACCGGCTGAAGGAAGTCCTGAAGGGGGCGGTCATTTTCGACGGCCGCAATCTTTACGACCCGGCGATGGTGAGCCGCTTCGGCCTCACCTACCACGCCATCGGCCGCGGCAAGCCGCTCGCGACGGACTGATCTCAGGGAAGGCGCGATGCTCATACCGGTGATTCTCTCGGGCGGCGCAGGCACCCGGCTCTGGCCGCTCTCACGCGAGCTCTATCCGAAGCAGCTGCTGGCATTGACCGGCACGCGCACGCTCCTGCAGCAGACGGCCCTGCGCCTCGAGGGACTGGGGGCTGCTCCCCCCGTGGTCGTCTGCAACGAGGCGCACCGCTTCCTCGTGGCCGAGCAGCTGCGAAAGCTCAAGATCGAGCCGCGCGCCATCGTGCTCGAGCCCGCAGGTCGCAACACCGCGCCCGCCATCGCGCTCGCCGCGCATGCGGCGCTCCGCGGGGTCGCCGCCGGCGCCCCGGATCCCGTGCTCCTCGTCCTTCCGGCCGATCACGTCATCAAGGACATCCCGGCCTTCCAGCGCGCGGTGCGCCTGGCGTTGCCAGCGGCTGGTGAGGGGCAGCTCGTCACCTTCGGCATCGTTCCGACCGCGCCCGAGACCGGCTACGGCTACATCCAGCGCGGAGCCGCGAGCGGGGACCTCCACCGCATCGCGCGCTTCGTCGAGAAGCCCGACGCGGTGCGCGCCGCCGAGTTCGTCAAGTCGGGCGATTACTACTGGAACAGCGGCATGTTCATGTTCGGCGCGCGGCGCTACCTCGCCGAGCTCGCGCGCTTCAACCCCGAGATGGCGCGGGTCTGCGAGGCCGCCTTTACTTCCGCGCGCGCGGACCTGGAGTTCACCCGCATTTCCCCCGAGGCCTTCGCCAACTGCCCCTCGGACTCG
>DATKNV010000044.1:0-92697 GCA_035541215.1 Allostellaceae bacterium | reverse complement strand
CTCCGCCGGCAGCAGATCCTGCAACAGACGCCACTCCGCTTCGCTCAGATCCCCTCGACTCAAGAGCCCCTCCTCTCCAAGAGGAATCCTTGAATCAGGCCGCGAGTCAGGCGTCAATAAGTTTGTAAACAGGACCTAGCTTACCGGCTCGCACGCAACAGACGACGGTAAGCGAATTTGCTAGCCGCAGAAATGTGAGATCCGCTTCGATCACAGTCTCAGCGTGAACGCCTGCACTCTGCATCCCACGACAATGACGCGGCGGGCACTACTCGCCTTGGATCTGCACGGGTGTGCCGAGCTCGCCGGGTCTGCCCGGGGCAATCACCAGGTAGCGACGGTCCGGCTTCGCCGCCTTAGCCTGGACGATCTGGCGGATCGGGCCCACCGCGTTCACGATCGCGGCGCCCGCAGGACTGGTCGTAAACGCCGCTAGCGGCTCGAGGTGCCCGCCGCCGTCCGGCTGCGCCGCGAGGGCGAGCACATAGGGCTGACTCGGCTCGAGCCGGGTGACCGCGGCCTGCAGCACCTGCAGCAGTCCCTGATCAAAGAGGGTGACGCTAGTCGGCGCCGGCCCTTGCTCTCCGCCTGGCGGCGCAAGCGCCAAATGCGCGGCTGCGCCGCCAATGCCGAGCGGCTGCAAGTTCTCCGTCCCCGCGCCCTCCGGCACCGCTTCGGGCACATAGGCAATGGCCTGCGGCGCTTGGCCGATGGGAATGTTCGCAATCACTTTGTTGCTCAGGGTATCGATCGCGGCGAGCGCGTCGGCGTTCTCGAGGCCGACGTAGATCCGCGTGCCGTCCCCGGAGGGCCATACGCCATGCGGCAGGTCGTCGACAGAGATGGTCGCTACTTCCGCGAATGTGTCGGTCCGGAAGACTCTGACGAGATTGAGGCCGCCGACCGTCACGTAGGCGAAGTTGCCATTGGCGTTCCGAACGATATTGACGTGGTTGGTGATGGGGCCGGTGTCGAGCGTTTTCAGCAGAGCGAAGGGCGGACGAGCATCGAAGACCTGCGTCTTGCCGACGTCCTTCAGCGTGAACCAGACCTGCGATCCATCCGGCGTCGCCGCGATATTGGGGCAGAACGGACTTGCTTGCACCACTCTGCCGACGACCTTGTGGTCGGCGACCGAGATCACGACCGTCTCGGGGTTGAATGACGAGCATACGTAGCCGTACTTCCCGTCCGGCGAGAAAATCGTCATGCCCGGCCCGGCCGGAACCTCGATCCGCGTCTTTTCCTGGAAGCTCTGCCCGTCGAGCACGGCGACGTAGTTCTCGCCGCGCACGGTGACCCACACCTCGCCGCCGTCTCGCGTGAAAAAAGCCTCGTGCGGCGAGCGCCCGACATAGGTGACGTGCTTGACAGTGTTGGTGGCGGTGTCGATGAAGGTAACGGAATTCGAGCCGATCGAGACGACCGCAAGCGTCCCATGGTCCGGCGAAAAGCCGATGCCATGGACGAGCAACTGCCCGTGATAGAGCGGACTGAGATTGCCCGGCTCGGGATCGCCCAGACGGATGACGCCCAGAAGCGTGTTCGAGGCGGGATCGGTGACCGAGACGGTATTCGAGAACTGCTCGGCCGCGTAGACGCGGTCGCGGTGGCTCAGCGGAATGTCCGGATCGCTTGCGGCGGCGGGGGCTTGGCCCGCGCGACCATAAGGGATGCCGGCGAGGGCGGTGCCTGCGAGCACCACGGCAATGAGAAGTCTGCGTTTCATCTCAGTTCTCCGGATGGCCAGGCATGGCGCGAGGCGGCGTGCCGCTGCCGATTGCAGACCCGGCGGCCGGCTGATCCGGGGCCGGCAGGGATGGCGGCAATGGCAGCCCCACGGCGAGACGCATCGCGGCGATCTCCTGCTGCTGCGTGACGATGATCTCCTGCGCGAGGCGCTTCAGCTGCTCGTTGTGCCCATAGCGCAGGTACGCCTGCGCCATGTCGATCGCGCCCTGATGATGCGGCGCCATCATCGCGACGAAATCGAGATCGATGTTCCCCGTCGGCTTGATCGTCATGCCGGCCATCATCTTTTCCATCGCGCCATCGTTTTCACGAAGGAACGGCGTTTCCGGCGGCGGCTCGTGCATCGGAGTCTCTTGCGCGAGAGCGCCCGCGTAGACAGGCGGGACGATCACGAAGGCGGTGGCGATAAGCGTGAAGCTCAAGCGGACTTTGTCTCGCCCTCGATGTCGGGTCTTGCGCAAGCCGCCGATGGTCTTGATCCAGCCAAAGGCTTCCTCGATGCGCTTGCGAGCGCGCTGGCTCACCGCGTAGCTCGGGTGTCGGGTTGTACGTCCATCGATCGCAGAGCGGCGGCCGGATCTGTTTTGTGCGACGTGCGGCACGACGCCCTCCGCACGCAAGCTGGCGACAAATGCTGCCGTCTCGTAGGCCCTGTCCGCCGCGAGCGTCGCGTGTGGAACGTGCAGCAGGTCTTCGATCATCGCCTCGGCCGCCGCGCGTTCGCCCCAACCCGTGGCGGGCGTCAACTCGGTCTCGACGATCAGGCCGTGCCGGTTGTCCATCAACAGCTGGCCCATGTGGCAGAGCGTTGCACTTTGGCCGGGGCTCTTCCGATAGAGGCGCCCATCCGGGTTGGCCGTCGAGGCATGCGTCGCGTTCGTGCGCTTCTCGCCATGGAAGTCATGCGCGGCATTGCGCCCGCCACCCCTCGGCGGTCCGCCTGATCCATCCTTGGGCCGAAAGCTCTTCATCGCAGCCCAGGCCTCGTTCGGCGTTCCCTCGCCCGAGACGTGCTCCTGCGATAGCAGCCGCCGAACCTCGGGCTGGTTCAGCACAGCCGCCAGGAACTCCCGGGCGATGTCGCCGTCGAGCGGCTGGTCCCGGTTCTTCGTGAACGTCGTCGCATCCCACACCACCACGTCCATCGACAGCCCGACGAACCAGCAGAACAGCAGGTTGTATTCGAGCCGCTCCATGAGCTGGCGTTCCGAGCGCACCGAGTAGAAGGCCTGCAGCAGCAACGCGCGCAGCAGCTTCTCCAGCGCGATCGATGGCCGCCCCGTGTGCGAGTAAAGCGCTTCCAATTGGGCCGACAACGAGCCAAGCGCTCGATCCACGATCTCGCGGATCGGCCGCAAGGGGTGGTCTTTGGGAACCCGCCGCTCCGGACGGACATAAGAGAACATCCCCCACGTCCGCTCGTCCTCACCCTGCATCGCTCCCTCCATCCCAACCCACGATGACGAAGCGAATCACGTCCGACCACCCTGCGTGAAGGGTTTTTCAGCAGCCTGTTAGGCGCGAGAAGGCGTACTCATTGCTGTTAGCCGCGAAGCGATTTGAACGATGCGCGCATCTCGGAGACGAAGAGCTCCGTCTGTTCCCACGCCGCAAAATGGGTACCCTTGGGGAAGCTGTTGTAGTGGATGAGCTTGGGATAAGCCTTCTCCGCCCAACTCTTCGGTGCCTGGTAGATCTCCTCGGCAAAGGCGCTTACGGCGACCGGGATCTTGACACCTCTCGCGTCGAAGAAGCCTCCCGTCAAATTGTGGCGGGTATCCCAGTAGAGACGCGCTGAGGAGATCGCGGTGTTCGTCAGCCAGTAGAGCGTGACGTTGTCGAGGACGTCGTCCCGCGTCAGCCCTTCCGGCTTGCCGTCGAAAACGCGTGCGATCATCTGGTAGCTGCGAATGTCGTGGTCGATCATCCACGCCGCGAGTCCGACCGGCGAATCGACGACCCCATAGAGCGTCTGCGGACGGTTATTCATCTCAATGGCGTAACCCAGCCCATTCTTGAAGAAGTCGTCGAGCTGATCCCACGCCCGTTTTTCGTCCGGCGAGAGGCCGGCCGGGGCCGGGCCTCCGAGCGAGAGCGCCTTCGACACGTCGGGTGGAACGGTGGCTGCCATGTTGGTGTGAATGCCAAGCAATCCTGGCGGCTGCTGCAGTGCCATAATTTCCGAGACGGCATTGCCCCAGTCGCCACCCTGCGCCACGTAGTGTGTGTAGCCGAGGCGCTGCATCAGCGTCGCCCACGCCTTGGCGATGCTGACCGGGTTCCACCCCGGCGCCGTCGGCTTGCCCGAAAAGCCGTAGCCCGGCAGCGACGGAATCACAAGGTGGAAGGCGTCGGCCGCAGTACCGCCGTGTGCGGTTGGATCGGTCAGCGGCACGATGATCTTCATCTGCTCGATGAACGAGCCCGGCCAGCCATGCGTGACGATCATCGGCAATGCGTTTTCATGCCTCGAGCGAACGTGAATGAAATGGATATCCAGCCCATCGATCTCAGTAATGAAGTTGGGAACGGCGTTGATCTTCGCTTCGCATTTGCGCCAGTCATGGCTCGTCGCCCAATACTCCGCGAGCTTTTGAATTGTTAGGAGCTGCACGCCCTGAGTTGCGTCAGAGACCTGTTCCCGTTCGGGCCACTTGGTGGCGCTTACACGCCGGCGTAAATCCTCAAGATCCGTTTGCGAGGCCACGAAGCGAAATGAACGAATAGCTGTGTTGTCGGCCATGGCCTTCTCCTTTGGAGGCGATTCGGTCTGTGCGACGAGTAATGCAGGCATCGGCAGCAGCGATGTCATGAGGCTCGCCGCGCCGAGCTTGAGACTCTCGCGGCGGTTCATCGACGCCCGCGGTGTCTTGAGTGAATTATCTGCCTTGTCTTTCATGGAAATTAGCCCCCTCGTGGTTCGTAGTATGCAACCCCGCCGCATTTTTTGAATCAGGCTGCCGATTAATGATGACCTTGGCGGGCGTCGACGTGGAAAGCCGCAGGAAACAAGAAGCGTCGGACAGCGAGGCCGCCTTCATGGAGTTTGCTCCTTTGCGGTCGTCCCATCGTCCGAATGACAGCAAGCTAGACAGCAGCAGGTCGCTAATCTTCCAAGTTGCCACGAGCCATTTCAGAATCGCACGGCCATTGCGAGCGGTGGTGCCCTCGCCTAGACGGGGGTATCCAATCACTCTCCGTCACGGCGGCACGCAATTTCGGAACACGTCGCGCGTTCCCGAAAGCCGCTCCGCAAAGTCGCAATCCTGAATTTTCTGGGGCAATAGCCGATGCTCACTCCCCAACGCGATCGCGACAACTTTGGAGGCGAGAGCACTTCCGGCCTATCGGTTGAAGCCCCTTCCATTTTGCCATCTGGCAGTCTCCGCGTTCAAGATTTGATGAAGTCGAGCAGGTCGGCGTTGATCACGTCCGCATTGGCGGTCGGCATGCCGTGCGGGAATCCCTTGTAGGTTCTCAGCGTGCCGTGCCCGAGGAGCTTGGCTGAAAGGGGCGCCGAATCGGCATAAGGCACGACCTGGTCGTCCTCCCCGTGCATCACGAGGGTCGGGACCTCGATCCTCTTGAGGTCTTCGGTGAAGTCGGTTTGCGAGAAAGCCACGATGCAGTCGTAATGAGCTTTGGCCCCGCCCATCATGCCCTGGCGCCACCAGTTCATGATCGTGCCTTGCGAGGCCTTTGCGCCGGGCCGGTTGTAGCCATAGAACGGTCCCGCCGCTATGTCGTAATAGAACTGAGAGCGGTTGGCAGCGAGCTGCGCTTGGAGTCCGTCGAACACCTCCTTGGGCAGACCGCCGGGATTGGCGGCCGTCTTCACCATCAGCGGCGGCACCGCGCTGATCAGCACGGCCTTGGCGACCCGGCCTCGCCCATGCCGCGCGACATAGCGTGCCACCTCGCCTCCGCCCGTGGAGTGACCGACGTGAATGGCGTTTCTGAGATCGAGCGCACCGACCAGCTCCGCGACGTCTGCCGCATAGGTGTCCATGTCGTTGCCGCCGTCCGTCTGGGTGGAGCGGCCGTGGCCACGCCGGTCATGCGCGATGACCCGATAGCCGCGCGCCAGGAAGAACAGCATCTGGCCGTCCCACTCGTCGGCACTCAACGGCCATCCGTGATGGAACACGATGGGCTGGCCCCTACCCAAATCCCTGTAGAAAATCTCGGTGTCGTCCTTGGTGGCGATCATGCCCATGTGTCTAGCTCCTTGACTGGGTTCGGTGTGGGGGTGCTGGATCTTCGGAGGTCCGTGGGCGCGCAATCGCTCGGGTGCCCCCTTGCGCCGAGGTATTCACTTTGCCGACGGACTTGATTCTGCTCGTCACGTGAGAATGCGCATTCAGGACATGGCGGGATTCTTGCCGCGCGCCTGCCGAGCGATCTTCCGGGATCGCGCGATCCATTTCCAAATCGCACGGTAGTGAAATCGCGTTGCCGATGGCCGCTCGACGGGCGCTGGATCTAGACCAAGTTGATCGCGACGTCGACATTGCCGCGTGTGGCCTTGGAGTAGGGACGTGTCTTTTCTGCCGCTTCCACGACGCGCCGTGCGATCTCGCGCTCCAATCCAGGCAGGGTGACGTTGAGACGGGCCCTCAGGAAATAGCCGTCGCTACCCGTATTCAGGTCCACCTCGGCGTCGATCGCATAGTCAAGGGGAAGGACGACCTTCATCTTGCGAGCCTCGAGCGCCATCGCGCTCTCAAAGCAGGCCGACCATCCGGCCGCGAAGAGCTGCTCGGGATTGGTGCCCTCCCCCGGCGCGCCTGGAACCGAGAGCCTGACGTCCAGCCGGCCATCGGAGCTCCGTGCATGGCCGCCCTCGCGGCCGCCGGTGGTGTGGACCTTCGCGGTGTAGAGCAGCTTCTCGGACTGGGCCATGGCGATCTCCATCAAAGAAACGCGAATGAGCGCGACACCTACCGCCGGCGCGTGCTCGCTCCCGCCGCGTGCGGTCGACGTCAGGAGCCAATTTAGGAGGCGATAGGTCCCCGGTCTTCCGCGCCGACACGGGCGATTTCGGAATCACACGGCGATGGAGAACAGTGCCGCATTCGTGGCGGCCGGTCGGACACCTTAGAGGGCCGCGATCGATGCCACGATCTCCTCCGTGCTGACCACGTCACTCGCATAGCGCGGGATGTTCACATTGAGAGCGGCGTGCATCTCCTCTTCCGAGAGGCCGGCCGTCGCGTCCCGAACCATCGTTACCTCGTAACCGAGCTCAACCGCGAAGCGCACCGTCGATTCCACACAGGTGTTCGCTATCAGCCCGACGACGACGAGCTGGCGGATGCCGTGCTTCTTGAGCTGCAGATCCAGATCGGTGTTGGCAAAGCCGCTGGAGCACCAATGATCGAGGGCGACTATCTCGCCGGGTCGAGGTGCGAAATCGCGGTGAATTTCGCCACCCCAACCTTCGAAGGTCTTGCTCAACCAGGCTGCCTTCTGGATCGGAGCGATGTACCTCCAGGTCTCGTAATCGCCGGGACGATACCGATGATGTAGCGTATAGAGCACGCGAAGGCCCGCATGCCGTGCCGCATTCAAGGCTCGCAGCATATTAGGCACACAGCGATTCGCCTCTGCGACGGCCTTCAGACGCGCCCACACTTTGCCTTCCTCGGAAATGAAGTCGTTTTGCGGATCGATTACAAGAAGCGCAGTAGCCTCCTTGTCGTATTTTACTTTCGCCATGCTATCTCCTTTGACTCGCTGGGGCCGATCCGGAGGTCCGCTCCACGCGGCTACGTCAGCGCGCCTAGCACCGCGGCGGAATTAGGCCCGCGGTTGGTGGTCGCACGCGCGCAGCGGTCGACGATGATCGCATCGAGCCCTAGGCTCCTGCCGTATTGGTCGGTCGCGAAGATCGCCTGCAGCATAAGCGGGAAGAAGTAGGTCCAGGGCCACTCGCCGTCGGCGTTGTAGAGCCCGAGCCACGGGTCGGGGATCTGCGGCGCGCCGACGATGCCCCAAAAGCGCACGAAGAGCCCGAGAATGTGAGACACGGCCGTCAGCAGCTCGAGGCCGTAGACGACGGGCGCGAACAGATAGAAATGCGGCAGGACGATGCCGTTGATGAAGTCGGCCTGCGGCAGGATGGATGCCGACTTCCCCATCACCGTCATCCAATAATAGAGCCCGGCCGTCGTCGGCTCGTCCGGATGATCGGTGTAATGGGGGTGGCTTCCACAGCGTTTGCCGCCGCCACATCGAGCCGATGAGAAAGCGGACCATCCAGTCGGCGAGATGACGCGGCGTGCGCTGGCTCCGGATTTTGACCCAGGCGTAGGCCGCGATTGCGATGCTGCCGAGGATCAGCAACCAGAAGATGCCGGTCGTCCAGGCCCGATTGAGCAGGAAATGCAGGGCATCGGAAACGGGATTCGGCTTCATTGCATCTTGTCCTTCGCGACTTCAGTCCAACGATTTGGCCGCCGAGCCGCGCTCACCGCGGTCGCGACTGTATCCATTTGATGAACTGCGCCGTTTGCGGGTCCGTGCGCTGACGCACCAAGGTGGCGGCCGCGATCTTGTCCCCGGTGATCTCGTAGATGTTCCACACGCCACTCAGGCTCCTTTCGGATCGTGGCCTTGCCGACGCAAGGTTGCCAGCAGAGACCGCCGTATTGGACGATTGCGTCATCGCCTTACAAGGCGAGGGCTGCGGCAACGTCGCCGCTGCTCTCGGCTGCGAGATCCTTCTCCGCCAGCAAGATCCGGCTCGCTTTCGCCTGCCCGTAATCCTGGGCCAGGGCCGGCGTCGGCACCGCAGCGATCAGCGCGAACGCCACGAAGAACGCGAATCGTGGGCGTGTCCGGGTGAGGGATCGCGAGATCGCGGACATCGCTGCTCTCCTGGGTCGACTGAGCAAGCCGGGTTGACTGACCGGAGCGAGGGTACAGGGAGGGAGGTCGCCAATCTTTCGAGCCGGCACACGCGATTGCAAAATCACACGGCCACGGGCCGCCCCGCTCTGGCGGGCGCGCGAATAGGCTTGCGGATCGATGGGGTCAGATTAATTCCGAGCCGGCAACGGAAACGATGTGAGCCCTCAGACCGCGAGCTCGGCCAAGAGGCGACCGGCTCTGAGGAGGTCGCCGGTCCCGAAGCCTTCGCGGAACCGGTCGTACACGGCTTGCAATTGGCTGCGCGCACGCGCCGGGGTCATGTCGCCCAGCCGCAATCGTGCGACGTCGATGATCGTCCTCAGCTCCCAGGAGAGGGCCTCTTGCCTTTGCGCCCACTGCAGAGATTGCGAGAAGCAATCGCTTGCCGCCTCGACTGCATGCGAGCCGCCCTCGAGAATGAGCAAATTGCCGCGGATACGCAGCAGCTCTGGAAAATACCAGCGCTCGTCCGTGCGCTCCGCGCGCCGAAGCGCATCGCCGACGGCCTCGAGGGCCTCGGCAGGCCGTCCGGCAGCGGCAAGCGTTTCCGCGAGCCACGCGCAATAGAGCTGGAAGCGCACGTCGTATGGTGTTTTCTGCAAGTCCGCGAGGGCCGAGCGAAGGTGTCCCGCACCCTCCGCAGCATCGCGCTTCAGGAGCAGCCGGCCGCGAACGGCGAGCGCGTAAGTGCGCCAAACGCCAAGGGCGTGCGTCTCGGCGCACTCGGTCAGCAATGAGGCGAAACGCTCGGCCGCATCGGCATCATCTACGAAGATGGAGAGCAGACAGGCACCGTCGGCGAGCGCGATGCACGTCGAATTCGCATGACCGACTTTGACGGCCTCATCGACGGCGGCCGCGATGGCCCTCAGCGCCTGGTCCGGCAGGCCGCGGAGCCAGAGCGCCCGTGCCAAGAAGACCTGCGGCCCCACTCGTTGATCGGTCCCATAGTGGATCGTACGAAAATTCCGGTTTCCAAGCACCGAGGCCCTCAAAGCCCTGTCCGCGTAAGCGCAGGCGGCTGCCTGATCGCCGAGGAAATGCAGCGTTATGGCCGTCATGCGATCGGCCGTGGGGAAGTCGGCCTGACTGTCGCCGCTCGCTGCGACGCTGCGGAACCTCTCCGAAAGCTCGAGCGCCACCCGAAACTCGCAAATCAGGAACCTATAGAGCCAAAGCCCGTAAAGCGCCCTCAGCTGATAGCCGATGTGGCCGATGCGCTCGGCGAGATCGAGTACGCGCGTCCAGACCGCCTCGGCTTCACCGACCGGTCCGCGTGTGTACATGAGGGACATGCCGAGCGCCGCCCGCAGCAGCATCTCGGATCCCGGCTCGAGGTCCGCGACCCGTTCGATTGCACCCAGAGCTATTTCCGCTCTCTCGCGGCATTCACCCAGCCCCGAAGATCGCAGCCAGAGCGACACGGAGGCGACGGTCAGCTTCACGCCCTTCGATTCGTCGCCTGCCGGCGAGAATGCCCAGTCCAGTGCGCCGCGAGTATTTGCGATCACTTCGGCGATCTCGGCGG
Organism: Allostellaceae bacterium; assembly: GCA_035541215.1. Taxonomy (GTDB): domain Bacteria; phylum Pseudomonadota; class Alphaproteobacteria; order ATCC43930; family CGMCC-115725; genus DASZHJ01. The sequence continues at coordinate 82,505 of DATKNV010000044.1, read as the reverse complement.
GATCCTCGCTTCGGCCCTCTCTCCATTCTGCCTCTATCTCTCGAAGGCGCGTCCGGTAATATCGCGCCTGGCGCCAGGCCACCGTCGGAAGCTCGCCGCTTGCCGAGAGCTTCTCATGCGCATAGGCACGTATGGTCTCGATCAGGCGCCAGCGGCGGCGGGACGCCGATCCATCCAAGGTCAAAAGCGATTTCGAGACGAGGCTCGATACGCCGTCCGCGACGGCCGAGGCAGCCTCGCCCGCAACGGCGGTCGCGGCCTCTAGGGTGAATGCGGCGGGAAAAATCGCCAATTGGCGCAGCAGCCGCCGTTCGCTCTCGGGCAAAAGCTCATAGCTCCAATCCAGCGCCGCTCGTAACGTTTGGTGCCTCGGCAATGCCGTGCGGCGGCCGCCCGTCAGCAGGCTGAACCGATCGTCGAGGCGCGCCGCCACCTGCTGGACCCCGAGCGCCGCGGAGCGAGCGGCGGCAAACTCGATTGCAAGCGGGATGCCGTCCAAATGCCGACAGATAGCGCTGACGGCGGCGAGGTTCCCGCTTTCCAGTGCGAAGCCCGAGCGCTGCGCCGCGATCCTCGCGACCAGAAGTCGCACGGCGCTCTGGCCAAGGACACGCTCCGGTTCCGTCTCCTGCGGAGGCGGCACCTCGAGGGCCGCAACGTGATAGACGTATTCGCCCTCTATGCGCAGGACCTCCCGGCTCGTCGCGAGAACCGTCACGTGCGGACATGAGTGCACGAGGGTCTCCGCCATCGCCGCGGCGGCGTCGACCACGTGCTCGCAATTGTCGAGGACCAGGAGGAGCTTCTTGGCTCCGATGGCCCGGGCGGCAGACTCCGGCGAGATCTCGTCGCCGCCTAGTTGAAGGCCAAGTACGGTCACCACCGCCGTGGGCACCAGGTCCGGATCGGTCAACGACATTAGCTCGACCAACAAGACGTCGCTCTCGAGCGTCGGAAACAGTGTGCGCGCCACCTCGGCGGCCAGCACCGTCTTCCCGATTCCGCCGGGTCCGGTGAGCGTCACCACGCGGTAGGCCGACAGAAGGTCTCGCAGATGCTGAACGGCGGCCTCCCGGCCGATGAGAGCCGAGGTCGCGATCGGGACGTTCGTTCGAAATGGGCGGTCGGCTGTCCGCCGGCTCCCGGGAGCTTCGGGCTCCGCGAAGGTGCTGCCTTGCCGGATGCTCCACGAGCCCAATAGACGGTAGCCGCGTCCCGAGACCGTCCTCAGCATGCCGCGATCGGCGCCGAGCGCCTTGCGGATCGCCGAAATGTGCACCTGAAGGGTGTTGTCCTCGACGATGGCGTTCGACCACACGCTAGCCATCAAGTGTTCCTTGGTGACGAGCTCGCCCGGCGACCGGACAAGCGCCTCGAGGATTTCGAAGGCGCGGCTGCCGATCGGGACTGCAGTGCCCTGCACTCTGAGCTCGTGCCGGGCGCAGTCGATCTCCCACGCGCCGAATGCGTAGACGCGCTGCGGATCGGTCGGCCTGCTCCGGGCGGATTCCGCCACGGGCGTCATGCCTGGATGCTCATCGCGCGAATTCATCGGCGACCCCTCTTCGGGCGGTCGCTGGGATTATAAGGCAGTTGACCAGGAGCGTCTGCGTCTCACCGGGGCGGTGTATTACAGAATTGGTTCGGGCGCCGAGGACTGCTCGACCGAGGCGCGAGCGAGAGATAAGGGCAACCAAGAATTCACGATTTGTTGAACTCTGAAGCGGCGGTGCCGCAAACCCGCGGCTTCGGCTCAACGGCTGGTGGCCGCCGCTGAGGCAGCAGCGCCCCTTCAGGATTATTCAGGACTGTCCCAAGGAATCTGCAGTTCGCGGCACATAGGCTCTTTCGCGGAGGTGGCCCATGACGCCCGCGAGAACCCAGAATGCCCTTGAGAGCGTGGCTGCCGCAGCAGCCATCGATGCGAGGCCCAGCCCGAAGCTCGAGCGCAACTTCATCGAGGACGAGCTTCAATGGCGCTCGAGACCAGCGACCGCCGCGTCGGGTTCTGCCGCGCAGAGAGCGTTCGCTACACGGTGGCGGTCCCTCGAGCGCGGGACGAGGGAGGTCCGTGCCGACACGCCCGGAGACAGCCACGTCGTGGCGATCGTCTTGCGAAATGAGAACGTCTTGTTCTCGGTTTCGGGGAGGACGGTGCACGATGGGATCGTTACGCCGGGCACGCTGCACGTGACCGGGCCCGGGGAGCCGACACGCTGCATCTTCCGCGGCCCCTGCGACGTGCTTCACCTCTACGTCCCAAATCGAGCAATTGCGGAGATCAGCCGCGACCTCTCCGATCGCGAGCCCACTCCGTTCCGTCCCCAGCCAACGCTCACGCGGGATCCGATGGTCGAGCGGCTCGCACGCGCGCTGCTCGCCTCGGAAAGGATCGGCGGCTCTTACGCGCGGCTCTACGCCGACAGCGTCAGCACTGCGATCGTCGCGCGCCTTCTCGGCCTGAATCGGGCCGAGGCACCCGAGGGACCGAAGGTCGCCGAGCTCGCCAAGTGGCGGCTGAAGCGAGCGATCGAGTACATCGAGGCCAGTTTCGCCGATTCCGTGAGCCTCGCCGACATTGCTTCAGCAGCCGGGCTCACGCGCATGCACTTTGCCGCGCAGTTCAAAGCCGCGACGGGCCTACGGCCGCACGAGTACCTGCTCCGCCGGCGGATCGAGCGCGCTCAGGAGAAGCTAGCAGGAACCAGAATGTCGTTGGTGGAGGTCGCGCTTTCGGTCGGCTTCCAGACGCAATCCCACTTCACCAGCGTCTTCACGCGTATGGTCGGACTGCCGCCACGTGCTTGGCGCCAGGCGCAGGACAATGGGGCGCCGTGCGATTTCGGAACAAGTCGTGCGTCCCCGGAAGCTATTCGACTCTCCCAAGCGTACCCTGGTCGGCTAGCGCAACCATGCTGATGCGGCCCCAGCCATTCAGAGGACAAGACCCAGATGACGATTGCAGACAAGCGCCCCACCGCTATCGTACCAGGCGATCGAGCAGGGGGTCTCGGCTCCAACGCGGTGCACGAAATTTCCGCCGCGCTCAACGGGCTGCTCGCCGATGTCTTCGCCCTGCACATGAAAACGAAGAACTTCCATTGGCACGTCTCCGGCCCGCATTTCCGCGATTATCACTTGCTGCTGGACGATCAGGCGAACCAGCTCTTCGCGACCACCGACGTCATCGCCGAGCGCGTGCGGAAACTCGGGGGGAAGACGATGCGGTCCATCGGTCACGTCGCGCGCCTGCAGCGGGTCGTGGACAATGACTCCAACTATGTCGCCCCGGCCGAGATGCTTACGGAGCTGCGCGGCGACAACCAACGGTTGGCCATGCGGCTGCGCGAGGCGCACGAGCTGTGCGACGAGCACGGAGACGTCGCGAGCGCGAGCTTGATCGAGGTCTGGATCGACGAGGCCGAGGGTCGCGCCTGGTTCCTGCTCGAGGCAAGTCAACCGGACGACGCATGAGGACGACGCGCTTCTTTCGCACCTGAGGTAATAGCCATGCCGTTCACAATCGAGGTCAACGGGAACGCGCATAGCGTCGACGTCGACGGCGATACGCCGCTTCTTTGGGTACTGCGCGACGTCCTCGGCATGACCGGCACGAAATTCGGCTGCGGCATGGCACTCTGCGGCGCGTGCACCGTGCACATCGACGGCGTCGCGACGCGCTCCTGCATCACCACGATCGAAAGCATCGGAAATTCGCAGATCACGACGATCGAAGCGGTTGGCGCGACGCCGTCCGGCGCGAAGATCCAGAAGGCTTGGCTCGAGCACGAAGTCGTCCAGTGCGGCTATTGCCAGTCCGGACAGATCATGTCGGCTTCGGCGCTGCTGGAGAGCAACCCCCATCCGACCGATGCCGACATCGATGACGCCATGAGCGGCAATATCTGCCGCTGCGGCACCTATCAGCGTATCCGCGAAGCGATCAAGCTCGCCGCGCAGTCCGGCGAGAAAGGAGGCTGACCGTGGCCGCGGATCGCATCGCTTCTCCCGCTTCCGATGCCAGCCTGTCGCGGCGTTGCTTCCTGACCGCGAGCGCCGCCGCTGGCGGCGGGCTGATCCTGGGCCTTTCCCTCGGTCGAAGCGCGGCAGCTCAATCCGAGACCTTCGCGCCGAATGCGTTCATGCGCATCGGCAGCGACGGGCAGATCGTCCTGGTCATGCCTTATGTGGAGATGGGACAGGGCACCTACACCTCGATCCCGATGCTGATCGCGGAGGAGCTCGACGTGAGCCTGAGGCAGGTGCGTCTCGAGCATGCGCCGCCGAACGAGAAGCTCTACGCCAATCCGATGCTGGGCGTGCAGGCGACCGGCAACTCGAACGCGATGCGGGGCGCATGGAAGCCTTTGCGCGAGGCCGGGGCGGCTGCACGGATCATGTTGGTCGCCGCAGCAGCCGCGCGTTGGGGCGTCGATGCAGACTCTTGCCGCACGCAAGACGGCGAGGTGATCCACGCGACGACGGGGCGACGCTTGACCTACGGCGAGCTCGCCGCCGAAGCCGCCAAGATCCCTACCCCGGGCAACGTCCGGCTGAAGTCGCCGGAGGACTTCAAGCTGATCGGCACGCCGGTCAAGCGGCTCGATGCGCCGGCGAAGGTCAATGGGACCGCAGTCTACGGCATTGACGCTCGGCCGCCCGGCGTGAAGATCGCAACGCTCGCACAGTCGCCCGTCTTCGGTGGACGCGTGAGGAGCCTCGATGATAAGGGGGCGAAATCCGTGAAGGGCGTGCGCCAGATCGTCCGGCTCGACGACGCCGTCGCCGTCGTGGCCGATCACATGGGGGCCGCGAAGAAAGGCCTTGCAGCGCTCAAGATCGAGTGGGACGACGGTGTCCATGCCAAGCTGGGCACCGAAGCGATCGCACGCGAGCTCGAGCAGGCGACGCTTCGTTCGGGCGCGGTGGCCCAGAACAGCGGGGACGCCGGCAGGGCTATGGCGAGCGCCGCCACCAAGGTCGAAGCGATCTATCAGGTCCCGTTCCTGGCACACGCCACGATGGAGCCGATGAATTGCACGGTGCACTTTCGCAAGGACGAGTGCGAAATCTGGATTGGCAACCAGGCGATCGCGCGCGTCCAGTCGATGGTCGCGAAGGCCGTGGGCCTGCCGCCCGAGAAGGTCATCGTCCACAATCACCTGATCGGCGGCGGCTTCGGCCGGCGACTAGAGGCCGACGGCGCGGTGCGTGCCGCTGAGATCGCGCGGCATGTCGATGGTCCCGTGAAGGTCATATGGACGCGGGAGGAAGACATCCAGCATGACATGTACCGGCCCTATTGGCTCGACCGCATCTCAGCAGGCCTCGACGGGCAGGGCAGGCCGGTAGCCTGGAGCAATCGTTTCGCCGGTTCCTCCGTGATCTCGCGCTGGATACCGCCGTACTTCAAGGACGGTCTCGATCCAGACTCGACGGAAGGCGCGATCGACCTCGTCTATGACCTCCCGAACTTCCACGTCGAATATGTGCGCGTGGAGCCCCCCGGCATTTCGACGGCGTTCTGGCGCAGCGTCGGTCCATCGCACAACGTCTTCGTGACCGAGAGCTTCATCGACGAGCTCGCAGCGGCCGCGAAGCAGGATCCGGTCGCCTACCGGCGCGCGCTGCTCGGTAAGTCGCCGCGCGCCAAAGCAGTCCTGGATCTTGCCGCGGAGAAGGCGGGCTGGGGCCGTGCTTTGCCCAGGGGACACGGACTCGGCGTTTCGCTGCAATTCGTCTTCGGCAGCTTCCTCGCGCAGGTGGCGGAAGTCGACGTCTCGAAAGAGGGCGAGGTCCGCGTCCGGCGCGTGGTTTGCGCAGTCGACTGCGGCACCGTCGTCAATCCCGACACGGTGCAGGCGCAGATCCAGAGCGGAATAGTCTTCGGCGCCACCGCTGCGCTCTATGGGGAGATCACGCTAAAGGACGGGCGCGTCGAGCAGGCCAACTTCGATACCTATCGGGTACTGCGGATGAACGAGGCGCCGGAAATCGAGGTCCACGTCGTCAAAAGCGCGGAGCCGCCCGGCGGCATGGGCGAAACCGGCACATCCGCGATCGTGCCCGCCATCGCCAACGCAATCTTTGCCGCGACCGGCAAGCGCCTGCGCAAGATGCCCGTCGATGGCAGCGTGCTGAAGCAACCGGCGTGAGTCGATCTCCGCCTGCGGCACCGCAGATCACGAGAAGAAAGACCGGCATGACCCGCGCGCATCAGCCAGGGCAGACCGCTTTCAGATCGATCCTGCCGGAAGACATCGACTGGAAGCCGTTCCCGGCGTTTCCGCCGACGGCGCGGCTCGCCGTGCTGGTCGGGGATCCCACTCAATCCGGGCCATACGTCATTAGGGTCAAGGTGCCGGCGGGCGTGAAGCTCATGCCGCACAAGCACCCGGAGGACCGGATCTACACGGTGATGTCCGGCGTCTTCTACATCGGTCTCGGCGGCCGGTTCGAAGGCGACAAGGTCAAGGCCTATCCGCCGGGTAGCGTGGTGGTCCTCCCCGGCGATACGCCCCACTTCCATTGGGCGAAGTCGGGCGAATACGTCACGCAGGTAACGGCGATCGGGCCGCTGGGCCTTGAATACATGGATCCCGCAGACGATCCGCGGCAGAAGAGAGGGCGAGCAAACTCGAATGCCGGCTGAGAGCCCGGCGGTCTTGCAGCAGCAATTCATGCCGGCGCTCGCTCGATTTTCCGGCGGCGAGGTCCCCGCTGCCACGCCGAAGGGTCCGAGCTAGAATGGCGTGAATCATGATCGGAGAGCTGTCAATGTCCGAGCCGAGCCTGCTGACGCGCTGTGTGATCTCGGCTGCGATCGCCGCAATTCTTTTCTTGGGCCCTGGCGTGGAGGCCCGGGCGCAGTCGGCTCCGGCGCCGCCTGCGGTTACCGTGAGCGTGCCGCTGCAGAAGCAAATCGTGGAGTGGCAGGAATTCACGGGACAATTCGCGGCGGTCGATTACATCGAGCTCCGCGCGCGCGTCAGCGGCTATCTGACGGAGATTCATTTCGAGGACGGGCAGATCGTAAAAAAGGGCGATCTGCTGTTCGTGATCGATCCGCGGCCCTTTCAGGCTGCGCTCGATTCCGCCAAGGCGCAGGTGGAGCAGGCGAATGCACAGGTCGAGCTCGCCCAACGGAATCTCCAGCGATCCTCGACGCTCGTCAAAAGGAGCGACGAGCCCGTGAGCGTCTACGATCAGCGCGTCTCCGAGTTCAAGGTCGCGACCGCTATGGTCGACGTGGCGAAAGCCGCGGTCACGACCGCCGAGCTCAATCTCGAATATACGCGGATCACGGCGCCGATCGACGGGCGCATCAGCAACCATCTCGTGAGCATCGGCAATCTCGTCAATGGCGGCGACGGCGGCGCGTCCACCCTCCTCACGACCATCGTCTCGCTCGACCCCATCTACTTCAACTTCGACATGAGCGAGGGCGATTACCTCGCCTACCAGCGCGCGGCCGCCAAGGGGCTGATGCTGCCAACGGGCGACAGCTTCGTGGAGGTGACCCTGCATCTCGCCGACGAGCGCGGCTGGCCGCACAAGGGCACGATGAACTTCGTCGACAACAGGGTGAACCGCGAATCCGGCACCATCCGGATCCGGGCGCAGTTCCCGAATCACGACTACTTTCTGACGCCGGGGCTGTTCGGGCGCACCCGCATTCCCGGCTCCGAGCCCTACATGGCGATTCTCATTCCGGGTGCGGCGATCGTCGCGGATCAATCGCACAAGGAAGTCCTGACGGTCGCGGACGACGGCACCGTCGTCCCGAAGGTCATTCGCCCCGGCCCAAGCTACGAGAACCTTCGCATCGTCCGCTCGGGGCTGGCGGCGAGCGATCGTATCGTCGTAGATGGGCTGCTGCGGGCGCGCCCCGGAGCGAAGGTGACGCCGCAGCCCGGCAACATCGAGCTCGAGCCCGAGACGAATTGAAGGAGCGGGGCCTCCTCCATGAAGCTCTCCCATTTCTTCATCGACCGTCCGATCTTTGCGATGGTCGTCTCGATCTTCATCACGCTCGTCGGTGCCATCTCCTTTTTCTCCTTGCCGGTCGCGCAATACCCGGAGATCGCTCCCCCCACCATCGTCATCAGCGCGAGCTACCCCGGCGCCACCGCGCAGGTCGTGAGCGACACCGTGGCGGCGCCGCTCGAGGAGGAGATCAACGGCGTCGAGAACATGCTCTACATGTCGTCGCAATCGACCAGCGACGGCAATCTCTCGCTCACCGTCACTTTCGCGCTCGGTACCGATCTCGATATCGCCCAGGTTCTGGTTCAGAATCGGGTCGCCGTCGCGCAGCCGAAGCTGCCGGCGGAAGTGCAGCGTATCGGCGTCACCGTGCGCAAGAACTCGCCCGATCTCATGATGGTGATCCACCTGAGCTCGCCCGACGGCTCGCGCGACCAGCTCTACATCTCGAATTACGCGACCTTGCAGGTGAAGGACGTCTTGGCGCGCGTCGACGGCGTCGGCGACGTCCGCATCTTCGGCGCGCGCGACTATTCGATGCGCGTCTGGCTCGATCCCGAGAAAGTCGCCGCCCACAATCTCACCGCGGGCGAGGTGGTAGCGGCGCTGCAGGGTCAGAACGTCCAAGTGGCCTCGGGAGTGCTCAATCAGCCGCCGGTGCCGAGGTCGGCCGCCTTCGAGGTCAACGTGGAGACGCTGGGGCGCCTCACGGATCCCCGTCAATTCGCCGACATCATCGTGCGGACCGACCCGCAGGGACGCGTCACCCGCGTGCGCGACATCGCGCGCGTCGAGCTCGGCGCGCAGGATTACAACACCAACGGCTATCTCGACGAGCGCCGTGCGGTGCCGCTCCTGATCTTCCAGCTTCCGGGATCGAACGCGCTTGCGACCGCCGACCGGATCATGGCGACGATGGCCGAGCTCGCGAAGTCGTTTCCCGAGGGCCTAAGATACGACATCGTCTACAACCCGACGCAATTCATCGCGGAATCCGTCCGGGAGGTCTTCAAGACGATGGGCGAGGCGGTCGTCCTCGTCGTCGTCGTGGTGATCCTGTTCCTCCAGACTTGGCGGGCCTCGATCGTTCCCATCGTCGCCATACCGATATCGCTGGTCGGCACTTTCACGGTTCTCGAGGCGCTGGGCTTCTCGCTCAACAATCTCTCGCTCTTCGGCCTGGTGCTCGCGATCGGCATCGTCGTCGACGATGCCATCGTCGTGGTGGAGAACGTCGAGCGCAACATCCGCGAGGGCATGGCGCCGCGCGACGCCGCGCACGAGACCATGAACGAGGTCGGCGGCGCGCTCATCGCGATCGCGCTGGTGCTGACGGCGGTCTTCATTCCGGCCGCCTTCATCCCGGGAATTTCCGGCCAGTTCTTTCGTCAATTCGCGGTGACGATCGCCTCGGCGACGGTGATCTCCTGCATCGTCTCGCTCACCCTCAGTCCCGCTCTTTGCGCGCTCCTATTCAAGCCCCATGGCATCGAGACGGACAAGGGATCGGCGTTGACGCGGCCGGTCCGCGCATTCTTTCGCGGATTCAACCGGGGCTTTGAGGCGCTCTCCCGCGGCTATGGGGCCTTCGCCGGCAGGCTCATCCGGTGGGGCGCCGTCATGCTCGCGGCCTATGCAGGCCTCATCGGCCTCACCGCGTGGCAGTTCGAGCGGGCGCCCACGGGGTTCATCCCGCAGCAGGACCTCGGCTATCTCATCACCGTCATCCAGCTGCCGCCGGGCGCATCGCTGGATCGCACCGACGCCGTGGTGCGCGAGGCCACGAAGATCATCCTCGGCACGGAGGGCGTCATTCATGCCGTGCCTTTCGCAGGCCTGGACGGCGCGACCTTCACCAACGCTCCGAACGCCGGAGCCATCTTCGCGGGCCTGGCGCCGTTCCCCGAGCGCGCGGCCAAGGGACTCTCGGCGAACCGGATTCTTGCCAACCTGCAGGCGCGCCTCAACGCGATCAAGAGCGCGTTCATCGTGGTGATCCCGCCGCCGCCGGTGCGTGGCATCGGCAATGCCGGCGGGTTCAAGCTCATGGTGCAGGACAAGCGCGGCCGCGGGCTCCAGGCCTTGGAGCTGGCGACGCAGGATTTGGTCGGCGCCGCCCAGCGGACCCCGGGCCTCGTCGGCGTGTTCTCGCTCTTCAATACGCGCACGCCGAAGCTCTATGCCGACATCGACCGGGTGAAGGCCGAGATGCTCGGCGTGCCCGCCGACAAGGTGTTCGAGGCGCTCGAGGTCTATCTGGGTTCGGCCTACGTCAACGACTTCACCTATCTCGGCCATACCTACCGCGTTACCGCGCAGGCGGACGGTCAGTTCCGCATGAACCCCCGCGATATCGCCGACTACAAGACCAGAAACAGCGCCGGTCAGATGGTGCCGATCGGCTCGGTCGCGACCTTCCGCGATATCACCGGCCCCTACCGCGTCCCGCGCTACAACCTTTATCCGGCCGCGGAGCTTCAGGGGAATACGCTGCCGGGCTATTCGACCGGCTATGCCCTTGCCGCGATCGAGCGTCTCGCGCGAGAGCGGCTGCCCGACGGATTCGGGTACGAATGGACCGAGCTCGCCTATCAGGAGAAGCTCGTCGGCAACACCGGGCTCATTGTTTTCGTGGCATCGGTGATCTTCGTCTTCCTCGTGCTAGCCGCGCAGTACGAGAGCTGGACCTTGCCGCTATCCGTCGTTCTGATCGTGCCGATGTGCCTGCTTGCGGGCGTGAGCGGACTGCTGCTCCACGGCTTCGACGTGAACATCCTCGGGCAGATCGGGTTCATCGTTCTGATCGGCCTCGCCGCGAAGAATGCGATCCTCATCGTGGAGTTTGCGCGCCAGGGCGAGATGGCGGGGACCGGCCTGATCGACGCCGCCGTGCATGCCGCGCGGACGCGGCTCAGGCCAATCCTCATGACGTCCTTCGCGTTCATTCTGGGGGTGGTGCCGCTCGCGATCGCAACGGGCGCCGGATCGGAAATGCGGCAGTCGCTGGGCACGGCGGTCTTCTTCGGCATGCTCGGCGTCACCGCCTTCGGACTGTTGTTCACGCCGGTGTTTTACGTCGTGATTCGCCGCTTGTTCGCGGTGCCCTCGGTCGAGGCGCGGGCAGGATCGCCCGGGCGGCCGGCAGGGGATCGCTCCTAGCGGCAGACGTGTCACCGGGTGCTGCGGCTGAACGGTTGATCGAATGAAGGGCCGGACGCGTCCTTGCGATGAGGCGGTGATCACGTCGACGCCGGCGCGCGAGCCTTGCGCCGAGCGCGCCAAGCGCTTCGTACTGGCTGCGACCATTGTCGGCTCGGGCATGGCCTTCATCGACAGTGCGGTGGTGGGCGTGGCGTTGCCGGTGATCGGCACCGATCTCCGGGCGAGCCTGCCTCTTTTGCAATGGGTGGTGAACGGCTACGTGCTGGTGAGCGCGGCCCTCACCTTGATCGGGGGCGCGGCGGGCGATCGGTTCGGTCGCCGACGCGTTTTCATCGCGGGCATCACCGTGTTCACCGGCGCCTCGATCGCCTGCGGTCTCGCGGCGGGCGCGATCCCGCTGATCCTCGCGCGCATTGTCCAAGGCGTCGGCGGCGCCCTCATGGTGCCCAACAGCCTTGCGATCATCGGCGCCGCTTTCGGCGAGAGCGAGAAGGGCAAGGCGATCGGCACCTGGGCGGGAGCCACTTCGATCGCGAGCGCGCTCGGTCCCGTGCTTGGCGGGTGGCTCACCGATGCGGTCTCTTGGCGCGCCATCTTCTTCATCAACGTGCCCTTCGCGGTGCTGGCCGCGCTCATCGCATGGACACGGCTCCCGGAAAGCCGCGATCCGCTCGCCGCGCCCCGCCTCGATTGGCCGGGTGCCGCTCTTGCGGCATCCGGCCTCGGAGCATTGGCTTTCGCCTTCATCGAGGCGGGCGAGAGGGGCTGGCACGATCCCGCTATCGTCATCGCTGGCGGTGCAGGAGTGCTGGTGCTTGCGCTCTTTCTTTGGGCGGAGGCGCGCGGCTCTGCGCCGATGGTGCCTTTGGGCCTATTCCGCTCGAGCCGGTTCAGCGGGATCAACCTGCAGACCCTTCTGCTCTATGGTGCGCTCGGGGGCGGGTTCTTCCTGCTGCCATTCGACCTGATCCGCGTGCAATCCTATACGGCTGCTGAAGCCGGCGCGGCCTTTCTGCCTTTCCCGCTGATCATGTTCGCGCTCTCTCGCTGGTCCGGCGGCCTGCTCGATCGCTTCGGCGCTCGCCCGCCTCTGATCATCGGGCCGCTGATAACGTCGTTGGGGCTGATCTTGTTTGCGCTCGGCGGCGCCGACGGCAGCTATTGGCTACGGATATTCCCGCCCATGCTGATTATGGGATTCGGCATGGCGATAAGCGTGGCGCCGCTCACGGCGGCCGTGATAAGCGCCGTGCCGGATCGCCAAATCGGCATCGCCTCGGGCATCAACAACGCGGTCGCGGATATCGCATCACTGCTCGCCGTGGCCGTGCTCGGCGCGGTAGGGCTCACCGTTTTCGGTCACGTGCTCGATGGTCAGGTCTCGATGTCCGCAGCCGGCCCTGGGCTGAGCAACGCGATCGACGCGATCAAGCAGTCGTTCGCCGGCGCGGACCTCCCCGCCGATCTCTCCGCGGACGCGCGTGCGGCGCTGCAAGCCTCGATCGCGACGTCGTTCACCGCCAGCTTTCGGCTGCTGATGCTGGGCGCCGCGGGGCTTGCTGCGCTCTCGGCGGGCGTCGTGGCGCTGACAATCCCGCGCAAAGCCGTCGCTGAGTCCCGGTGATGGCCATCGCTCTTCTCTACCGTGCGATCCGGAAATGATTTGAGCGATTTTGGAAGATCGTTCGACACACCGACGACAATATCTCCGTATGTCCTAGACGCGATTTCTTCTTCGCCGAACACCGCCAAGTCCGTGGGAATCATGACTGCGCTACGCTCGGCCATCGTAGACTCCTTGAGGTCCTCCCCCTCTCCGATGGCTGCGAACCCAGACCCCCCTGCTGGGTCTCACGTCGAGCGTGGCCCTGGAGCCGGCGGCCAAGACCGACCGCCGGCTCCCTCTTCCATTCATGGGCGGGCCGCTCAAATCGCAACGCTACGAAGAGCCACCTCTCGGCGGTCGCGGGCAGCCGATTTGAACCTCAGCTCCGAATACTGCGCGCTAGATCAACTTCAGATCCTTCCCTTCACAGGGGGAAAGCCCCGCGTGTAATTTTGTGGGTAGATACCCCACAGCAAGGACGACGCTTTGAAATCATGGGGGAAACCGTATGAATCGGAGGACGCCCCCTCCGCCAGCTGGTCTGGTCCGTGACGCGTTCTCTGCGCGTGGCCGCCGAAGGTTTCGCTGCAGGCGCGAATATCGACCGCGAGCCGAGCGGGAGACGCGTCGTCGCGACCTCTACGTCATGTCGCCGCCGCCGTCACGCTCATGACCTGAACGTCGAAGGCTCAAATCCTTCCCCCGCTACCGAATCGCCCCCACCCCACCAAAACCATGCGGCCATTGCCCGGCCACTGCTTCGGGCGATGTTGCGTTCATTTCCGACTGGTGTCGGGAAAAGCGCTTCTGCCAGTGTCGCGCATTGTCTCGGGGCGCGCCTCCTCGTTCACGCGTCCAGCGTGTAATCGCGCTCCCATTGCGAGATGTGGGACGCGTAGCTCTTCCACTCCCTCAGCTTGAGCTTGGCATAGCTGTCGACGAAGGCTGCACCGAGGCCGTCGCGTAGCACCTTGCTGCTCTCGAAGAGCCGTATGGCGTCCAGGAGGTTTCCGGGGAGGCGGCGAAGATTGGCGATGGTGTGGCCTTCCGTGTACATGTTTACGTCGAGGCGCTTACCCGGATTCCGGCGGCTGGAAATTCCATCGAGGCCGGCGGCGAGTATGCCCGCCTGCAGCAGATATGGGTTGACGGCGCCGTCCGCCAGACGCAGCTCGAAGCGGTCGGCGTCCGGAATTCGCACCATGTGCGTTCGATTGTTCCCGGAATAGCTGATTGCGTTGGGAGACCAGGTCGCGCCCGAGAGCGTGACCGGCGCGTCGAGCCGTTTGAAGCTGTTGACGGTCGGATTGAAGATCGCGGTGAGTGCGTCCGCGGAGTGCAGGATGCCGCCGAGAAAGTTGTAAGCGAGCGCCGAGAGCCCGAGCTCGCCCTCGGGATCGCGGAAGAGGTTCTTCTCGCCGCCGGAGTTCCAGAGCGACACATGCGCGTGACAGCCGCTTCCCGTCAATTTCGCGAAGGGTTTCGGCATGAAGGTCGCGCGCAGCCCATGCTTCTCGGCGATCGATTTGACCATGTACTTGAAGAAAACGTGCCGATCCGCGGTGACCAGGCAGTCATCGTAGAGCCAATTCATCTCGAACTGGCCGTTGGCATCCTCGTGATCGTTCTGATAGGGCTCCCAGCCCAGCGCGATCATGGAATCGCAGATCTCGCGGATGACGTCGTAGCGACGCATGAGCGCGGACTGGTCGTAGCAAGGCTTTTCCTGCGTGTCCCGGCCGTCGCCGACAGCGGAGCCATCGGGCGCCAACAGGAAGTATTCGCATTCGACCCCGCTCTTCATGCGGTATCCGAGCTTCTTGGCCTTGGCAGTCTGGCGCTTGAGGGCCACGCGCGGCGAGGCCTCGACTTCCTTTCCATCCATCCAAAGATCCGCCGCAAGCCACGCGACCTCGGGCTTCCACGGCAGGATCATGAGGCTCTCGCGATCCGGCACGGCGAACATGTCGGGATCCGCCGGCGTCATGTCGAGCCACGTCGCGAAGCCCGCGAAGGCGGCGCCCGCGCGCTGCATCTCCGCGATCGCCTGTGCCGGCACCAGTTTGGCTCGGAGCACGCCGAAGAGGTCGACGAAGCTGATGAGGAAGTATTTGATCTTCTCGGTCTTCGCGATGTCCGCCAGGCTCTTGGCCATGTTCCCTCCTGCCTCGTGATGTCGTCGCCGGTGTCGTGCTCCCCCGCCCGCGACGATCTCCTATCTGCCGCCGCGTCCGGGGATCCAATCGGTCCCGGCGAGAGGCACCCCCGCCATTGCGGCCGCCTCGACCGTGAGCGCAGCGAGATCCTCGGGCTCGAGGTTGTGCACGTGCGATTTTCCGCAGGCGCGCGCGAGCGTCTGGGTTTCCAGCACCAAGGTCGAGAGATAATTCCGCACGCGGTGAGCCGCCAAATCCGGATCGAGCCGGGCCTCCAATTTGGGATCCTGCGTGGTCACGCCGACGGGGCACCGGCCGGTTTGGCAGTGATGGCAATAGCCCGGTGCGGTCCCCAGCTTCGCATAGTCCTCGAGGAAGAGCGGGGCATTGCAATTGAGCGCCATCAGCGCCGCGGTGCCGATCGACACCGCATCGGCTCCGAGCGCCAGTGCCTTCGCGACATCCGCGCCGTTGCGGAGTCCGCCGGAGACGATGAGCTGCACCTTGCGATGCATGTCGAGCTCTTGCAAAGCCTCCACGGCCTGGCGCACGGCCGGAAGGGTCGGGATGCCGACGTGCTCGATGAAGACCTCCTGAGTGGCTCCCGTGCCGCCCTGCATGCCGTCGACGACCACCGCATCGGCGCCGGCTTTGACGGCGAGCGCCACGTCGTATTTGACGCGCGTCGCGCCGACCTTGACGTAGATCGGCTTGTCCCAGTCGGTGACCTCCCGCAATTCCGCGATCTTGATCTCGAGGTCGTCGGGACCCGTCCAATCGGGATGCCGGCAGGCGCTGCGCTGATCGATGCCGACGGGAAGCGTCCGCATGCCGGCGACGCGCTCGGTCACCTTGAGGCCCAGCAGCATCCCACCGCCCCCAGGCTTTGCCCCCTGGCCCACGACCACCTCGATCGCCTCGCAGCGGCGCATGTGATCGGGGTCGTGACCGTAGCGCGAGGGCAAGACCTGATAGACCAAGGTCTTCGAGGCGCGACGCTCCTCCTCCGTCATGCCACCGTCGCCGGTGGTCGTGCTCGTTCCCATCTCGGAGGCCGCGCGCCCGAGCGCTTCCTTGGCGTTGGCACTCAGCGAGCCGAAGCTCATGCCTGCGATCGTGATGGGTATCTTGAGCTCGATCGGCTTTTTGGCATAGCGGGTGCCGATCGTGACGTTCGTCGCGCATTTCTCACGGTAGCCCTCCAGCGGATAGCGCGAGATCGATGCGCCCAGGAAGATCAGATCGTCGAAGGTGGGCAGCCGCCGCTTCGCTCCAAGGCCCCTGATGTCGTAGATGCCTTCCCTTGCGGCCCGCTGAATCTCAGCGATCACGACCGGCGGGAAACTTGCATGCTCTCGGTGACCGGCGGGATTTGCGACGGCCGCGGCATCGGCCGGCTTTGCCTTAGTACTGCGCGGCATGGTCGACCTTGAAATTGTAAAGCTGGCGCGCGGAACCGAAGCGCCGGAACCGCTCGGGACGGGCGCTCAGACCGGCGGACGCGAGAAGCTGCTTCAGTTTCTCCCGGTGCTTTTCCGTCATCGGCTTTTCGACGCAGTCGGAGCCCAGGCTTGCGACCTCGCCGCCGACATAGATGACAGCCTCATAGATGGAGTCGCCGAGGTGAGCCCCGGCATTGCCGCAGACCACGAGATGGCCGGCTTGCGCCATGAAAGCGCTCATGTGCCCGACGGAGCCGCCGACCACGATGTCCACTCCCTTCATGGAGATGCCGCATCTGGAACTTGCGTCGCCCTCGATTACGACGAGGCCGCCGCGTCCGGAGGCCGCCGCCGATTGCGAGGCATTTCCCTTCACGCGGACCACGCCGGACATGATGTTCTCGGCGAGGCCGGGGCCCGCGTGGCCGTTGATGGTGATCTCCGCCTGCTTGTTCATTCCGGCGCAGTAATAGCCGACATGCCCCTCGATCTCGATCGTCAGCGTCCGATCCAATCCCACTGCCAGAGCGTGCGCCCCTTTGGGGTTCGTGATTTTCCAGAGCCGCTCGTTCGTTTCGGGTGGAAGGCGATGAAAGCGCTCGTTCAAAGCCCGCACGCCCAAGGCCTCGACATCGACCTCGATCATCAATGCTTCTTCCAGCTGTAGACCGTCGCGGGAGACGGCTCCCATATCCTCGACCGATCTGCGCCCGGGAGATGCGCAATGGCGCGGTACTCGGATGCCATCGCGACCCAATCGTCGGTCTCCGCGAGCACCGCGGGCTTGCAGGCGATCGGATCGCGCACGACGGCGAAGCCGTCTTTGGTCCCGATGGCGAATGTGTAGAAGCCGTCGAGGTCGGAAATGCCCGATTTCAATGCTTCCTCGAGCGTGGCCCCCGCACCGAGCAAATGCGTGAAATAACCAGCGGCGACCTCGGTGTCGTTGTCGGTCTGGAAATCGATGCCATGCCGGGAAAGCCATTGCCGCATGCGATTGTGATTGGAGAGCGAGCCGTTGTGCACGAGGCAGAGATCAAGGCCGGTGGAAAAGGGGTGCGAATGCTGGGTCGTGACCGCGCTTTCGGTGGCCATGCGCGTGTGGCCCAGCGCGTGCGACCCCGCGAGCTCGTCGAGCCGGAAGCGGCGCACGACTTCCTTGGGGTTTCCCTTCTCCTTGTAGAGCTCGATGCAATCGCCTACGCCCATGATCCGTATGACAGGGCGATGGTGCGAGAGCCAATGACGCGCCGTTTCCACCGGCATGGCGGCGGTGAGAACGAAATGACTCCCTCTCGGCTGGCCGCGTACGTCGGTCCCGATCTCCTCGGACATCTCACGCACCAGATGATCCCAGCCATAATCGGAATCGGGATGGAAAAGGGTCATTTTGATCGATCCGCGCGGCGCGGGATTCCGATAGATCGCGAAGCCCGCGCTGTCGGGCCCGCGATCGCTGAGCGCGCCCAACATGGCCGACAGGTGCCTGCCAAGGGAGGACTCGAGCGCCGAGCTCTTGAGAAACAGGCCGACGATGCCGCACATGGTGAAGCCTCCGGCTGATGCCGACAGCGGGCTCAGGCTGACACTTTGGCATCGCAGCGTCAACTCGTTTGGAACATTTGTTTCTTATTAGGAAACCTAATATCAATGCGCGGAATCCATCGGGCCGGGTCTGCCCGTTCATGGCGCGAAGGAGCCGGTATCCTCATGAGAAAGCAATCTCGGCGGCGGGCATTACGCCCTCGCGGTGCGCGCAACACGAGCGGCGAGGACCTCAGAACCGGGTCCTCGGCGCCGGACGAATACGTGCCGCCCAGCCTCCAGGCCAGCATCGGCGCCGGCGTGCGGCAACTCCGGAAGTCGCTCGACTTGACGATCGCGGAGCTCGCCGCCGCTTCGGGGGTCTCCGCGGGCATGCTCTCGAAGATCGAGAACGGCATGATCACGCCATCTCTGACGACCCTCGACCAGCTCGCCAAGGCGCTCAATGTCCCCATCAGCCAGCTGTTCGCCGAGATGGAGGAGCGCCGGGATTGCTCGTTCGTCAAGGCAGGCACCGGCGTGAGGATCGAGCGCCGCGGCACCAAGGCCGGTCATCTCTACGATCTGCTCGGCCATTCGATCTCCGGGGAGATCGCGGCGGAACCCTATCTGATCACGTTGAGCGAGGATGCGGTTCCCTATACGAACTTCCGCCACGCCGGTCTCGAGTTCATTTACATGCTGTCGGGCAAGGTTCGCTATCGGCACGCCGACCGCTCCTATCTGATGGAGCCGGGCGATGCGCTGTTCTTCGATGCGGCAGCTCGTCACGGGCCCGAGGAGTTGATCCGGGTCCCGATGAAGTATCTCTCGATCATCATCTACAAACGGCAAAACCGCTGATGGACAGCGACCCCCAGCACTGCGCTCGACATACAGTGCTCTCAGTACGGGATTTACTTTCCCACGTAAGCCGTCGCCTCGATCTCCACCAGCATCTCGGGCTCCGCGAGCTTTGCCTCGACGGTCGTCCTCGCCGGCGGATCGGACGGAAAGGCCTTGGCGAACTCCTCGTTCATCGCCTGAAAATCGGCAATATTCTTGAGATAGACGTTGCACTTGAGGACGTCGCGCATCGTCGCGCCGCCTTCTTCGAGGACCGCCTCCACGTTCTTGAGAACCTGCCGTGTCTGCGCGCGGATGTCGCCGATGCCGACGAGCTCCCCTTTCTCGTTCCAGGCGACCTGACCAGCGGTGTAAACGTACTCCCCGCCGCGAGTGCCGGGCGAGTAGGGATAGGTCGGTCGCGGCTGGAAGGACAGACTTTTGGGACGCAGAATTCGCCGTGGCATTTGCGGTTCTCCTCCTTCGCGGCTGGCTCATCCCCACTCAGGCAGCCGCACTTCCGTTCGGCAGTCGCCGATTTGCATCACGCACGCACGAGGTATTTCTCGATGACGGCCGGATTCGGCTCCACGCCGAGTCCGGGGCCCTGCGGCAAGTGAGCGAAGCCATCCGCGATGCGCACGGGATTCCTCGCGAGATTGCGCGTTATCTCTCCGGGCTCGACGCAGTATTCCATCACGAGCGCGTTCGGGATCGCGCAGAGGAAATGCAGCGAGGCCGCCGTGTTGATGTCGGTCGTGAAATTGTGATTGCACACTTTGCGCCCGAGCCGGTGTGCCATGTCGGCAATCTTCATCGCCTGCGTGAAGCCGCAGCGCGTGAGATCGATCTGCACGACGTCGATGCCGCCTTGCTCGATGAGGCGCGCAAAGCCCGTGACCGTGCACTCTTCCTCGCCCGCGGCGATCCGCTGGGTGCAAGCGGCGGAAACCTTTCCATAGCCTTCGTAATCGTCGGGATGCAGCGGCTCCTCGATCCAGAAGAGATCGTAATCCTTGAATAGCTCCGCGCGCTGGATGGTGGTCTTGGCGTCCCAGACCAGGCCGACGTCCAGCATGAGATCGTTGCTATCGCCGATCGTCTTGCGGATCGCCTCCAGGAACCTGCAGTCGGTCTTCGCGTCTTGTCCGAAGGGCTCCCAACCGAATTTGACGGCAGTATGGCCGGTATCGATCGCGCGCTTGGCGCGCTCGGCGGTCGCCTCGGGCGTGAATTGGAACATGTTCGAGGAATAGACGCGCATCTTGTCGCGAAGAGCCCCGCCGAGAAGGCTGTAAATGGGCTGGCCGAGGGCCTTCCCCTTGATGTCCCAGAGCGCGATGTCGATCCCGGCCATCGCCTGAATCACCGCGCCCTGACGCCCGTAATAAAGAGTGCTGCGGAACATCTTGTCCCAGAGGCGGGAGGTGTCGAGCGGGTTCTCTCCGAGCAGGAGCGATTTCAATCCCGTGACCAGCGTGTGCGAGTAGGGCGCCTCGATGATCGCCTTGACGACGGCGGGGCAGCCGTCGACCTCTCCCCAGCCGACGATCCCGGCATCGGTGCTGATCTTGACGATCAGGGCATCCTGCGAGCTGTCGGTGCGCTCCTGAATCTCAGGAAGGCGTAGATAGAAGGCGTCGACGCCGGTGATCTTCATGCCGTGTCCCAATCCTCCTCAGGCCACGCCGAGCTCGCGCTGAGCGACGGCAAGGCTTTCGCCGAGAATGCCGGTCATTTCGTCGATCTCCTCCGCGGTGGAGATCAGCGGCGGCGCAAAGGCCGCGAAGTCGTTGCCGCAGCGGAAGAGGAGACCGCGCTTGCGAGCCTCGCGCTCGACGATCTTGCCAGGCTTCGCCGCCGCGGGAAAGCGCTCGCGCGTGGCGCGGTTCTTGACGAGCTCCACGCCCTGCAGCAATCCGGCGCCGCGGACATCGCCGATGATCGAGTAGCGCTCCGCGAGCGCGAGCAGGCGCTGCCGCAAGCGCTCGCCCTGGCGCCGCGCATTGCCGACGACGTCGTTCTCGACGAGCTGCGTCACCGCGGTGACGCCGGCTGCGCAGGCGACGGGATTGCCGGCATAGGTGTGGCCGTGGTGGAATTGGACGTTCTCCTCGTCCTCGCCGTAGAAGGCGGAGGCGATGCGATCGCGGATCAGGATCGCCGCCAGCGGCGCGTATCCGCCGCTCATACCCTTGCCGCAGGCCGTGATGTCCGGCGGCGCCTTGAAATACTCCGAGCCGAACATGGTGCCGAGGCGCCCGAAGCCCGTGATGATCTCGTCGTAAATCAGCACGACATTGTGCCGGTCGCAGATTTCGCGGAGCCGCGGCAGATAGTCCGGCGGCGGCACCATGAAGCCCGCGGAGGAGATCGAGATCGGTTCGACGATGACTGCAGCGACGGTCGCGGGATCCTCAGATTCTATGGTGCGCTCGATGAGTCCGACGCAGGTGCGCCCGCAGGAGGGGTAGCTCTGGTCGAAGGGGCAGCGGTAGCAATAGGGCGGGTGCACGTGAATGAAGCCGACGCCGAGCGGCTCGTAAACCGACTTTCGCTCGCGGCCGCCGCCGGCGGAGAGCGCGCCCATGGTCGCGCCGTGGTAGGCGCCGTAGCGGCTGATGATCTTGTATTTGCGGGGGTTGCCGGTTTGCTGATGAAATTGCCGCGCGAGCTTCATGGCGGCCTCGGTCGCCTCTGAGCCGCCGCTCAGGAACTTGAGGGCCGTCACCCCCTGCGGCGCGATCTTCAGGAGCATCTGCGTGAGGTCGAGCGCGGGGCCGCTGGTGCTGTGGAGCGGCGGCGCGAAAGCGAGCTTTTTGAGCTGCTCGGACATCGCCTCGATGATCGCGGTATTGCCATGCCCGAGGCTGGTGACGAAGACGCCGGAAAGGCCGTCGATGTACGTCTTCCCCTCGGAATCGGTCAGGCGGATTCCGCGCCCCTCCGTGAAGATCAGCGGGTTCTTCGCGAACTGCTGCATCTGCATGAAGTCGAGGAAGATGGAGGGAATGACGTTGCGGGACTTCATGGGACTCTCCGCCTGAAAGCCATTGGCACCGTTCCGGTAGCGTAGCGCCGCAGCCGCCTTGACGCTATCGGACTCCGTCACCCATGCTTGAGGCCAAGTCTGGCGCCGCGAGCGCCGTGGCGGGAGACTCCCTCATGCGGATCGACGCCGTCGATTTCTTCTATCTTGCGATGCCGGAGATCACGCTCGAGGGTGACGGCAGCCAGGACGCGCTTCTCGTCCGCGTGAGCGCCGGCGGCTTCGTCGGTTGGGGCGAATGCGAGGCGTCGCCGCTGGCCTCGATCGCGGCCGCGGTCTGTCCGCGCTCCCACGGCGCCTGCCAGCCGGTCCTAGCCTCGGTCCTTGGGCAGAGCCTCGACGGCGTTGCGGACATCGCGCGGATTTCGCGCCTTGTGCGGCGCAACAGCCTCGATCTCCTGCAAACCGCTCACACGCTCTCGGGCATCGAGATCGCGCTTTGGGATTTGCTGGGACGGCGCTTCGACGAGCCCGTCTACCGGTTGCTTGGGATCAAGAAGGCCTTCCCGAAGATGCCGTATGCCTCCGTGCTATTCGGCGACACCGCCGCGGACACGCTCGCGAAGGCGCGTGCAGCCCGCGGCAGGGGATTCCGCGCCGCGAAATTCGGCTGGGGTCCTTACGGCCAAGGAAGCGTCGAGGACGACCGCGATCAGGTGGTGGCGGCGCGCGAAGGGCTCGGACCCGACGGCATTCTCCTCGTCGACGCCGGCGCGATCTGGGTTGACGACCTCGCCGCCGCGCGGCAGCGCCTCGTCGCCCTCAAGGCGGTGAAGGCACATTGGCTCGAGGAGCCCTTCGTGAGCGGTGCCCTCGACGCCTACAAGGCGCTCTCGCGGGAGGCGCAGGTGCGCCTCGCCGCCGGCGAGGGCAGCCACGACACCTTCATGGCTAGGCACCTGATCGATCATGGCGGCGTCGGCTTCATTCAGATAGACACCGGCCGCATCGGCGGCATCGGTCCTGCCAAGGACGTCGCGGACTACGCCGCGCAGCGCGGCGTCACCTTCGTCAACCACACCTTCACTTCGCATTTGGCCCTTTCGGCCTCGGTGCAGCCTTACGCGGGTCTCGAGAGCCATCAGCTCTGCGAATTCCCGGCGGAGCCGAAGGCGCTCGCGTATGAGATCACCAGCAATCACCTGATGCCGGGAAGCGACGGGCTCCTGCGCCTCGACGAGGCGCCCGGCCTCGGCATGAGCGTCGACCCCCGAACGATCGCGCGCTACGTCCTCGACGTCGAGATCGAGGCAAAGGGCAAGACGCTTTACCGCACACCGAAATTGCCGGTGTGATCGACTGGCTCTGGTGCGCGGCCGCATGCTATCGTCGTCATCCGCACCTTCGTCAGAAATGCTACTCCCTCGACGGAGCGCCAGAACGAACAACCCAGGAGAGGAGACTGGCATGCGCACACCGCTTCATTTCGTGTTAGCTCTCGGCCTCGCTGGCGCCCTCGCGCTTCCGGCGCTCGCGCAGCAGGCCGAATACACGCCGAGTGTCACCGGCTGCGGCGATCCTTCCTATGAGAACGCGGTCAAGAACGGCATCAATCTTGGCTCCAACGACAACCCGCCCGAGTTCTTCCAAGACGCCAACAAGGAGCCGGCGGGCATCGACTGGGAGATCAACAAGGCGGTGCTCGATCTCTTGGGCATCAAGAAGATCAACGTCGTCTGGATGCCCTGGGAATCGGTGATCCCCTCGTTGTTGTCGAAACGGATCGACGTGATCGCCGCCGACATCCACGTCAACCCCGAGCGCGTGAAGGTCATCAGTTTCACGGGCCCGGCTTGGTGGTATGGGCCCGTCGTGGTCGCGGCGAAGGGCAATCCGCTGAAGATTGCGAGCTATAACGACCTGAAGGGCAAGAAGGTCGGCGCCATCAGCGGCAGCGCAGCCGATCTCTATTTGCGCCGCGTCGGCGTGGAGACCACCCCGTTCAAGCAGGAAGTCGACGAGCTGCAGAGCCTGAACCAGGGACGTCTCGAGGCCGTGTTGGAGGACGACGTCGTCTATCTCGAGTTCGCCAAGAAGAATCCCAACAACAACCTGGAGCCGCTTTGGAGCATCCCGGTTCCGGCTGACATCATCAGCGGCGGCGGCTATGGCATGGCGCGGTTCGGCGTCCGCAAGGAAGACTGCTCGCTGCGGGCCGCTTACTCGGCGGCGCTGGGGGAAATCCGGGCCAGCGGCCAGGTCAGTGCCATCCTGAAGAAGTACGGGTTGGGCGATCGCAACCTCATGATGTTCACGCTGCATCCCTGAACCTGACGACGGTCGGGGCGGCGATCGACGCCCCGACCATTTCCTGAAACTCCCGTGTTCGAGCTTTTCAACTCTCAAGTTGCGGTCGAGAACATCGGTCCGCTGCTCGGCGGCCTGCTGCTGACCGTCGAGCTGACGTTCGTCGTCATCACGCTCAGTCTGGTCTGCGGATTGTTCGTGGCGCTCGCGGGCATATCGCGCCTGGCACCGCTGCGCTGGCTGGTGAGAACTTACATCGAGCTCATCCGGGGCACGCCGCTGCTTCTTCAGCTCATCTACGTCTATTACGTGCTGCCCGAGATCGGCATCCGGCTCGATGCCTTTACGGCCGGGGTGCTGGCGCTCACGCTCAACTATTCCGCCTACATCTCCGAGGTCTATCGCAGCGGGATTCAAGCGATCGCGAAGGGGCAGCACGACGCCGCGGGCGCGCTCGGCATGACGCGCGCGCTGGCGATGCGCCGCATCATCCTGCCGCAAGCGATCCGCATCGTCGTGCCCGCGCTCGGCAATTACTTCATCGGCCTCTTCAAGGACACTGCGCTCTGTTCGGCCGTCAGCATCCAAGAACTCGTGTTCACGGCACAGGTCCACGCGGCCCTGAACTTCCAGTATTTCACCCTCTATACCGTCGTCGCCGCGATGTATTTACTGGTGAGCTTCCCGGCCGCGCGGCTGGTCAACTATCTCGAGCGGGTCACCAAGCGCGGCTATCGGCGGAGGCGCGCGTGAACACGGGCTCGCGGCCGATGGTTGAGGTCGAAGGCCTGCACAAGCACTTCGGCGAGTTGCACGTGCTGCGCGGGATCGATCTCTCGGTCGCGGTTGGCGAGGTCGTCTGCATCATCGGGCCCTCGGGCAGCGGAAAGTCGACCCTGCTTCGCTGCATCAATCATCTGGAGGTGGCGGAGCAGGGCCGCATCCGGATCGATGGCGAGCTCGTCTACCGCGACGAGGTCGAGGGCCGGTTCCGCGCGCATTCCAATCGAGCGATCGCAGCGGTGCGCGCACAGGTCGGCATGGTGTTCCAGCATTTCAACCTGTTTCCGCACCTGACTGCGATCGGAAACATCGTGGAAGCGCCGATCCACGTCCTGCGGAAGCCCAGGGACGAAGCGCGCCGGCGCGGCATGGAGCTGCTCGCCCAAGTGGGTCTCGCGGACAAGGCGGAGGCCTATCCCGAGGAACTCTCAGGGGGGCAGCAGCAGCGCGTCGCGATCGCGCGCGCCCTTGCCATGGATCCCAAAGCCATGCTCTTCGACGAGGTCACGAGCGCGCTCGATCCCGAGCTCGTGGCGGAGGTCTTGACGGTGATGCGGGACCTCGTGCGACGCGGCATGACCATGCTGGTGGTGACGCACGAGATGAACTTCGCCCGCCAGGTCGCCAACCGCGTGATCTTCATGGACCATGGCGCCATCGTCGAGCAAAACACGCCCGAGCGCATTTTTGGATCGCCGCAGGAAAAGCGGACGCGCGATTTCTTGAAGACGGTGTTGGAGCGATAGGCAACTCGCTGGGCCCAGGAATGTCTCCCACATACGCAGCCTTCGGCGAGGACGAGCACCGGGAGCGCTTGAGCCGCGCCCGCGAGGCGCTCAGGCGCAACCGCGTCGGCTGCTGCATCAGCGTCGCGCCGGAGCACCTCTATTATTTTGCCGGCTACGACTCCTGGGTGAGCGTAAACAGCCCGCAGGCGCTGATTTTCATGGCCGATGGCGGCGAGCCCACCTTGGTCGTTCGCGACGTCGATCTCGCGCTGCCGCGCGAGACCTCCTGGGTGACGGATGTTCGGAGCTATCATTTGTTCACGGACGATGTCGCGGCGCTCATCGCCTCGGTCGTCCGCGAGAAGGGGTTCGAGGGAGGCAAGATAGCGATAGAGACGCAGTCCTATGCGCTGCCTCATTCCCTCGGCTCAGCCTTCGCGCGGGCGCTGGCGCCTGCGGAGCTGACCGATGTGACGGAAATGCTGGGCGCGGTACGCCTCGTCAAATCGCCGCGGGAGATGAAGTATTTGCGATCGGCCGCCCGCTTTGCGGTGCTCGGACTCGATGCCGCGCGCAAGACGCTGAAGCCCGGCATGACCGAGATCGAGCTCGCCGCAGCCGTCGAAGGCGCGATGCGCCGCGCGGGAGGCGACTATTGGTCGATACCCACCGAGCTCGCCAGCGGGCCTCGTACGGCAGGCGGGCACGCAACGCCCAGAAATCGCATCATCGAGTCCGGCGATCTCGTGCATCTCGAATTTGCCGGCGTCGACCGCCGATATCATGCGACGGCAATTCATACCTTTGCGGTGGGCGAGCCTTCCAGACGGGCCCGCGAGGTCTATGACCTCGCTCGCAGGTCGCTCGCGGCGGGGATAGCAGCCGTGCGCGCGGGTGTCCGCGTTCACGACGTGGAAGCGGCATCGCTGGAGCCCTTGCGGCGCGCGGGGCTCGAGGGCGCAGCCTTGATGCGCTTCGGCTATGGGATCGGCGTGGCATATCCGCCGATCTGGCTCGAGCCGCTGCAGATCAGCCGAGGCTTCGACCAAGTGCTGCAGCCGGGGATGGTCTTCGTGCTGCACGCCTATCTCCAGCTTCTCGAGGAGAATTTGGGCGTCATCCAGGGGGGCACTTATGCCTTGACCGAGACCGGCCTCGAGATGCTCGTGGGCGGCGGCGATGTCGAACTCGAGATACTTTGAGCGAGATAGACTGCTGAGGCGACGCAGTCGGTGCTGACGAGGAGGGCCTAGCGATGAACCAAGACTGGTCCCGATTGGCCGGCGATTTGGAGCGGCTTCTGAAGCTGCGCAGCCTGCCCTTCGGCATGAAGCTCTTCGAGAGCAAGGCCGAGATGGAGGCGATCCCGCGCATCCGTCGCCCCAAGGCCGTCCACACGCTGGACCAGGTGGTGGCACAGACCGCTCGCCTCGGCTGGACCGTCGGCATCACGGCGGATGGCCTGGTGGGCGCGCAATGCCGCGCGGTGGTCGGCCTCGGCAATGCAAAGGACGAAAAGTGGAAGTCGGGCACGCACATGGCCGGTGTCTGGTACGAGACCCAGGCCGACGCGGCCGCGCACCAAGCCGCGATGAATTGCGTCGCGGACGGCAAATACGAAGCGCTCGCGATGTCACCGTTGGCGAGCGGCCGGCTCGACCCGCCGGACATCGCGCTCTTCTACGCAACCCCCGGCGCGATGATGTACTTCATCAATGGCCTGCAATGGTCGGGATATCGGAAATTCGACTGGGGCGTGGTCGGCGAATCCGCTTGCGCCGATTCCTGGGGCAGGGCGCTGAAGACGCGCCAGCCGAGCCTGTCGATCCCATGCTTCGCCGAGCGGCGCTACGGTGGCGTCCTTGACGATGAGATGTTGATGGCGCTGCCGCCGGACCAGCTCGATCAGGCGATCGAGGGCATGGAGGCATTGGCGAAGAACGGCTTTCGATATCCGTTCCCGCAATACGGCATTCAGCAAGATGTGCGAGAGGGCATGAGTGTGAGCTATCCCGATCGTCGCGCATGAAGCCGGGGCTTGCTCCGCGGTACGCAGGACGGGTGAGTGGTGATCTCGAGTGTTTCGCCAGGCATCGGATCGGATGAGGTCGCAAGCAAAAGGTTCGAGTAGTTGAGGCGCGGGAATGCCGTAAGCGACCTCTTGCTGGCGGTCGATGTCGGCGGGGGGTCATTGCGGGCGGCAGCCGTTTCGCCGCGGGGAGGCATCGTCCGCTCGCACACGGTCCCGCTGGCTTCGACCGAGCCGCGACCTGGATGGAGCGAGTTCGGCCCGGAGCTCTGGTGGAAGGCTCTGGCGACAGCGGTCGGCAATGTTCTTCATCTGATGCCGCGGTCGGCCCGTGTTCAAGGCGTGGCGATCGCGGGGCTGACACGCTCTCAGGTCTTGCTCGACGAGTCCGGGACACCGCTCCGTCCGGCGATCCTATTTCGCGATCGCCGCGCCGTAGCGGAGGCCGTGCGAGCAGCGGATCTTTTCCTCGCCGATAATCCCGCCGACGCCATCACGGCGTTTCATCCTCTCGCTCGCCTCGCCTGGGTTGCAGAAGCCGAGCCCGCGATCTTCAGGCGGCTCCACGCCGTGCTCGAGCCGAAGGATTTTCTCAATCGGCGGCTCACCGGGCGAACCGCCGGGGATACCGTGAGCTATTCTCGCTTCGATGCCATCCGCGCGAAGCCAGCGATCCCCGATTGGGCCGCGCGCTCTCTCGAATTGCTGGCGGTGGAGCGGATCGCGCCCTGGGGAAAAGTGGGTACCGTAACCGTAGGGGAGCCGCCCTTCGATCGCCTTGCCGGCGTGCCCGTCTTCGGCGGCTCGATGGACGCGTGGGCGACCGCGGTGGGCTCGGGGGCATTGCTTCCCGATCAAGGCTACGACATCGCGGGCACCACGGAAGTCGCCGGTCTCATCACGAGTGAGCGCGCAATGGTGCCCGGGCTGGTCTCTCTCGTGTGGGGCGAGGACGTGCACCAGATCGGCGGGCCGACCCAAGCCGGTGCCGATTGCGCGCGATGGTGCCGCGAGACGCTCCGCATCCGCGGGCCGCTTGCGGCGGCGGTGGAGCGAGCGGGGCGGCGCGCACCGAGCGAGGCACTGCCTCTGTTTCTGCCCTACCTCGATGGCGAGCGGGCGCCGGTCTGGCGTGCCGACGTGCGCGGCGCTTTTCACAACATCTCGCGGGCGCTCTCGCCGGACGAGTTTCTCTGGGCGACGCTCGAGGGAGTGGCGCACGCCGTGCGCGATATACTTCAGCTTGCCGGTCGCGGCGTCGCAAGGAATATCTCGGAGATACGGGTTTCCGGCGGCGGCGCAGCTTCCGAGGGCTGGTGCCAGATGAAAGCAGACGTGCTCGGCCTCCCCGTCGTCCGGACGGCCCACGCCGAGACTGGTCTCATCGGGTGCGCCATCGCGGCGTCGGTCGGCCTCGGGATCCATCGGAGCCTGGCGGAAGCCGCGGCGACCATGAGCCCCGCTCATCGCGTCTTCGAGCCGCAGGCCTCGCTCGCGGCATTTTACGCGCACCGCGCAAGCATGTATCGTCAGGCCAAGGACGCGGCGCTCGCGCTCGGCGACGGCGACCGTCCGAAGGCGTCGGCGGCGGAACCGGCATGAGCGACTGCCGGAAGCCGGGCTCACGACAGGCACATTCGATCTTGCAGCGTGCCCATCGTGAGCGGAGGCCATGACCGGCGAGGTTGGATTTTCTGCCCTGGTCGCGAGATACGGCACGGCGTTCGCGGCATTCTTCGTCTTCTGCGTGTTTGCCGTCGCGGCCCCCAATTTCCTGAGCGCGACCAATCTTCTCAATGTTCTGAAGCAGATCAGCTTTCTCGCGATTCTCGGAATTGGATTCAGCCTCGCCCTCATCACCGCCGAGCTCGACCTCTCCTTTGCCAATGTCTGCAGCTTCGCCGCGGTGGTCGTCGGCGGCCTAATTCACCGCGGCACGGCTCCCGCGCTCGCGATTGCGGCGGGCATCCTCGTGGGGTGTCTTGCGGGCATCGCCAACGGAGTGCTCGTCACGCGGCTCAAGATCCCTTCGCTCATCGCTACGCTCGCCATGGCCTCCGTCGCGAACGGGCTGGCTTTTGCCGTGACCGGCGGCGTTGCCTTCGTCGGCCGCTGGGACCCCTCCTTTCTCGCCATCGGCCGCGGTGCGGTGCTCGCGATCCCCGCGCTCGTCCTGTGGATGGCGGCAGCGGCTTTGCTTGCGACGCTGCTGCTCACCCAGACGAGGCTCGGTCTGCATCTCGTCTTCACGGGGGAGGCCACCGAGGCCGCGCGTCTTGCTGGGATCGACATTCGCTCCATGAAGCTCCTGGGGCTCGCGCTCTCGGGCTTCTCCGCGGGTCTCGTCGCCGTTCTCCTGACCGCGCATCTCAATTCGGCCGCGCCCAATATGGCCGGCGACTTCCTCCTCACTGCGATTGCGGCGGTGCTTCTGGGCATGACGGTCTTCGAGCCCGGCCGCTGCAACGTGGCCGGCACGCTTCTCGGTGCGGCGATGATCGGCGTTCTCGGCAACGGCCTGGTCTTGATGGGCGCACCCTACTACCTGCAGGACATCATGCTCGGCGTCATACTCGTCGCTTCGGTAAGCGTCTCCGCTTCCACCATCAAGAAGGCTGCGTTCGGCATCTAGGCGATCAGGGAAATCACAGGAGGAACCATCATGAGGAGGAGTCTAGCCGCAACGGTCTTTGGGATCGCACTGCTGGCTGTCGCGATTCCCGCCCATGCCTTCAAGCTCGGCATCATCGCATTCCAGATGTCCTCGGAGACGCATGCTCGCGTCGCCAACGCTGCGGCAGCGGCGGCCAAGGCCAGGGGGTGGGAGGTGCAGATCCTCAATTCCGAGGGCAGCCTGCCGAAGCACGCGGAGCAGATCGAAGCGATGATCCAGGCGAAGGTCGACGGCCTCATCATTGCGATGGGCAAGCCGGTAGAGGCCGACGCGCAGCTCGCGGCTGCCAAGCAGGCGGGAATTCCGGTGATCACCGCCGTAGCCGGCGCGAGCCCGCATACGCTCTTCGACATCCAGGTCAACGACTACGAGGTCGGGGCTCAGGCGGCGCTCTATCTTCTCAGCAAGCTCAACTACCGCGGAAACATCCTGATCGAGCGCTACGAGAACAACGTGGCCTCGCGGATCCGCGGAAAGGTCCTCGACGTCGTTCTGTCGGAGAACAGCGCGATCAAGGTGCTCGGTAGCCACAGCATGGCGCGCACCCAGAGCTGGCAAGAGGACGTTCGCAGCGGAATGCAGGCATTGATCCTGCAGAATCAAGGCAAGTTCCAGGGAATCTGGGCATCCTTCGACGGCCAGGCCTACGTGATCGACGATCTCCTGCGCGCGCAGGGCCTCAAGAAGGGCGACGTAGTGCTGGTCAGCATCGACGGCGGTCCGGAAAGCAATCGCCGGATCAAGGACCCTGACAGCCTGCTGACGGCGACCTACGCGATCCCCTTCGAGAAGATCGGCGAAAAGGCGGTCGATGCGATGGATCAGATCGTCGTCAAGAAGACGCCGAGGGAGAAGATCGTCAACGGACCCGTCCTCTACGTGGAGGCTACGCTGGTCGACGCCACCACGGTCGATCAGATATCGAAATGAGGGCATCGCCGGACCGCGCTCTCGATGCGGTCCCGCTGCTGCGGCTCAGCGGCATCCGGAAGTCCTACGGCGCCGTCGAGGCCTTGAAGGGTATCGACCTCGACGTCGAGGCGGGCGAGGTCCTGGCGGTGTGCGGCGACAACGGGGCCGGCAAATCCACGCTCATCCGCATCATCTCCGGCGCGCATGAGCCGAGTACGGGAACTATGCGGCTCGAGGGACGGGAGGTTTCGTTCGGATCGCCGACGGCAGCGCTGAGGGCGGGGGTCGCGACGATCTATCAAGATCTCGCGCTCGCGCCGCGACTGCCGATCTGGCAGAACATCTTCATCGGCGCCGAGCTCACCCGCCGGCTTGCGCCCGGCCTGCGCGTCCTCGACAAGCGGGGGATGCGGCGAGAGACCCTCCGTCTGCTGGCGCGCCTCAAGGTCGACATTCCCGACGCCGACCGGCCGATCGAGCGGCTCTCCGGCGGTCAGCGCCAGGCGGTGGCGATCGCTCGCGCGCTGCGCTGGAACGCTCGTCTCGTCGTGATGGACGAGCCGACTGCGGCGCTGGGGGTAGCGGAAAGCCGGGAGGTGCTTCGACTGATCCGCGAGCTTCATGGCGCCGGTGCGACGGTGATCCTCATCAGCCACGACATGAGCGAGGTAGTCCAGGTGGCGACCCGCGTCGCGGTCCTCAAGAACGGCCGCAAGACCGCGGATTGTCCGCTCGACGGGCTCGGCGCCGACGACCTCACGCATCTCGTGATGAGCGGCGCGCCGTCGCCCTTTCTCCCCCGAGAAAGAACGCAATGACGCCGCTCAAGCTCATCATCGACACGGATCCCGGTCAGGACGATGCGGTCGCGATCCTGCTCGCCCTGGCGGAGCGAGAGCGCATCGAGCTCCTGGGCATTACGACCGTCGCCGGCAATGCTCCCGTGGAGATGACGACGGTCAACGCCCTGCGCATCCTCGAGCTCGCCCGGCGCCCGGAGGTGCCGGTATTCCGCGGCGCCAGCCGTCCGCTGCTGCGGCCCCTTTTAACCGGTCAATTCATTTGCGGTGCAGACGGCCTAGATGGGGCGGCTCTGCCGCGTCCATCGAAAATGCCGCATGACCGTCATGCCGTGAGCTTTCTGATCGAGACGCTTCGGTCCGCGGCGGATCGCTCCATCACGATCTGCGCGCTCGCGCCGCTGACCAACTTGGCTCTCGCTTTCGCACAGGCGCCCGAGCTCGCGGTCAAGATCGATCGCATCGTCATGATGGGCGGTGCCCGCGACCTCGGCAACATAACACCCGCCGCAGAATTCAACTTCTATGTCGATCCTCACTCGGCGCACATCGTTCTGACGCTCGGCGTGCCGATCGTCATGCTCGGCTTGCATGCCACGCATCAGGCGCTCGCGACACCGGATCGCCTCGCGCCGATCGCAGCTCTCGATAACGCCGTCTCGAGCGCGGTCATGGGAATGATGACGCGCCCGCGACCGGGCGGCCGCGCCCGCTTCGGGGTCGAGGCTCATCCCTTGCACGACCCCTGCACAGTGGCCTACCTGCTGTGGCCGGAGATTTTCCCGAGCCGCGCCTGCGCGGTGACAGTAGAGGTCGCGAGCGAGGAGACCATCGGCCGGTCGACCATCGACTGGTGGGGATCGGGCAAGCGCAAGCCCAATGCCGAAGTGGTCGAGCGGATCGATGCCGAGGAGCTTTTCACGCGCCTCGCCCGGTCGCTCGCAAAGCTCGATCGATGAGACCTTGATCGCGATCCGCGATTGCGTCGCGACCGCTTGGAGGTGGACCGATGAAGTGCGTCGTAGTCGGCGGAGGCGTGATCGGCACCAGTATCGCCTGGCATGCCGCGGAGCGCGGTCTTGGCGAGGTCGTCCTTCTCGAGCGCGATCGGCTCGGCTCGGGCACCACCTGGCATTCCGCCGGCAACATCACGTGGAAGCCGCTATCGAACCACGACGAATCCGTGCTCTATGCCCTCGAGACGATCGACCGCCTCGAGCGCTCAGGGCGGCAGAGCACGGGCTGGGTGAAGACCGGACGTATCTTTCTCGCGCAGAGCGACGAGATGCTCCGCTATTTCGCCAGCCTCGACGCGGCGGCGCAGGAGCGGGGAGTGGAGGCACGCTGGCTTGGCCCGCAAGAGGCGGCTGCGCGGCACCCCCTCCTCGATCCGACGGCCGTTTCCGGGATTTGGTTCGATTCGCTTTCCGGCCGAGTGAACCCGGCGGATCTCACCGCGGCCTATGCGAAGGCGGCCCGAGACTCCGGCGTGCGGATCGTCGAGCGGGCAAAGGTCCAGCGCGTCGTGACACGTGGCGGCCGGATCATCGGGGTGGAGCTGGCGGACGGGGTTATCGAGGCTGACGCGGTGGTCGTTGCCGCCGGCTTATGGTCGCGTCCGCTCCTGGAACGCAGCGGCGCCGCGGTCGCGCAATGGCCTTGCGAGCATTTCTACGTCATAGCCTCGGTGTCGCCGTCGCTAAAGCGGGAAACGCCGTCCTTCGTCTGCCCCGACGCTCTCATCTATGGCCGCGAGGAGGTCGGCGGGTTTCTCGTGGGGTTCTTCGATGAGAATGCGAAGACGATCGAGCCGGAGGACCTTCCGGAGCCCTTTTCCTTTACTCTCCTTCCTCCGGATTGGGACAAGGTCGCTCCGTACTTCGCCGCCGCCTCCCGCATTTTTCCGGCACTGGAAGCCGCACCGATCCGGCGGTTCATCAACGGCCCGGAGGTCTACACTCCCGACGGGCTTCCGCTGATCGGCCGCATCCCCGAGAGCGAGGGACTCTTTCTCGCTACCGGGATGAATTCGGCCGGAGTCACGTGGTCCGCGATGGCCGGCGAGATCGTCGGAAGCTTGCTTGCTGCAAAACCGTCGCGGTTCGAGATAGCGCGCTTCGACCCGAACCGCTTCGGCGCGCAGGCGAGCGAACCGGCATGGCTCAGGGCCCAGATATCGGCGATCGTCAGTATGAGCTATCGCAATCCGAGACGGTGAGCGATGGCCGGCGCTTACCGCCAGGCAAAAACCGGCTGATCGAAATGATCGACCCGCGTCGGACGCCCTTCGAGAGCCACTTCCCGGAATTGATATAGCAGCGCTGCCGTCGGCGCATTGACCCGGCCCCCGAGCGAGGGAAGCGCCAACCGAATGACGGGCCGGTCGGACTCCGCGATTGCAAAAATCTCGGGCGCCTCCGGTCTCAGGAGCTCGCACAGCGGAATCCGGAAGACCCTTTCGACCTCGGCTCTATTCGGCATGGCGACGACGCTCGACGGACTCCAGACGACGATGGGCGAGATGAGATAGCCCGAGCGTGTCTGGTAATCGTCGAGCCTGCCCACGATTGCTGTGCCATCGAGGACTATTCCCAGCTCCTCGAAGAGCTCGCGCAACGCCGCCTGCTCGATGGTCTCGCCGGAATCGACACGCCCACCCGGGAGCGCAAGCTGGCCCGCATGAGAGCGAAGCTTCGCTGCGCGCGCCGTCAGCAGGAAGGCGGCCTCGGTCGCTTCTTGCCCGGCGGCGTCGCCGTCCAACGGCACGATTGCGATTGCGACGGCGGCGCGCTTCAGTCCAGCGACGTCGGCTCGACGGTTCACGTCGAAAGTGCCGAGGCGCGCCGCGATCAGCGCCCGCAAGTCATCGGAATATCGGCATGAAACCACTAATGCCTGCCTCGAACTCCTATCCGGCCGCTCCCCGAGCACGGGCAGCGGAGATCGACGACTGGCTCGGCGGCGGCGATCCCTTCGAGCCCGCGTTACCGCACTCGCAGTGTAGCATCGCGCGGCCTGGGGTGTGCTCGTGGAGATTGGACCGTTCATGGGCCAACCCGGGCGAGCCCAACCCAATCCCGATGACCCCCCGGCCCGCCTCAGGAGCGAGAGACATCGAGCCGAGACCCATTTGCACCGACCCGCCGTTCCGGCGAAACTGATGGTGCTGGACCGACCATGAGCCGACCCGACCTCCCCGCATTCGGCCGACCGCCGGCCCCCGTCGCCGAGCTGGTGGCGCCGCGCTCGGTCGCGGTGATCGGGGCTTCGGAGGACCAGACGAAATTCGGCGGCAGGCTCTATCGCATGCTGCTGAAGCACGGTTACGCCGGCGCGGTCTACCCGATCAACCCGCATCGGGCCGAGCTCTTCGGGCGCAAGACCTATCCCGACATCCGCGCGACCCCTCAACCTCCCGAGATGGTCGTCATGGCGGTGCCGCGCCCGCGCGTGCTGGGGATGGTGGCGCATTGCGCGGAGATCGGCGTGCGTTGCGGCATCATCATCACCAGCAAGTTCTCGGACGAGGGGCCGGAGGGTGCGGCCCTGGAAGCGGAGATCGTGCGCAGCGCTCGCGCGGGCGGCATGCGGCTCCTCGGGCCGAATTGCCTCGGCGTGATCAGCCCTGCAAATCGCTTGGTGTTGTGCTCGTCCCCGGCGCTGGAGATCGACGAGCTCGGTGTCGATCCCATCGGATTTGTGAGCCAGAGCGGGGCGCTGATGGCGACGCTCTTCGACCGGGCCGCCTCTCGCGGCATCGGTTTTACGCATTGCGTATCGGTCGGCAATCAAGCGGACCTCGAGGTCTGCGACTTCGCCGAATATTTCATCGAGGATGCGCGGACTCGGGTCATCTGCGCCTATGTCGAGGGGTTCAAGGACCCGACGCGGTTCATCGAGCTGGCGCGCCGGGCGCGCGCGGCGGGAAAGCCCTGGCTGCTCGTGAAGGCGGGCCGTACCGCGGCGGGCGCGCAGGCAGCCTTCTCGCACACCGCGAGCCTCGCCGGGAGCTACGAGGCGCTGGCGGCCATGTGCCGGGAACTCGGCGTCGTCTTGCTCGACGATCTCGATGCCATGATGCTGCTTGCCGCAGGACTGACGCGCTTTCCGCTCCGCAGGGTGCGATCGGCGGCCATCCTCACGACCTCCGGCGGCGGCGGAGCGATCGCCGCGGATCGCCTGGCCGAGATCGGCATCGGCCTCACCCGGTTCGACCCGCAGACCGAGAAAGGCCTGAGCCGGCTGTTCTCACCGGGCCAGGCCCGCAATCCGGTCGACCTCGGCGGGCGATTGGCGGGCGGGGAGGCGGTGGAGATCGCCGACGAGACCGCGGCGCTGGTGGGCGCCGACCCTGCCGAGGACGTGACGCTCGCGCTCATGACCACCGCGCCGATGCTGGCGCGCACGACGGGCAAGATCGCCGATGCCGCGATCGCCGCGGGCAAGCCCTTCCTGTTCGTGATGGCGCCGGGCCGAGCCGCGGAATCCGCGCGCGCCGAGCTCGTGGCGCGGCACATGCCCTTCACCGACAGCCTCGACGACGCGGTCCGCGCGGTGCGCGGCTGGATCGACTGGTCCTCCGGCCGCGTATGCGCGGCCCCGCAGCGTCCTTCCGACCTGCCGGCAGTGCCGGCGGCAGAATTGCTTCCGGGCGCATTGGAGGCCGCGAGCGTCTTCGGCCTGCTGCGCGCCTATGGGCTTCCGGTTGCAGATCACGCAGTGTGCCGGGATCGGGAAGAGGCCCGCGCCGCGGCGTCGCGGCTTGGCTATCCTGTGGCCCTGAAGGCACTCGGTCGCGACATCGTGCACAAGAGCGACGTAGACGCTGTCGCGCTCGGCCTCTCGTCCGCCGTCGAGCTGAGCGCGGCTTTGGACGACATGCAAAGCCGTCTCAGCGCATTGGAGGGGTTCCTCGTTCAGCGAATGATGCCCGGCGGGACCGAATTGATTCTCGGCGTGACATCCGACGCTCAGTTCGGCCCGCAGGTCCTGGTCGGCGCCGGCGGCATTCTCGTCGAGCTGCTGCGAGATGCGGTTGTCGCGCCGGCACCGGTATCGGCGGAGACGGCGCTCGACATGCTCGGTCGGCTGAAGACATTCGCCCTGCTGCAGGGCTTGCGCGGCCGCCCGCCGCTGGACATCGAAGGCGTGGTGGACGCGGTGGTCCGTCTCGGCTGGCTCGCCCACGATCTGCGGGGCCGGCTCGTGCAGCTCGACATCAACCCGCTGATAGTGGGGCGGCGCGACGAGGGCTGTGTGATCGTCGATGCCCGGGCTTTGCTCGACTGAACAAGGGAGGTTGCATGTCCGTCGTCGCACCCGTAGTGACCGTGGAGGAACAGGGGCCCATTTCGATCATCCGGATCAACCGGCCCGAGCGCCTCAATGCCATCAGCAGTGCCGTGGCGCTGGAGCTGCAAGCGGCCTTCCAGGCCTTCGACCGGTCCGAGCAGCGCGTCGCCGTGCTGTCCGCCGCGGGTGCGCGCGCCTTCACCGCGGGCGCCGACGTGAACGACCTGCCGGAGCTCTGGCGCTGCATCCCCAATGTGGGATTCAAGACCGGCAAGCCCATCATCGCCGCGACCAGCGGCTGGTGCGTCGGCGGCGGCATCGTGATGGTGATGATGTGCGACCTCATGGTCTCGACGGAGGACACGCAGTTCTATTACCCGGAGGCGAGGCTGGGCCTGACCGGCGGCATGATCAGCTCGCTGGCGAGGCGCATGCCGCACAAGCTTGCCATGGAGGTCATGCTCTTGGGCGCCAAGATCACGGCGCGGCGCGCTTACGAGGTGGGCTTCGTCAATCGCGTCGTGCCCAATGGCCTGCATGAGCAGGAGGCCATTGCCATGGGGAGAGAGCTCGCGGAGATGGCCCCACTGGTGATCGCCACGCTCAAAGGCTTCGTCAACGACGTCATTCTGCAAGCCGGCCCCGTGGAGCAAATGGTGCAAACCAGCCAGGCTCTTGCCCGCGTACGCGGCAGCGCCGACTTCGCCGAGGGTGTGGCGGCCCATAAGGAGAAACGCAAGCCTCGCTTCAAGGGGGCGTGACCGGATTCGCGATAGATCCGCGCTCGACAGGTGGCGGCTTGCGGAAAAGGCTTCGCTTGCGCCACTCTCCCTATCCCGAATGGACAAATTGCTTCAGCTGCGCGTATTGAGCGGCCACGCGCCGGAACGCACGCTCGACCTCGCCGCCGCGGCCGCTCATTTCGCTTTCTGGCAGGCGCTCCATCAGCTCGAAGACCCGGTGTTTCACGAAGAACCGCCACTCCACCGGCAGAGTCGTGAGGAGCTCGATTAGGCGCGCGTAATTCGCCCGCGTCCAACGATGCTCGAATTCCGTGCGGGCTCGACTGAAGCCGAAGCCATTGCGGCTCCGTCGCTGCGCGCGCTCCGTGCGAAGCCTTGCCGTAGCGTCGGGATCCACCCGATCGTCGCGGACGACGACTCCGTAGTCCTCCACGGCTTTTGCCGGTGTCACGAGACCGCGGCGCACGTCGTCCAATACGCGCGCGGGCTCGCGCTCGAGGGGATTACCCCAACCGCCCGCCCCCGCCGATGCAATGCGGATGACGTCTCCGGGCTGCACCGTAACGACATCGGTGTTGCCAAGATTGATCTCGTGATTGCTTCCGGGATTTAGCAGAAATTCGGACGGTTTGCCGGCGTCGCCGCCGCAGCTTCCCCATGGGGTGAAGTGGCTGCGGTCTCGATTGCGCGCCGTGACCACGGTGTCCGGGGCCGAGACCCGGAATTCCAGGATCGTACCGGTGCCGCCTCGATTCTTGCCGGGGCCGCCGCTGTCAGGGGCAAGGCCGTACTTCAAAATCTTCACCGGCACCTCGGCCTCGTTGATCTCGACCGGCGTGTTCTTCAGAAATCCGAAATTCGCGCCGGATCCCTCGGTGCCGTCGCGCGATGAGGTGCCGCCGCCGCCGCCGGTGATCGGATCGAGATTCGCCATGATCCGCCGTCCCGTGCGGGTGTCGAGCGTGCGCAGATTGATGAGGGGGCCGCCGTCGCCGCAGGCGGCCGGCATCAGGTCCGGCAGCGCCTGTGCAAAGGCGCCGAACACAGCCGACTGCAGACGCATGCAGCTCAAGCTGCGCATTCCGACCGCGGCAGGAAACTGAGGATTGACGATTGAGCCCTTGGGCAGAATGGCGGAGGTCGCTCGCAAAAGGCCGGCGTTGAGCAGGATCGATTTGTCGAGGGTGTAGAGCACGTAGATCACGGGCACCATCAGCAGCACGTGGCGCGGATCGCCGCCCGTTGGAATGTTGATCGAGGACGTCAGCTGCGGGTCGCTCTCGGAGAAATCGAGCAGGACTTCGCCGTCCTTGACCACCAGCCGAACGGCGATCCGGCAGGGATAGCCGCCGACGCTGTCCTCGTCGATGTAGTCGGCGAAGAAATACTCGCCCTCGGGAATCCTGCGGATCACGTGGCGCGCCTGCTGCTCCGCATAATCCAGAAGGTCGTTGATCCCCTCGCTGAACACCTCCGCCCCGAAGCGCCGGATCATCTCCTGCACCTTGCGCTCGCCCGTCTTCATGGCCGCGATCTGCGCCTTGAGATCGCCCCAGTTCTGCTCGCGCATGCGCACGTTGAGCAGCATGATGTCCAGGATTTCGCGGTTGAGCTCGCCGCGCCGGTAGAGCTTTACCGGGGGGACGCGGATTCCCTCCTGATGGACCTCGACATTGGCGCGGGACAAGCTGGCGGGCACCGCACCGCCTACGTCCGTGTTGTGTACGTGGCCGACCGCGAAGCAAGCGATCTTGCCGTCGTGAAAGATCGGCTTCCACAGATGCACGTCCGGGGAATGCGTGCACACGAACCCGCTATAGGGGTCGTTGGTCATGCAGAGATCGCCTTCCTCGTAGCCGTCGACGAGATCGAGGGCACGGCCGTAGTCGAGCCCCACGAACCAGGTGGCGCCGAGGTCATAAGGCGAGGCGAAGGTCTTGCCCTCGGGCGTTGCGAGGCCCGTGGTGAAATCCTCGGTCTCCTTGACGAAGGTGGAATGCGCGGTTCGGAACAGGGTCTGAGCCATGCTCTCCGTCGCGGCCGCGCAATGATTGGCAAGGATTTGCAAGGTGACGCGATCGATGGCCATCGTCTGATCTCCTTCTATTCCATCGACCGATCAAGGGTCAGAATCAGGTTTCGATAGGAATCCACCCGCCCCAGAAATCCCG
This sequence comes from Allostellaceae bacterium, assembly GCA_035541215.1. Taxonomy (GTDB): domain Bacteria; phylum Pseudomonadota; class Alphaproteobacteria; order ATCC43930; family CGMCC-115725; genus DASZHJ01. The sequence continues at coordinate 42,355 of DATKNV010000044.1, read as the reverse complement.
CGGGTATGCACGTCGTGCAGTCGCTCTGCGTCACCACGGCGGGCGACTTGAAATAATGCCCGGCCATTAGGTCCGAACGCGCGAATACCGGGACATCGTGCACGGCGCCATCGTGATAGACGCGCCATGTGCCGGTCGGCTTTGCAGGCGCGCGAACCTCGGACGCGCGCGGGAAACTCGGCTTCGGGCTTTGCCCGACGATCACCAGGCGCAGATTGATCACTTGGACCGCCGCATCGCGATCGGAGTGGTCGTAGACCTCCTCGTGCCGGCGATGAAAGGCCTCGGCTATCGCGCCGACGTCGCCTTTTTCGACATGGGCGCCCTCGAACACCGTCTCGATCTCGTAGGATTGTCCCTGATAGCGCATGTCCGCGGAATAAATGAATCGATGCGGCCCATCGTAGCGCTGCTCCTCGCGAAGCCAGCGAAGAGCCGCCGCCTCCAACGACTGGTACCCCCGACGAATCGCCGGCAATGACGGCCCGTCGAGGTCCAGGAACACCGTCGCGATGAAATCGTTCTTGATGTCCGCGATGAGGCCGCCGAGCGCGCTCAAAACGCCGGGGGTCGTCGGCACGACGACGCTTTCCATCCCGATCTCGCGCGCGAGGAAGCACGCCATCATGGGACCTGCGCCGCCGAACGCCTGCAGCGCGTATTCCCGGGGATCGACCCCGTAGCGCGAGATCAGCTTGCTCACCTCCATGTACATGCCCGAGACGGCGATCTCGATGATCGCCTCGGCGGCCGCGACGACGGACATCTTCATGGGATCCGCGATGGTTGCGACGGCGGCGCGCGCCTTCTCGACGTCGATCCGAATCGCGCTGTACCCGAGCTCGCCGCTGCCGATCCAGCCCAGCACGGCGTATGCGTCCGTGATGGTGGGCCGAACGCCGCCGTGGCCGTAGCACGCGGGCCCCGGCGTGGAGCCTGCGCTTTCCGGGCCGACCTTCAGCACTCCGAGATCGTCGACCCAGGCAATCGAGCCGCCGCCCGCGCCGATCGACGTCACCGCTACCGTGGGAATGAAGATCGGGAATTCGCCGATCATCTCCCCGATGCCGTATTGCGGCACGCCTTCGCGGATGAATGCGACGTCGGCGCTGGTGCCGCCGATGTCCAGGCTCATCGTCCTCGGAAACCCCGCGAGCGCTGCCACGTGGCTGGCGCCGATGACGCCGGCGGCGGTTCCGGAAAGGATCATCTGCGCGCAGGCGGTCTTGCCGAGCTCCGCACTCATCACGCCGCCATTGGATTTCGTCACCATCGGCTCGGCGGGAACACCGGCCTCGCGCAGCGCGCCCTGCAGCGAGGTCAGATAGCGGGAGACGCGCGGCTGGACATAGCCGTGGATGACCGCGGTCGTGGTGCGCTCGTATTCGCGGATCACCGACCAGACGTCGCTCGAGCAGAACACGGGCAGATCCGGCGTCACGCGATTGACGATCGCCTTGATCGCGCGCTCGTGCGCGGGATTGCGATAGGAATTGATGAGAGCGACGACGATCCCCTCGGCTCCGAGCGCGCGTGCCTTCTCGACGGCGGCGACGATGCTCGCTTCGTCCACGGGGGCGTCGACGCTACCGTCCGACGCCATCCGCTCCTTCACCGGCAAGACGCGGTCCTTCGGCACCAGCGGCGCAGGGCGGCTCGAGAGAAGGTCGTAGGGGTCCGGGACCTTGAGCCGCGCGACCTCCAATACGTCGACGAAGTTCTCCGTGACGAACAGGCAGAGCTTGACGCCCTTGCGCTGGATGACCGTGTTCACGCCGACCGTCGTACCGTGCGTAAAATAGACGATGCTCTTCGGCGGCACACCGTATCGTTGCTGAAGTTGCCGGATGCCTTCCATGACCTCCTCGCCGGGACGATCCGGTGTCGACAACACCTTCATCGTGTGGAGGTCGTTCGTCTGATCGTCGAATGCGCAGAGGTCAGTAAAGGTCCCGCCGATGTCGACGCCCACTCGATAGCTCATGCCCGGCTTTCCCCCTGACCTCGATGAGGCGGGCCAAGACTGCGGCAGTCCCGCCACCCATATTTCACGGCGAAAAAAGCTAGCACGCGCACCGAGCGCCCGTCACCGTTGCCGCGCGGTCGGGGAGGCCGTGGATTGCGGTATCGGTTGCCGCTGGCTACGCTGAGCGCCGCTTCCCGTCGATCGATCGTCCATGCAGGGTGCGGAGATGACGAAAGAAGATCTCGAGCAAGAGCTTCGAGCTGCAAACGCCAATCGTGCGGTCCTCTACTATTTGATCTTCGACGAGCTGCGCAAGGCGCATGGCGAGGCGGAGGCGACCAAGATCATGCGCGCCGCGATCTACCGGCGCGGACAGGAGATGGCGGCACCGATCAAGAAATTCGCACCCGACCGCATCAGGGAGCTCGGCGAGTACCACGTCGCGCACTCCGCCGGCGGGGGCAAGATCTTCAATCCCGAGGTGAAGCGCCTCGACGAGAAGGGATTCGAGGTCTTGAACACGACCTGCCCGCTGAAGCAGGCATGGCAGGACTACGGCCTCTCCGACGGCGAGGTCGCCAAGATGTGCGAGATCGGGTCCGCCATCGACTACGGCAAATTCGAGGGCGCGGGCTTCCGTTTCGAATGCGATACCTGGAAGCCAGGCAAGCGGGGCTGCTGTACGCTGAAGGCATATGCGCCGAAGTAACGGGCCGTTTCAGAGATAGATGCTGCGGACGATCTCCTCCTCCGCGACGCCGCCGTCGCGGAGATCCCGGCGCTCTGAGACGCGTCCGTCGCGCAGGATCAGGACGCGGTCGGCGACCGCGAGGGCCAGCCTTATGTTCTGCTCCACGATCATCATGGTAACACCGCGCCGCTTCAGATCCTTCATGATCGCGGCGATCTCCTGGACGAAAGCCGGGGCGAGGCCGCCGGAAGGCTCGTCGAGCAGCAGCAACCTCGGACGGCTCATGAGCGCTCGGCCAAGCGCGACCATCTGCTGCTCGCCGCCGGACATGAGACGGACCTCCTGATGCTTCCTTTCCGCGAGGCGCGGGAAAGAGGCGTAGACGGCCTCCAGCGCGTCATCGCCGACACCCCTGCGAGCCCACGCGCCGAGAAGCAGATTCTCCTCGACCGTCATATCCGGAAAAAGATCGCGCGCTTGCGACACCTGGACGATCCCGTGCCGGAAAATCCGGTGTGCAGCCACGCCGCAGAGTTCCGTGCCCTCGAGACGGATCGATCCCGCCGAGGGCCGCACGAAGCCGCTGATGGCGTTGAGAGCGGTCGATTTGCCGCTGCCATTGGCGCCGAGGAGCGCCAGGACCTCGCCGGGCGCTATGCTGAAGTCGATGCCGAATAGGATCTGCTTGCCGGAATAGCCGGCCTCGACCCCCGACACCGTGAGCAGGCTCTCAGCCATGGCCAAGATAAGCCTCCAGTACGTTGCGGTCGGCGCGCACCTCGGCGGGCGGTGCGTCCGCTACCTTCCTGCCGTAATTCAGCACCACCACGCGGTCCGAGATGCTCATGACCAGCTCGATCGCGTGCTCGATGAGCACGATGCCGACGCTGCGCTCCTTCGCCAGGCGCCGGATGATATCGCCGAGCCGGGCGCGCATCGGCGGCGCCAACCCCACTGCCGGCTCGTCCAGCAGCAGGAGCGGCGGATCGGTCGCCAGCGCGCGCACGATCTCCACCATCCGCTGCTGTCCGCCCGACAGCTCCGTCGCCAAGGCATCAGCGACATGCTCGAGCTCCATCAAAGCCAGGAGGCCGCGCGCCTGCCGCGTCGCCCCCGCCTCGGTCCGATGGCTTTTCCGAGCGCCCGCCAGCACGCCGAAGAAGCCGCTGTCGACCTTGGTATGCAGCCCGACCAGGACGTTCTCCAGAACGGTGAGATGGCCGAACAATCCGCCGTTCTGAAACGTGCGACGCACGCCTCGCGCGGAGATCGCGTGCGGCGTCATCTGCTGAATCTCGTCTCCACGGAACAGGACGCGGCCGGACTGGATCGGCGCGTTTCCGGCGATGGCATTGAATAGAGTGCTCTTGCCCGCGCCGTTCGGGCCGATCAGCGCGCAGATCTCGCCGGCTTCGACCCGGAAGGAGACCTGATCGACCGCGGTGAGGCCGCCGAAGCGTACGGTGACATCTGAGAGTTCCAGCAGCGGCGCCATTTCATTCCCTGTAGTAGCGATCGCGGAGCGCAGGGTGCGCGCGGGCGAGCAGACTGGCGAGACCCCGAGGCAGGAACAGGATCACCGCGACGATCAGTACGCCGAAGACCAGCTCCTCGAAGCCCGGGAAATCCCTGAAGAACTCAGGTGCCGCAGTGAGCACGACCGCGCCGACCACCGAGCCCAGAAGGCTACCGAGCCCGCCCACCATGACGATCGCGAATTCCAGAATGAGCTCGGAGAGATCGAAAGAGGGCGGCGACAGGTGTCCGACGAGCGCCGCATACATCGACCCCGCAATGCCGACCGCGAAGCCGCCCCAGGCGAAGCCCAGCAGAATGTAGCGGTCCGTCGGAATTCCCATCGCAGCCGCGGCCTCCTCGTTGCCCCGGATCGCCATGAAGGCGCGGCCGAAGCGCGAGCGTAGGAGCCGGTTCGTCAACGCGATCACCGCGGTTGCAAGCACGAGGAACGCGTAGAACTTGTGCGATTCGGCATCGAGGCTCCAGCCGAACGCACTCGGCGTGGGGACGGCCATGCCGAAGGAACCCCCCGTGAGGGGCTCCCAGCGGATATAGACCCAGCGCATCAGCTCGCCGAAGGCGAGCGTCATGATCGCGAGGTAGAACAGGCGTACGCCTCGAAGCGCCGGCACGCTGGCGGCGGAGCCGGCGATGCCGCCCATGACGCCGGCGGGGAATACGGTCGCCCACCAGGGCAATCCCAACTTCAGCATCAAGATTCCGGAGGTATATGCGCCGATGCCGAAGAACGCGACGTTGGAGAAGGCGAGCAGGCCTAGATTTCCCACGACGACGTTGAATCCGACGCCGACGGGAACGTAAACGAGAACGAGATTGGCGACGTATTGCTGATACTGGTCGAGGAAGAGCGGGACCGGCAGCAGCAGCAACGGTACGAGCCAGAAAAGACGGCCGAGCTTCGATGCCGCTCTCGCACCGGCGGTGACGGGTGCGTGTCGTGCCGCGCCGCTCACTGCCGGAATCCGGTCAGATGCGAATTGTGGCTTGCTGTCCGAAGAGCCCCTTCGGACGGATCAGCAGCACGAGAATCGTGACGAGGTAAGCAGTGATGTCGATGAAGACCGTGGAGACGTAGAAACCCAGCACCTTTTCCGCGATCCCCAGAATCATGCCTCCGATGACCGCGCCTGGGAGCGAGCCGAATCCCCCGAGCGTCATGGCGGCAAAGCCGCGCACCAAGGTCCAAACGCCGATATCCGGAGTGAGCGGCACGATGAGGGCCAGCAGGACGCCACCCGCCGCTCCCAAGGCCGCACCGGCCCCCCACATCACTCCGTGAAAGGCCCGCACGTTGATACCCACCAGCGCGGCACCGCGCTGACTCTGGAACACCGCCTGTATCACCTTGCCGATGGGCGTCGCGTTGAACAGCAGGAAAAGCACGAGCAGCAGCAGCAGGACGAAACCGGAAATGACGAGGTCGTCCATCGTGAAGACCACGCCCCCGACGAAGAAGGTCGCCGTCGGATAGGGGTGCGGCAGCTTCAGGATGTCGTTGCCCCACTCGAGACGAGCCGCGCCTCGGAAGGCGTAGCCCACCGCCAGCGCCATCATCGCGAGCGAGAGATGCGGACCGGCGATGATCGGCTGCATGAGGAGCCGCTGGATCAGGAATCCGATCGCGAAGAGCAGGGCGGCGGCAATGGAGAATGCCGGAGCGAAGGGAAGGCCGAGATTGACGCCGAGCACGAAGCAGGCGTAGCCGCCGATCATCACGAGGTCGCCGTGGCCGAAATTCACCACGGTGGTGGCGCGGTAGCCGACGGTCATGGAAAGCGCGACCAGCGCATAGAGCATGCCCGTCGCGATGCCGCTCACTATCAGTTGCGGAAGCAGCGCGAGCATGCCGTAGCTTGTTCAGCGCTCGTGGAGCACGGCCGCTCGGGCGGACCCGGCTGGATCCGCCTCGCGCCGGCCGCGTGCGCGGGCTCGCAGGACCAAGATGGCGGTCTCGGCGCAGCTACCGGTCCGGCCTACTGCGCCTTGCTTTCCCACGACGTGTAGACGGTCTCCTTCCCGTCCGCGCTCATTCCCACGGCATACATGAGATGCACGCCGTCGTGATCCTCGTGGCTCAAATTCTCCTTGTCCGCATAGACGCCGGTATCGAAGCCCTTGATCGACTCCATCGCCGCGATCCACTTCTCGCGCGTCGGATTCGGACCCGCACGGCGGAATGCTTCCACCGTGACGATGGCCGCGGGCACGCCGAAGTAATAGAAGTTGGTGGGCTCGCCGGCCTTCGGCAGCTCCTCCTTGGTGAGGTACTTCACGAAGATGTCGTGGAATTCCTTGAGCGGGCCTTGCCCGAGGGGCGCCTTGAACTGATACGGCTGGAAGAAGATCTGATTGACTGCAGCGGGATTGTTGACCTGCGCGACCGTCTGCTCGAAATCCGCACCGAGGGCACCTAGAACGGGGATGGCGATTCCGAACTTGTTCATGTCTCGCAGCAGGATCACGAGCTCGGGCTGATAGAGGCAACCCATCACGGCCTGCGCGCCGGAAGCCTTGATCTGCAGGGCTTGCGCCGTTGCGTCGGTCGCGCCTCGCTCTAGAGCGGCGTCGAGAACGACCTCGCCGCCGTGCGCCTTGATGTAGGCCGTGGCCGGCTCGCAGTAGCCGTGCGCCCAGTCGTTGCTGTGCTGAACGAGCGCGATCTTGGTCGTGCCCGGCTTGCTCATCGCGAAAGTCGCCATCGCCTCGCCGGAAGCGCTGCCGGTGTAGCTCACGTGGAACATGCTGGGCGTTACCGGGTTGGTGAGCTTGGGGTTTGCGGCGATGCCGACCCAGGGAATGCCTTCCTTGTCGACCATCGGCTTGATTGCCATCGCGACCCCGCTGCAGGGATGGCCGATGATCATGAAGACCTTGTCCTCGTAAATCAGCTTTTTCGCGGCGGCAATCCCCTTCGCCTCGTTGCAGGCGTCATCGGCGAACACGGTCTCGAACTTTCGGCCGTGCACGCCGCCTTTGTCGTTGATGTACCGGAGATAGGCCTCCGGCCCGTAATTCAGGGGATTGAACACGGTTGCTTCGCCGGAGAACGGTCCGAGGTTCCCGATCTTGATCGTGGTGTCGGTGATCCCCTGCGTGTTGTCGGCGCGGGCGGATGCAGTTCCAAGCATCAACAGCGCCGCGGCAACGGTCCAGCATGCCCTGCTAAATCGGATGGTCATGGTTCCTCCCTGAGCGAAAACCGTGGGTCTCTCCCGGAATCCGGGCAATACCTTGACGCCTCAACACGATCGCGTGTTCCAGCCCACTACCCCGGGGCCCAATTCGGAGCTTCGCCGGAGTAACGCAAAGATGATTGACGGAAAGAGCAGCGGTGGCAAGCGCTCGAATAGCCCGGCCGTCGCGGGACTGCGCGCACGCCGCACATTCGCTATGATCGTTGCGTTGAAAACGGAGGATGATCGGCTTCGGCGTGGCGATGACATCGGTGGAAACCCAATTCGAGATCGGTATCGACATCGGCGGAACCTTCACGGACGTCGTCTGCCGTGACGGCGACGGCGGGACTCGGCTCACGAAGATTCCGACGACGCGCGGCAATCCCAGTCTGGGCGTGCGCATGGCGCTGGAGCGGATGCGTCTGGACTGGGCGGTCGCTCCATCGGCGATCGCGCGCTTCGTTCACGGCACGACCGTCGCGACGAACGCCGTCATCGAGGCCAAGGGTGCGCGGATCGGCCTGATCGCGACCGAGGGTTTCAAGGACGTCCTCGAGATCGGGCGGCAGATGCGCCACGCCATGTACGATCTCGTGCTCCGTTCCGAGGCCGCCGGCTTTTTGGTGCCTGGCGGGTTGCGCAAGGAGGTCCGCGAGCGAATCGGGCCCGCGGGCGAGGTGCTCACGCCTCTCGACGAGGCGTCGGTCCTGCGGGCCGTGCAGGAGCTGGTCTCCGAGAAGGTCTCCGCAATTGCCGTGAGCCTGCTCTTCTCGTTTCTCAACCCCGCGCACGAGATCCGCGTGCGCGAGATCATCGAGCGTCTCGCGCCCGACGTAATGGTGTCGCTGTCCTCGGAGGTCGATCCGGCGTTCCGCGAATACGAACGGACCTGCGTCACGGCATTCGATGCCTACATCAAGCCCGTCGTGGGCCGATACCTCGCGAGCATGGAGCGCGACCTCGCCGAGGCGGGCGTCGAGGCGCCGCTGCAGATCATGCAATCGCGCGGCGGCATCGCCTCCGCGCGTATCGCCCAGCAGCGCCCGGTGCGACTCTTTCTTTCAGGGCCTGCGGCGGGCGTGATGGGCGGCTTGGAGGCCGGAAAAGCGCTCGGCCTAGGCGACCTCATCACCGTCGACATCGGCGGCACGAGCTGCGACATCGCCCTGGTGAGCGGGGGCGAGCCGCTGATCCGGCCGGAGGGAGAGATCGGCGGCTATGCGGTGCGCGTGCCCATGGTGGACGTGACCGCGATCGGATCGGGCGGCGGCAGCATTGCTTGGATCGACGGGGCGGGATCGCTTCGCGTCGGACCGGAGTCCGCGGGCTCGGAGCCCGGTCCCGCCTGCTACGATCGCGGCGGCGACAAGGCCACCGTGACCGATGCCTCGGTTTTGCTGGGCTATATCGATCCCGCTTATTTTGCGAACGGAACGCTCACCCTGCGGCCGGAAAAGGCGAGAGACGCGGTCGAGCGGACGATCGCGATGCCGCTCCGCCGGTCGGTCGAGGAAGCCGCGCTCGGGATTCACCGCGTCGTCAACGCGCAGATGGCCGAGGCGATTCGCCTGGTCTCCATCGGTCGCGGCATCGATCCCCGCGGCTACACGCTGGTGCCGCTCGGCGGCGCCGGGCCGCTGCACGCGACCGCCATCGCCCGCGAGCTCGGAATTCCCGCGATCGCGGTGCCTTTGAATCCCGGAGTTCTCTCCGCCGCCGGCTTGCTGCATGCGCCCGTCGAGCACGAGGTCTCCATGGCTTTTCCGCGGCCCCTGGAGGGCCTCGCCTGGAGCGATGTGCGCGAATCGCTCGACGAGCTCGATCGTAAATGCGCCGCATTGATGCGAAGCGAAGGCGTCGCGGAGCGGCAGCGCCAGGTTCTCTACATGGCCGATGTCTGCTACATCGGCCAGTCCTATCATCTGGAGGTGCCGCTTTCCCCGACTTCGGCCGCGCCCCTCCCGGAGCTCTATCGGGAATTCCAGCGCCTACATGACCGCGTCTATGGTCACAGCACCGATGCGCCCGCGCGCCTCGTCAATCTGCGATCGATCCATCGCAGCGCCACGGCGAATTGGCGTCCCGCTCCCTATGCGAGCGGAGGAGGCCAGGGAAAGAAAGGCCGGCGGCGAATTCTCGTCGGCGATACCGGCGCCGCCGTCGAGGCCGAAATCTACGATCGCGGCGGACTTGCGCCGGGCGCCGGGATCGCCGGCCCCGCGATCGTCGAGCAAGCCGATACCACCGTGCTGATCGAGCCCGGTTGGAGCGGCCGCGTCGCGGAGAATGGAACGCTTCTTCTTCGATCGAATTGAGGGAGGGCATGAATGACGCACGAAGCTGACCCCGCACTCGATCCCATCACCGTCGAGGTCGTCCGGCACAAGCTCGAGGGTATCGCCAACGAGATGCAGTCGACGCTCCTGCGCAGCTCGTTCTCTCCCATCGTGAAAGAGGGACTGGACGCCTCCGCCAGCATCTTCACGCCCGACGGCACCACTCTGGCCCAGTCCTGCTCCATCCCGATCCACTTGGCGACGCTGATCCCCGCCGTTGCGGAAGTGCTGAAGAGGTTCCCGATCGACGCCATGGAAGAGGGCGACACTTTCACGCTGAACGATCCCTATGCCGGCGGCACGCATCTGCCGGACATCGCGGTGATCATGCCTGTGTTTCATCGCGGCAAGGTGATCGCGCTCAGCGGCGCCATGACGCATCACCAGGATGTCGGCGGCATGTCGGCGGGATCGGTGCCGACGAACGCCACCGAGATCTATCAGGAAGGTCTCCGGATTCCGCCGCTCAAGCTTCGCGACCGCGGCGTTTTCAACGAGACCCTGGTCCAACTACTCCGGCAGAACGTCCGCATTCCGGATACGGTCATGGGCGACCTAAACGCACAGGTGGCAGCTTGCACTGTGGCTGCGCGGCGTCTCGGGGAGGTCGCCGAGCGCTATGGGCACAATCAGCTCGCGGCCATTTTCGACGAGCTGCTGCTGCGCTCGGAGACGATGACGCGCAAGGCGATCCGGGCGATCCCGGACGGGGTCTACCGCTGCGTCGACTATCTCGACAATGACGGCATCGATCTCGACAAGCCGATCCGGATCGAGGTCGCCGCGATCGTGAAGGACGGCACCATTACCTTTGATTTCGAGGGCACGAGCCCGCAGGTCCGCGGCCCGCTCAATTGCGTGCCGTCGGGCTCGCTCGCGGCGGCGTGCTTCGCCGTTCGCGCCCTGACCGATCCGCGCATTCCCACCAATGGCGGATGCTTCCGGCCGGTGGAGCTGCGTCTTCCCAAAGGGACGATCGTCAATCCCGAGGAGCCGGCGCCGGTGAACGCGCGCACTTCCACGATCAAGCGCATCACGACCTGCATGATCGGTGCGCTCGCGCCCGTGCTGCCGGACAAGGTTCCGGCTTCCTCCGCGGGCGAGCTCTTGGTCCTGGCCTTCGGCGGCAAGCGTCGGGACGGCGCGCGCTACGTGGTGGGCGAGCTGATCGCCGGCGGGAGCGGCGCCGGCAAGGATTGCGACGGCGTCGACGTCGTGGAGACCGACGCCACCAATTGCATGAACCTCCCGGCCGAAGCAATGGAGATGGAAGCTCCGATCCGCATCCATCGCGTCGCGCTCAGAAGGGATTCCGGCGGTGCTGGAAAATTCAGGGGCGGACTCGGCACGGTGCGGGAATACGAGATACTCGCGGACGAGGTGTCGTTCTCGCACCGGGGCGAGCGGCATTTCAGTGCCGCCCCCGGGTTAGCGGGCGGAGGGGAAGGGGCAAAGGCTCGCTCCGTCATCCGCCGCGCCGACGGGCGCCTCGAGGAAATTCCTTCGAAAATCGTCACGACCCTGCGCAAGGGCGATCGCGTCGTCGTGGAGACGGCGGGCGGCGGAGGGTACGGCGATGCCCGCAAGCGCCCAGCAGCGCGGGTCGAGGCGGACGTGCGCGACGGAAAGCTGAGCCCGGAGATGGCGGAACGTCTCTACCGCGGGGGCGCGGGCTCGGATTGAGAGGCTTCGTCCGAGCGAAGAAGGATCGATCTCGCTCGGCGAGCGGTCGCGCGCCGGAGAACGGAGGTCAGTTGCAGTGGATCGTGCCCAGTCGCCGACACGGCCGAATTCCGAGGAGCCCGCGGATTGCGCGCCTTCGATCGATGTCATCGTCATCGGCTCGGGCGCCGCGGGCCTGAGTGCGGCGCTCTTCGCTTCCGTGAATGCCGCCTCGGTACTGGTCCTCGAGAAAAGCGGGAGCATCGGCGGCAGCAGCGCCATATCCGGCGCAGGCACGTGGATTCCCGCGAATCATCACGCACGGGCCGCGGGGATCGACGACAGCAGCGCGGAGGCGCTCGGATATATTCGCGCCGCCCTTCCCGAGGATTGGCGCGCGAGCGAGAATCGTCTCTGGACCGCGTTCGTGGAGAAGGCGCCGGAGACGCTCGAATTCCTGGAGAGGCACACGCCGCTTCGTTTCGGATTGGTGGAGGAGCCTGACCCGCAGGCGGAGAAGCCGGGTGGCAAGGTCCGAGGGCGCATGCTGTCGCCGCTGCCGCTGAGCCGGCGCCTTGTCGGGAGCTACGCGCCCAAGATCCGCCGCCCCGCGATCCCGCACCTCTTCACCTATCAGGAATTGCGGCGCGACCCGTACGCGCACCCGCTGGCGACGCTGGTCCGCTTCGGTCCCCGCCTCTTCGCGCGCCTCGTCACGGACAGCAGGGGGCAAGGCAGTGCGCTGATCACCGGCCTCTTGCGAGGCTGTCTCGACCGCGGGTGCCGTGTCGAGCTCGGAACTCGAGTGCAAAATCTACTGTCCGATGCCGCAACCGGGCGGGTCGTGGGCGTCGAGGCCGAGCAGGAGGGGCGGCGATGCCGCTTCAAGGCAAGGCGTGGGGTCCTGCTCGCGACGGGAGGATTCGAATGGGATTCCGAGCTGCGCGAGGCCCATTTTGGCGGCCATGTCGATCGCATCGGGACGCCAGCCACCAACACGGGCGACGGTCAAAAAATGGCATCGCGCGTGGGTGCATCGCTTGAGCGGATGGATCAAGCCAACCTCTATCCGCTGCTGCCGATCGGGTACGAAAATGGAATGGGCGGCCTGCCTGCAATCTTCCAGGCGCACCCTCACGCGATCGTGGTGGATCGGACGGCGCAACGCTTCGTCAGCGAGTACGATTACAACATCGGCGAGGCACTGGATCGTCGCGACCCCGCCTCGGGCCGACCGATCCACCTGCCCTGCTGGGTCGTTGGGGACGCGCGGTTCTTGAGGCGCCCATTGATGTTTCGTTGGCTGGCGCACCGCGAGAAGGGATGGGTGCGCTCGGCCGCGACGATCGCCGCCCTTGCCGGGCTGATCGGGCTTCCGCCGGCCGCGTTGGAGCGGACCGTCGAGCGCTTCAACGGCTTTGCGCGCGCGGGTGCGGACGAAGACTTCGACCGCGGCGAGAGCATCTGGGAGCGCTATAAATCCCGATCCGAAGCGAACGGCAAGAACCGGACGCTCGGCGGCATCGAGCGCCCGCCCTTCGTTGCGGTCTCGTTCAATCTCGCCATACTCGGCACCAAGGGCGGCGCGCGCACGAACGAGCGCGGGCAAGTGCTGCGGCCGGACGGCAGCATAATCCCCGGCCTCTACTGCGCCGGAAATGCGATGGCCAATCCATTCGGAACCCGCGCGGTGGGCGCCGGCACCTCGATCGGCCCGTGCCTCACTTGGGGATACATTTGCGGTCACGGTCTGGTGCGCGAAAGCCAATGAGGCGCGTCCCGGTCTCGAAGGCGGACCGCACGCGTCTCGAAGCGAAGAGGCTCTATCGACGTCGGAAGAGGAGAAGAAGATGACGGTATTTGCAGGCAAAGTCGTCTGGGTGACCGGAGCGGGCACGGGCATCGGCCGGGCGGCCGCCCTCATGTTTGCACGGGAAGGCGCCGCAGTCGCGCTGATCGGTCGGCGACGCGACAAGCTCGAAGAGGCGGCGGCGGAGATCAAAGCGCAGGGCGGCACCGGCGCCGTGGAAGCGCTGGATGTGGCGGACCGCACGAAGGTCAAGGAGGCGGGCGGGAGGCTGCTCGCCCGGTTCTCGCGGGTCGATATTCTCGTCAACAATGCCGGTCTCAACGTCCTCAATCGCCGTCTCGACGAGATCACGACCGACGACTGGGATTACATCCTCGCGGTGAACCTCACGGGCGCGTTCAACATGGTGCAAGCGGTCATGCCGACGATGCGGGCTCAGGGTGACGGGCTCATCATCAACGTCGCTTCGACCGCGGCCAAGCGCGTGAGCGGCGTCGCCGGAATCGCCTATTCCGCCTCCAAATTCGGCATGCTCGGGATGAGCCTGTCCTTGACGCAGGAGGCGTGGAAGTTCGGAATTCGCGCCTGCTGCCTTTGTCCGGACGACGTCAACACTCCGATCATGGCGCGGCGCAAGATCAAGTATCCGCCCGAGGTGCTCGCGCAATTCATCCAACCCGAAGACTTGGCGGAGACAATGCGCTTCGTCGCACTTCTGCCGAAACGCACGTCGATCCCGGAAATGCTCATCTATCCCACGAATATCCGACCCTATACGCCTGCCGAGACCGGTCTCTCGAGCTGAGCGAGCCGTGCATGCGATCGCGACCTCTCCGCACTTGATGGAGGCCCGGATCGCACATTCGCGGGGCTGCTTCGTCATCTATACCTGGACGCGATGGCTTATATCGGAGGAGGGGCAAACAGCGTTCACCGAACGATGGGCAAATGCGGCGCCGGCGTCTCTCTCGCAATCCATTCCGGAACGCTCATCGACGAGCGGGTGCTGTGCTCGAGGGAGGCAGCGCCGCGGGCGTTGGACCCGCCCTCCCGACGCGACGACGGGCCCGCTCATGGCGGAAGCGGACGCCGTTTCGTCTGATGCGATATTCCCGATCGTGCTCTGACAATTCCGTGCGCGAAATTGCACAGGATATGCCGGGACCCTCCACAAATAGCCAGGACTTTGAGATTCTGGAATAGTGCGGACACGTAAGTCGCGACGTTTGCACGGCAGATACGCTGTAGATTTCCTTGTTAGCAGGGAGTTCGGCCCGAGACGGCTTTTCATGAGACTGTCCCCTCCGCCAGTCCTCTCCTCCTTCCCGCCGGTGCCGGCGTGACGGCGGATTACGTACGGTTTCACGCGGCCGAGCGGCCCGAGGCGATCGCGGTGGTCGACAACGGCCGCGACGTCACCTATGCGGAATTCGTGCGCGACATCCGCGGGGTGATGCGAGCCTTGCGCGAGTTCGGCCTGCCGCGTGCCGCGAAGGTCGCTATCGATTGCCGCAACGTCTATCACGATTGGCTGCTTCGGCTCGCCTGCGAGGAGCTCTGCCTGGTCTCCACGACCTTCGCAGGCCGCGAGAGCCAGCGCTTCGGCTCGGCGCTTGCGGATTTCGATCTCGTCCTCTCCGACAATGACGAGCTCGCGGGAGAGGGACGGCGCTTTCACGCGATCGCGCCGGAGTGGATGGAGGCAATCCTCGCGCGCGCCGGCGACGACGAGGTTCCCGTGCTGCCCAAACGGCCGGAGGACCCGCTGCGCATGCTCCACACCTCCGGCACCACCGGCGTGCTCAAGCGCCTCCTCTATTCGCGGCGGATGCACGAGCGCTCGATCGCGCAATCCCTCTGGTACAACGGCTTCACGCGCCACTCGCGCTACCTCCTCGCCATTCCCTTCACCGTCGGTGCGCCGACGGCGTGCGTCTGGATGGGCGGCACAGTCGTGATCGAGAACCGCGTGCGCGCGGACGAGGCGATAAGGGCACGGGCGATCACGCACACGACGCTGCCCCCGATCCTGCTGATGCGGACGCTCGACAATCTTCCGGCGGGCTTCGTGAAGCCCTCGGAGCTCGCGGTCTTCTGCTTCGGCGCGGGCGTCTCGGCGGAGCTGCGCCGAAGGGCGCTCGCATTTCTCGCGACCGAGGTCTCGGACATGTACGGATCGAACGAGATCGGGTTCGTGAGCGCCGCGCGGGGTCCGGAGGCAGGCACGGTGTGGCCGGGCGTCGAGGTCGAGATCGTCGACGACCTGGACCGGATCCTGCCGCTAGGCGAGCTCGGCTGGATCAGGGTCAGGACGGACTGCATGCCCGCGGGATATCTCGGCGATCCCGAGGCGACGCGGCGCATGTTCCGGAACGGCTGGTTCTACGCGGGCGACATGGGCATCCTCCGGGGGCCGCGGCGCTTGCAGGTGGTCGGCAGGGGCGACGACCTCCTCAACATCGGCTGGAACAAGATCATGCCGGAGACGCTGGAGGTGGCGGCGCTTGCCGCGGTCGAGGCCGCCGATGCCGGTGTCTGCTCGCTGCCCAACGCCGACGGGATCGAGGAGATTCACGTGGCCTTCGCGGGCGTCAGGATAGACGACCGCGAGCTCGCGGCGCGGCTCAACCGGGCCTTCCGCGGACTCCAGCTCGGCAAGATCTACGTGATCAAGCTGCCGGAGATTCCGCGCAATGCCGGCGGCAAGATCGAGCGCGGGCTTCTGAAGCGCGCGGTGATTGCCTCGGGGGCGCGGGGTTAGAGCGGCCGGCCGCCGCGTAGTTTGGCCTAACCGCGCCCGCCCACGACCGCCTCGCGGCGCTCGTGGAGCCACTGCGCGACCTCGAGGAGCGGGCGGTCCGCTCCGAGCGGCGCCAGCAATTGCAGGCCGAGCGGCATCCCCTCCGTCGAGCGCCACAGCGGCACGGAGACCGCGGGCACCTGGAGCGCGGTCCAGAATCGGCTCATGGCGGCATCGCCGGTGTCCATGAGCGACGCCGGCGCGCTGCCCGTCGCCGCCGGCAGCGCGATCGCGTCGCAATCGGCGGCGAGATTCTCGAATTGAGCCTGATAGGCCTGGCGCCGTCGCCGGGCCTCGGCATAGCGCGCGACGTTGACGTCGAGATAGGGGCCGAGCAGGGCGCGAAGCTCCGGCACCACGCGCGGCGCGCCCGCGCCCAGCAGAATGCGTGCGGCCTCCCAATAGCAGAGCTCCTGCTGCAGCCCCCGAAAGTCCTCGAGCGGAAACGGCAAGTCCCGCGTCTCGATGGCGACACCGGCGCTCTCGAGCGATGCGGCGAGCACCGCGATCCGCTCGGGGTAGCCATCGGTCTGCGGTATCGCGTCGGGCAGGCGTAGAAACAGGATCCGCCGCGGCCGGCGCGCCGCCACGATCTCGGCATTGCTTCCGACTAGCGCGCTCGTGAAATACCAGGCGTCGCGAGGCGAGCGCGCGAAAATGCCGAGGTGATCGAGGGTCGTAGAGATCGCCTGCACGCCCTCCATGTGCAGAAGCCCGTAGCTCGGCTTGAGGCCGGTGACGCCGCAATAGGAAGCCGGGCGGATCGTCGACCCCGCGGTCTGCGTGCCGAGCGCGAAGGAGACAAAGCCGGCCGCGACCGCTGCCGCGGAGCCGCTGGAGGAGCCGCCGGGGGTGCGCCGGGGATCGTGCGGATTCGCCGTCGGACCGGGGATCGGAAACGCGAATTCCGTGCAGATGGTCTTGCCCAGCACGATGCCGCCGCGCCGCCGTGCTTCTGCAACGCACCAGGCGTCGGTGCGCGGCCCCAGCGCTTGCGGATCGCTCGAGCCGTAGAGCGTCGGAAACTCCGCAGTCGAGATGATGTCCTTGACGCCGATGAGGGCGCCGCCCAGCGGCCCTGCCGGAGGCTCCGCGATCCGCTGCCGCGCGCTCTCAGTGTCGGTGCAGACGAAGGCGCGCACGACATCCTCCCGCTCCCCCAGCGCGCGAAGCTGCGACTCCGCGAGCGCTCTCCGCGCTTCCCTCGTCGTTGCGGCGCAGAAGTCGCCGGTAGATATCGCGTCCGCGCGGGGCATGCGCCGGTCCCTATTCGACGGGAACGTCGATGTTCAGAAGGGGCCCATATTGCTGGCTGCCGAAGATGTCGGGGTCGCCGAGGCTGCCGCTGGGCACTTTGCGATAGATCGTGAATTTGATCGCGAGGCCGGGCTCGAATTCCACGTGATCGCTGATGCGGGATTCGGGAATGCCGTAGAGCCTGCAGACAGCCGCGCGCGAGAGGACGCCGCTCTTGCGCACGAGATCGTAGGACGTCCGGTCCGGGAAGATCACGTCGAAGGTGATCTTGTCGACGCCGGCATTCTTGCTGCGAATGGTCTTGGCGAGCGCGGTGAGCGGCTTGGTGCGCGCGGCGCTCATCGCTCAGATCCCCGCCTCGGTCACGTGCACCGGAAAGAGCTCGAGCGGGTCGTCGACGCGCATCGTGTGGTTGAGCGTCCAGCGATAGGCGGGGCTCGCGGGCATGACCTCGTCGAGCATGAAGGCGACGCCGCCCGCGGTGCCCTTCACGTTCGGCAGCCGCGCATAGAACATCTGGCGCGTGCCGATCATGCAGACTTCCTCCGCCATTTCCTTTGTGGGCGCCACGCCCTGCACGACGATGCAAAGCTCGTGCGCGGGACGGTCGCGCAAGGGCTCGAGCTCGCCGAGGACCCCGTCGCGGCCGTAGACGGTGTAGCTGAGCTGGTAGCCGCTCTCGCCGAAACGCTCGCGCACCGCGGCTTTCGCCCAGGCGATGACCTCATCGATGCGCGAGATCGTGTAGGGATCGCGCACGGCGGCCATGCCGACGTAGCGCTCGCCGACTTTGCCTGCACCCTCGAGCTTCACGCGCAACTCCTTCGCGGGAACGAAGCGCGGGCCGGTGACGCGCGTCGTACGCTCGTCCCATTGCTCGTAGACGCAGTGGCTCATGTCGATGTGGCCGCCGAGGAAATACTCGTAATAGGGATTGCTGCGCTCGTACATGGAGTGCGCGGCGACGGAGGCGACGGTGCAGCGCTGCTCCGGCAGCATCGCCGTCACCTTCACGTCCTCCATGGTGATCTCGCCGATGATCGACTCCTTGCCGCCATAGGGCTCCGCGCAGAAGGACGCGCACTCCATCACCTTACCGTAGAAATAGGCGAGGGCCTCGGGATAACCCCGGCGGATCGCGGGCGCCGCGAAAATCGCACAATCGCTGCTGCGCCCGCCGATGATGACGTCGGCGCCTATGTCCAGGAGCTTGATGAAGGGGTGGACTCCTGCGACCGCAACGATGCGATCCGTCGCCCCGAGCTCTTCGAGCGTTAGGTCGGGCCTGCCGTCGAGTCCGGTGACGGCGTCGCCCGCCGCGATCTTTTTGCGCACGGTGTCCTTCGAGAGCTCGGAATAGAAGTACCCGAGCTTGAAGCGGGGAATACCGTGCTCGCGCGCGAGCTCCTTGACGATCCCGACATAGCGGTCGACACGGCTATTGGTGCCGGTGTCGCCCGCGGAGCCGATCATCATCGGCACTTTGAGCCGCCGCGCGCCCACGAGCATCGCCTCGATGTCGTGCCGCTGCCAGGCGAGCGGGCTCGCGCTGCCATCGGAGCCCAGCGGAACCGGGCCGCAATCGCAGCTTCCGGAATCGCAGGCGACCATGTCGGGCTCGGCTTCGAGGCCCCGCCGGAAGCTCCCGAGCTTGGTCGGCGCAAAGCCCAGATGCCCGTTGGGGCAAAGTATGCGGAGACCGCGATTGACGCGTTGCTGCCTCGGCCCCGCCGAGCTCTCCCGGTCGATCGTCATTGCACTCTACCCACAACTATTTGCGTCACTCCCGCAGCACCAGGCAGCGGTCGGGATCGACCCGCCACCGCACCTCGCGGCCATCCGAAAGCTCCGGGCGCGGCCGGTCGTGCGCGCAAATCTCGATCGGCCCGGAGCGCACATAATAGTGAGCGACATCGCCCAGGAAAAGCGAGCGCGCCACGACCCCGGCGATGCCTTCGCCGGCGGTCTCCAAGCGGACGTCGACCGGTCGGAAGCCAATCGAAGCCGGGCTCGGGGCACTCCCGCTCGCGAAGGGATCGCGCGCGCGGAAGATGATGTCCCCGGCCAATCTCGCTTCGGCATATCCGCTTTCGCGGGATAGGGGGCGAATCTCGGCATCGAGGATGTTCTTCATGCCGAGAAAGCCCGCCACGAAGCGCGTCCGCGGCTCGCAGTAAATCTCCGCGGGCGTGCCCAGCTGCTCGATGCGCCCGCCGCGCATCACTGCGATCCGGTCGGATAGCGCGAAGGCTTCCTCCTGGTCGTGGGTCACGTAGACCGAGGTCATGCCGAGACGCCGCCGGAGGTCGCTCAGCTCCGCGCGCATGGCGATGCGCAGCTGCGCGTCGAGGTTCGAGAGCGGCTCGTCGAGCAGCATGACCTTGCTGTCACAGGCGATGGCGCGCGCAAGGGCAACGCGCTGCTGCTGTCCGCCTGAGAGCCGGCTCGCGGGCCGGTCCGCGAAGCCCGCGAGATCGACGAGCGCCAGCGCGCGCTCGACCGCGGGACGCGCGCGCTCGCGCCCCATCCCGCGTACGCGGAAGGCGAAGCCGACATTGTCGAAGACGCTCATGTGCGGCCAGATTGCGTAGGATTGGAAGACCATGGAAAGGCCGCGCTTCTCCGGCGGCAGGCTCAACCCCTGGACCGCGTCGAGGATGGTCGCGCCGTCGATGACGATGCGGCCCGAGCTCGGCGTCTCCAACCCCGCGACGGCGCGGAGCGTCGTGGTCTTGCCGCAGCCGGAGGGACCCAGCAAGGTCAGATGCTCGCCTTTCTCGATCGAGAAACCCACGCCCTCGACGGCCGCGATCGGCCCATAGCTCACCGCGAGGCCCTCGACCTCCAGGAACGCGCTCACGCCACGCCCTCGCGACGGCCGGCGCGGCTGAGGGCGAGGAGGGCGAGGAAGGTGATTGCGAGCTGGATCACGCTGAGCGCCGCCAGCGCGTTCACGTTGCCGGCCTCCCAGAGATCGAAGACCGCAACAGAGAGGACCGTGGTGCGGCTCGTGTAGAGCAGGATGGAGGAGCTGATCTCCTGCACCGACAGGATGAAGAGTAGCGACCAGGTCGCGACCAGCGTCGGGCGCGTCAGCGGAAGGGTGATCCAGCGAATCGTCCTGCCCCAGCTCGCGCCCGTCAAGCGCGCGGCGTCCTCGAGCTCGCTATGGAGCTGCCGGAGCGCACCCGAGCCCGCGCGCACCGCGATCGGGAGATAATGCGTGAGATAGGCGATGAGCAGGATCGAGATCGTGCCGTAGATCGGCAAGGCCTTAGCGCGGACATAGACCCAAAGCACGCCGAGCGCGAGCACCATCGACGGCACCGCGAGCGGGAACATGCTGACCTGGTCGAGATAGACGCTCAAGCGGCCGGGCCTGCGCACGATCGACCAGCTCAGCGCGAGCCCGAGCGCGCATCCCAGCGTCGCCGTCGCCACGCCGAGAACGAGGCTGTTCTCCATCGCGAGATAAGTCTTCGGATATTCGAAGAGCACGTAGCGAAAGTGCTTTAGACCGAAGGCCATCAGATCGAGATCGACGGTGATGAAATTGACGAGCGCGGCCCAGAGCAGGGTCGCGACCGGAAGCACGACCGCGACCGCGACGTAGAAAATGGCAAAGAGCGCGAGGAGATGGCGGGCCCAGCCGATCTCGAGCATCCGCGGGCGGAAGGCCTTGCCGGTGACGGTCGCGTAGGAATTGCGGCGGAGGAAGGCGGTCTGGAGCCAGGTGAGCCCAGCGGTGACCGCGAGCAGCAGCAGTCCCCAGACCGCGGCCTGCGCGAGGCGCGGCGGGAAATTGTTGAGGGAACGATAGATCTCGGTGCCCGCGACATAGAAGCCGCTGGGCATGCCGAGCACTGCGGGTACGCTGAAGAGGCCCATTGCCTGCACGAAGACCAGGAGGGCGCTGCCGACGATCGAGGGCAGCATCAGCGGCAGCGTGACGAGCCGGAGCGACTGGAATGTCGAGCCACCGTGGATCCGCGCGCTCTCCTCGAGCGAGGGGTCCATGCTCCTGAGCGCCGCCGAGATCAGCAGGAAAGGGAGCGGCACATAGGCGAGCGCCGAGACGAAGACGACGCCGCCGCCAGTCTCGAGATCGACGAGGCTGTCGATCCCGAGAAGCCGCCGGCACACGAGGTTGATCAATCCTCCGCGCGGCGATCCCAGCCAGGACCAGGCGATCGCCGTGAGGAGCGGTGTGATATAGAGCGGCACGGTCACGAGACGCGAGAGCAGCGCGCGTCCGGGCGTTTCGATCCGCGCGAGCGTGAGGGCGAGCGCGCCGCCGACGGCGACCGCAATTGCGGTGGCGCCGACACCCACGATGACGGTGTTCGCGATGATGCGGCCGGAGCCGAGCACGTCGAGGAAGGGGCGCGCGCTGAGGCCGCCCGTATCCGTCGCCGCGCCGATCGCCACCGCCGCGAGCGGCAGGATCACGAGCCACGTCACGACGGCGCCGAGGCCCGCTCCGACGGCCGTCTCGGTCGAGAATCCGCCGCGGAGCGCCACGTCAGGTCTTGAAGATCGAGTCGAAGTGCTCGGGGAAATTCGCCGATGCCTTCTCGTAGTCCGCGAGATCCTGCGGCAGGAGCGGCTTGGTCTCTGCCAACGGTAGTTGTCTTTCCGGCGGCGGCACGTCGCGGCGGGGCGAATAGACGTTGAAGATGTCGTGCGCGAGCAGAGTGTTGCCGTCGTGCGAGAGCGTGAAATCGACGAAGAGCTTCGCCGCGTTCGGATGCGGCGCGCCCTTGAGGATCGCGATCGGCGCCAAGGCGAGCGGCATGCCCTCGGTCGGATAGATTCCAACGATGCCCGCCTTGACCGCGTCGGGCTCGAAGGCGCGGAAGTGGTCGACGGTGGCGCCGACCAGCGCCTCGCCGCGCACGAGGAGGTCGATGAGCTGCGCCGAGGTCGCGACGATGATCGGCTTCTGCTCGCCCCATTTTCGCATGAAGTCGATGCCCAGCAGCTTCTCCAGTATGTACATCTGGTTGAAGGAAGTGCCGGCCGCGGAATCCTGGATGATCAGCTTCCGCCCCTTGAAGTCCGGCTTGAGGATGTCGAGCCAGGACTTCGGCGCCTTCTCCGGCGCCAGGACGTTTTTGTTGTAGGCCATGATGACGCCGATGATGCGCGCCGTCGTCCAGAAATCGCCGCCGTGCGCGTCCTCGGGAAAGGCCGCGAGCTCCGGCGAGTGATAGGGGAGGAGCTGGCCGCTCCGAGCCATCTGCAGGTAGGGCACCAGATTGGCGATGTGGAGCGCATCGAAGCTGAGATTTCCCGAGCTCATCTCGGCGGCAACGCGCGCGAGCACGCGGCCGGTCGGCGCTGAATAGTAGCCGCTGCTCACGTCGAGGAACGGATACTTCGCCTTGAAGGCGTCCATGAATTTGGGGAAACCCGCCGCGGACACCGAGGTCGCAAAGGCGAGCGCGCCTTCCTTCTTCGCGCCCTCGACGAGGGCTGCCTGTTCCTCGGCAGAGGCACGGCGCATATAGGGGAGCGTCATCGCGCCCGCGAGCAGGCCCCTGAGCAGCGTGCGTCGATGGAAGCCCGTCATCGCGCCCTCCTCCGAGCCCGATTCAGCCGCCTTCGAGCTTCGGTATGAAATAGATCTCCGAGCCCGGGCGGATGGTCTGGTAATAGCCGACGTCGTGGATCTCGCCGTCGATTGCGACCGTCGTCTCCTCCTCGAGATGCTCGCCGAGGCCGGGATAGAGCCGGTCCATCTCCTTGATGATGCCGCGGAGGTTCTTCGCGGAGACGGAGAATTCCGTGACGCCGCCGGTGTAGCGCCGGCTGAGCCCGCCCGTGAGGACGACGCGCGCGGGCGCCGGCGGAGGCGCCGGCGCCGCGCTCGCGGCCTTATGACTATTTTTTCTCAGCGGCATCGATCGCTGCGAGCACTTTCGGCGGCGACATCGGAAGCACCGTCATCCGCGGCCCCACCGCGCGCTGGATCGCATTCGCGATCGCGGCCATGGGCGGGCAGATGTTGACCTCGGCGACGCCTTTGGCGCCATAGGGATGTCCGGGATTCGGCACCTCGACCAACACCGCCTCGATCATCGGCAGGTCCGATGCGACGGGGATGCGATAATCGAGGAAGCCCGGATTCTCGAGATGGCCTTTCTTGTCGTAGATGTATTCCTCGTTGAGCGCCCAACCGATGCCTTGCACGACGCCGCCCTGGATCTGGCCCTCGACGTAGCTCGGATGGATCGCGCGGCCGACGTCCTGCGCCGCGACGAAATTGAGGATCGTGACCTTGCCGGTCTCGGGGTCGACCTCGATGTCGCAGAACTGCGTGGCGAAGCCCGGCGCCACGGCGCCGGGATTGGCGGAGGCCGCCGCGACGACGGGCCCGCCGGTGAGCGCGCGCTTCGCCGCGATCTCCTTGAGCGACATCGGCTTGAAGTCGCCGACGTTGCTGCCCGCGGGCTTGGCGTGGCCGTTCTCCCAGATCACGCCCTCGGGATCGACGTCCCAGATCATCGCCGCGCGGACGCAGAGCTCCTTAATGATCTTCTTGGTGGCCTCGACGACCGCGATCCCCGTCGCGAAGGTGACGCGGGAGCCGCCGGTGACGTGCGTGTACCCGACGGAGGCGGTATCCGCGACGATCGGCCGGACGCGGTCGTAGTCGATGCCGAGCGTCTCCGCCGCCATGATCGCCATCGAGGCGCGCGAGCCGCCGATGTCGGGGCTCCCCGTCGCGACGACGACGGTGCCGTCCTCGTTCACGTGCACGGTGGCGCTCGATTCGCCGCCGCCGTTGAACCAATAGCCGGAAGCGACGCCGCGGCCCTGGTTCTTGCCGAGCTTCTTCTTGTAGGCGGGATGGCGCAGCAGCGCCTCCACGGTCTCGGCGTAGCCGTTATGAGCGAGCTTTGGTCCATAGACCATCTGCGTTCCCGAGCGCGCCGCGTTCTTGAGGCGCAGCTCCAGCGGGTCCATCTTGAGCTTCTGCGCGATCACGTCGATGACGCTCTCGACCGCGAAAGCGGAGATCGGCGAGCCCGGCGCGCGATAGGCCGCGGCCTTCGGGCGGTTGCAGACGACGTCGTAGCCGACGGTGCGCGCGTTCGCGATGTCGTAGGGCGCGAATGCGCACATGCAGGCGTTCATGACCGGCGAGCCCGGGAAGGCGCCGGCCTGGAACTTGAAGAGCCCGTCGGCGGCCACGATCTTGCCGTCGCGCTTGTAGCCGATCTTCACGGTCATGGAGGCGCCGGAAGTGGGGCCAGTCGCGCGGAAGACGTCCTCGCGGCTCATGGTGATCTTGACGGGATGCCCGCATTTCTTGGCCAGCAGGGCCGCGACCGGCTCCACGTAGATCACTGTCTTGCCGCCGAAGCCGCCGCCGATCTCCGCGGGATAGACGCGGAGGTCGCCGAGCTTCATGCCCAGGAGCTGCGCCGTGAGCGCGCGCACCACGAAATGCCCCTGGCTCGAGCTCCAGAGCTCGCCCTGTCCGTCGGCGTCGAAGCGCGCGACGCAGGCCTGGGGCTCGATATAGGCCTGGTGCACGGGCTCGGTCCTGAAGGACATCTCCACGATGTCGTCGGCCCCGGCGAAGCCCTTGTCGAGGTCGCCGATCTTGAATTCGAGCCGCTTCGAGATGTTCGAGGGCTTGGTGGGTGCGGGCTCGATGCCGCGGGCGATCATGTCCGGGAAGAGCAGCGGCGCATCGGCGCGCATCGCCTCCTCGACGTCGATCACGTGCGGGAGCACCTCGTACTCGACCTTGATGAGCGAGAGCGCCTCGTCCGCGATCGCTTTGCTCGCGGCGGCGACGGCCGCGACCGCATGGCCCTCGTAAAGCACCTTCTCGCGCGCCATGATGTTGCGCGTCATGTGCCAGAAATTGACCGCGACGCGCTCGGGGCCGACATATTCGAATTTCTGCTCTGGGAAATCCGCGGAGGTCACGACGGCCTTGACGCCCGGGAGCGCCGCCGCCTTCGAGGTGTCGATCGAGAGGATGCGCGCGTGCGCGTGGGGCGAGCGCAGGATGCGCCCGACCAGCATGCCGGGCATCGTGAAATCCGCGCCGTATTGCGCTTCGCCTTTCACCTTCGGCACGCCGTCGGGGCGAATGGGGCGGGTTCCCACCCATTTGAACGGCTTGGTTGCATCTTTCTGGATGACGTCGTCCACGGCTGCCTCGCTTCCTTGACCCAGTGCGCCCAATGGCCCGGTAGGGTCGCGCGACCCGCTCGCAAATGCAAGCCTTCGCCCTCGACCGCCGCGCCCCGCTGGACTATCGTTCCGGCCGGGTCAATCGGGAGAGATCATGGCAATGCTCGCCTACAAAGCCCCCTCTACAGCCGAGGAGGCGGTTCAGATATTGGCCGGCGCGTCCGGCCGCGCAAAGGTGCTCTCCGGCGGCACTGATCTGCTGGTCCAGCTCCGCTCCGGACGGACGAAGCCCGAGCTCATCGTCGACATCAAGAAGGTCCCGGGGATCTCCGGTATCCGCGAGCGCGACGGCGGCTTCGTCATCGGCGCCGCGACATCCGGTGCCGAGATCGGCGAGCACGAGGGCCTCAAGAAGGCCTGGCCCGGCGTGGTCGAGGCCGCAAATCTCATCGGCTCGACGCAGGTGCAGGGCCGCGCCTCGCTCGGCGGCAATCTCTGCAACGCGTCGCCCGCGGCCGACAGCGTGCCCGCGCTCATCGCGGCGCGCGCGACCTGCGTCATCGTGGGGGGAAAGGGCCGGCGTGAGGTTCCCGTCGAGAGCGTCGCGACGGGCCCCGGCCGCACCTCGTTGGCACCTGACGAGTTCGTGCTCGAGTTCCACCTGCCGAAGCGCCCACCGCGCTCGGCCGACGCCTATCTCCGATTCATTCCGCGGACCGAGATGGACATCGCCGTCGTGGGCGCGGGCGTCAACCTCACGCTCGATGCCGCGGGGGTCATCAAGGACGCGCATGTGGCGCTGGGCGCCGTCGCGCCGACGGCGCTCCTCGTGCCCGATGCCGCGAAGGCGCTCGTGGGACGGAAGCTCGACGAGACCGCGCTAGCGGGGCTCGATGCCGCCTGCCGGCGCGCCTGCAAGCCGATCGACGACAAGCGCGGAACGATCGAATACCGGGTCAAGGTCGCGGGCGTGATGGCGCGCCGCGCGGCCGCCATCGCCCATGAGCGCGCGGGAGAGCATAAATGAAAAAGCATCACGTCAGCACCACCATCAACGGCGAGCCCACGGAATTCCTCTGCGAGCCGCAGCTCACGCTCCTCGACGTGCTCCGCGACCAGCTGCAGCTCACGGGCAGCAAGGAAGGCTGCAGCTCCGGCGACTGCGGCGCCTGCAGCGTGATCGTCGACGGCCGCCTCGTCTGCTCCTGCCTGATGCTCGCGGTCGAGACCGAGGGCCGCAAGGTCGAGACCATCGAGGGCATGTCTGAGGGCCAAGAGCTCCATCCGCTGCAGCGGAAATTCCTGGAACATGCGGCGCTCCAATGCGGCTTCTGCACCCCCGGCGTGCTGGTCGCCGCGAAGGCCTTGCTCGACCGCAACCCCGATCCGACCGAGGAAGAGACGCGCTACTGGCTCGCGGGCAACCTCTGCCGCTGCACCGGCTACGACAAGATCGTGCGCGCGGTCCTCGATGCCGCCGCGGAAATGCGGGCGAAGTAGGCGAGCGCCTCAGGCCTCGACGGCCTCCAATCGCGCCGTCTCGACCTCTCGCGTCAGACGCTCGATGATCAAGCGCACCAGCGCCAATCCGATCGCGGGGTCGGCGTAGTAGACGCGCCGAAAATGCGCGGCCGGCACCCGGCCCAGGACAGAGTCGCTGCGCGCATCGACCGTCGCGGTGCGCCGATGCGTACGGCTCAGCACCCCCATCTCGCCGACGACGCTCCCGGGGCCTAGCTCCACTTCCACCTCCTCGACCCACAGCGACCCCTCCAGCACCAGGTAAAGCGCGTCGGAGATGTCGCCCTTGCGCATGACGGCGTCGGCGCGCCGGGCGGCGACGCGCTTGGCAAAGGGAACGAGCGCGCGAAAGATCTGGTCGTCGCCGGTATTCACCTCGACCTGCTTCTTCAGCCGCAGAATCGCCGTGAGCCGCCAGGCGTTCAGCGGCAACAAGCCCGTATGTAGATCCAGAACGGGATAGAGGTGGAGCGTCGCGCTTTAGGAGATGAAGGCGACGTTGCTGCCGAGTGCCGCAACCCGCAGCGGCATCTTCGTCTTCGTGCAGAAGGTGCAAAGTACGAGCGCGCTTGGGATATAGCCGAGATAGTCGCTCATGAGACCCACCCTCGCTTGGTCATTTCATTCTCATTGCCTACGCCTGCAGCGATGCCAAGCTCTTGCCTTGGCCGGCTGCTAGAGCCCGTAAAGCATTTTT
Organism: Allostellaceae bacterium; assembly: GCA_035541215.1. Classification (GTDB taxonomy): domain Bacteria; phylum Pseudomonadota; class Alphaproteobacteria; order ATCC43930; family CGMCC-115725; genus DASZHJ01. Next base: position 14,746 of record DATKNV010000044.1, on the reverse strand, counting down.
CGCGTCTTGGCCGAAAGGCGATGCCGACTTTTTCGGATACGGGTTTCCGATCGGATGCGCCGGGACGATGGCTTGTGCGCGCCATCCAATTGCCCAGGGGACCTCAAGAAGACCCCGCCAGGGCGCTCAGGCTTAGGGGGCGGATTAGGAGGAACGCTCGGCGGTTGAGTGTCGCTGCGCGGCGCCCGAGATTTAACGAGCCGCCGTTTCAGAAGAATGACAATTCATGAAATGGACGTAAGCTGGAATCTGGCCTCTGCATCGAATTCTCGCCGCCGCTGCGCCCTCAGAGAATGGCCATGGACAAGGCCGCCGCACCCATCACCGCGGTCGCGATCCATGCGAGGGCGACGACTGGCCAGCTCATGGTGAATTCGCCCATGACGGATTTCCTCGTGGCGAGGACGATGATCACCGCCATCAGCGGAACCGCCACCACGCCGTTGATGACAGCGCTCCAGAATAAGGCCTTCATCGGATTGATCGGCGAGTACTGTATGAAGAGCGCGGCAAATACGCTGACGGCGATGACGCCGTAGAAGCCGCGCGCATCGGCCGCCTTTCGTTCGAGACCCCATTTCCAGCCCATGGCCTCGCAAAGGGCATAGGCGCCCGAGCCCGCGAGGACGGGAACGCCGATCAGCCCGACACCGAGAATACCAAGCCCGAATATCACGTAAGCGAAATCGCCCGCGAGCGGGCGCAGTGCGCTCGCGGCCTGTGCTGCCGTCTCGATGTCGGTTATCCCCGCGACGTGAAGCGTGACCGCCGTCGCGAGAATGATGAAGTAGGCGACGACATCGGAGTAGAACATGCCGCTCCAAGTGTCCCAGCGGATGCGGCGGAGCTCCCGGGCCGCGGCGCCTCTCTCGCTTGTCAGCGGCCCGGCATGCGGCTCTTTCTGCATGTCCTCGACCTCCTCGGAGGCCTGCCAGAAGAATAGGTAGGGGCTGATCGTGGTCCCGAACACGCCTACCACGACGGTCGCGGCGTCGGCGTCGACATGGAGGCGGGGCCAGGCCGTGCGCAGAGCGACCTCGCGCCAGGGGACCTCGACTGTGAAGAGCACGGCCACATAGGCCAAGAGCGAGAGCGTCAGCCATTTCAGGTAGTAGACGTAACGGTGATAGGGAACGAAGACCTGAAGCACCACCGTCAAGACCACGAAGAAGACCGTCATGATGTGGCGGTCGAGGCCGGTGACGAGCTCGGCAGTTTCGCCCATGGCCGCGATATCGGCCGCGATGTTGAGGGTATTGGCGACCAGGAGGAGCGCTACGACGCCCTGGAGCACGAACGGCGGGAGGGCCGATTTAATGTTGGCGGCCAGCCCCTTTCCGGTGACCCGGCCGATGCGCGCGCACATCGACTGGATCGCGGCCATCAGCGGGAAGGCGAGCGGCATCGTCCAGAGCAGATCGAGGCCGAACTGGGCGCCCGCTTGCGAGTAGGTCGCGATGCCGCTGGGGTCGTCGTCCGCGACCCCGGTGATGAGACCCGGTCCCACCCGCGCGAGCGGATGCTCCTTTATCCGCGTCCAAATGGTGCTGGCGGCGATTGCTCGTAACGGCGGCCTTGCGGGAGTGTGACGCACGCCTTACCCGCGCAGATGACACGCGACCCAATGCCCGTTCGCGCCCTGCTTCAGCTCCGGGCGCTCGGTCGCGCAGAGCGGGAGCTGCTTGATCGGGCAGCGCGGGTGGAAATGGCAGCCGCTCGGCGGGCGGATCGGGTTCGGGACCTCGCCTTCTAGCCTGACGCGCGCGCGCTTCGCCTTGGGATCGGGGATCGGCACGGCCGAGAGCAGCGCCTCGGTGTAGGGGTGGAGCGGCGAGGCATAGAGCTCCTTCGACGAGGCGATCTCGACGATGCGGCCCAAATACATCACGGCGACGCGGTTGCTGATGTGCTCGACGACCGACAGGTCGTGCGCGATGAAGATGTAGGTGAGGCCGAACTGCTGCTGCAGGTCCTCCAATAGGTTGATCACCTGCGCCTGGACCGAGACATCGAGCGCGGAGACGGGCTCGTCGCAGACCACGAGCTTCGGCTCGACCGCGAGCGCGCGGGCGATGCCGATGCGCTGGCGCTGGCCGCCGGAGAACTCGTGCGGGTAGCGCCTCATGTGGTCGGCCTTGAGCCCCACTGTCTCCAGGAGCTGCACCACACGGTCCTGATGCGCGCGGGCGGAATCCGCGAGATCGTGGATGGTAAGCGCCTCGCCGATGATCGAGCCCACGGTCATGCGGGGGTCGAGCGAGGCGTAGGGGTCCTGGAAGATGATCTGCATGTCCCGGCGGAGCGCGCGCAGCGCCTTCTTGTCCATCGCGCGCACGTCCTTGCCCTCGAACCAGATCTCGCCCGAGCTCGGCTCGATGAGCCGGAGGATGCAGCGGCCGGTCGTGGACTTACCGCAGCCGGATTCCCCCACCATCCCCAAGGCCTCGCCGGCCTCGACCTCGAAGCTCACGCGGTCGACCGCGTGCACCATCTCGACCGCGCGGCGAAACACGCCGCCCTTCAGGTGGAAGTTCTTCACGAGGTCGACGACGCGGAGGAGGGACTCGGTCACGGGCGGAAGCTCCCCTCGCTCAGTAGAGCACGCAGGCGACTTTGTGGCCGGGCGCCACCTCGCGGAAGGCCGGCGTCTCCTTGCGGCAGACGTCCTTGACGAAGCGGCAGCGCGGCGCGAAGCGGCAGCCCTGCGGCGGCTTCAGGAGGCTCGGCACCACGCCCGGGATCGCCTCGAGCCTCGCTTTGTGCGTCGCGGCCTTGTCGACGCGCGGGATCGAGCGGATGAGGCCCTGGGTATAGGGATGCCGCGGCGCCTCGAAGAGCTGGCCCACGCCCGCCTCCTCCACTACCTCGCCCGCGTACATCACGACGACGCGCTGCGCCGTCTCCGCCACCACGCCCATCGCGTGCGTGATCAGCATGATCGCCATGCCGAAGCGCGCCTTCATCTCCTGGAGGAGGTCGAGGATCTGCGCCTGGATCGTGACGTCGAGCGCGGTCGTGGGCTCGTCCGCGATCAGGAGCTTCGGGTTGCAGGAGAGCGCCATCGCGATCATCACGCGCTGGCGCATGCCGCCCGAGAACTGGTGCGGGTAGTCGTTGACGCGCTGCGCGGCGTTCGGGATGTGCACGAGCTTCAGCATCTCCACGGCCTTTTCCATCGCCGCGCGGCGCGAGAGCCCCTCGTGCAAGCGCACCGTCTCCGCGATCTGCTCGCCCACGGTATAGACGGGGTTGAGCGAGGTCATGGGCTCCTGGAAGACCATCGCGATCTCTTTGCTGCGGACCGCACTCATTTGCGCGGCGTCGAGCGGCACGAGATCGCGGCCCTGCCAGAGGATCTTTCCGGCGACGATCTTCCCCGGGGGCGAGGCGATGAGCTTCAGCACGGAGAGGGCCGTCACGGTCTTGCCGCAGCCGGATTCGCCGACGACGCAGACGGTCTCGCCGCGGGCGATTCTGATGTCGACGCCGTCCACGGCCTGCACCACGCCGTCGTCGGTACGGAAGTAGGTCTTGAGGCCGCGGATTTCGAGGAGTGCGCCGGTCGCCGCAGGCGCCTCGAAAGCTGGGACGCTCACAGGACCCTGCGGGGGTCGAGCACGTCGCGCAGCCCGTCGCCGATGAAGTTGATCGTGAGCACCGCGAGGAAGATCGCCGCACCCGCGATCAGCGCCCAGTGCGGCGACGTATCGAGCGTGTCCTTGGCGTCGAAGAGGATGCGGCCCCAGGTCGGCGTGTCCGGCGGGAAGCCGAGGCCCAGGAAGGAGAGCGTCGATTCCGCGATGATGGCGTCGGCGACGTTGATGGTGCCGGCGACAATGACGGGTCCGAGCGCGTTCGGGAGAATGTGGCGCACGACCTGGCGCGGGGTGGAGGCGCCGAGCGCGCGCGCGGCCTCGACGAACTCCTTCTCGCGGAGCGACAGGAATTGCGCGCGCACCAGCCGGGCCACCGGCATCCAGCGGAAGCCGCCGATCACCGCGACGATCATGACGAAGATGCCGCCCTCGGGCCCGAGCAACCCCTTGAGCGTGTCGCGGAAGAGATAGATCAGCAGCAGCAGCAGCGGGAGCTGCGGCAGCGACAGGAATAGGTCGGTGAGCCACATGAGCGCGGCATCGACGCTGCCGCGGGAGATGCCGGCGATCGAGCCGATGAGAGTGCCGACGACGATCGACACCATCATCGCCGCTAGACCCACCGAGAGCGAGATGCGCCCGCCATAGAGCATGCGCGCGAGCAGGTCCTGGCCGAGATCGTCGGTGCCGAACGGGTGCGCCGCGCTCGGCGGCTGCAGCATGGCCGAGAAGTCGATCTCGTTGATGGCAACCGGCCAGAGGAATGGGCCCACGATCACCGCCAGCGCCATGATCGAGAGAATCACGGTGCTGCCGACCGCCATGCGGTGCCGCCGGAAGCGGCGCCAGGCGTCGAGCGCCGGCGAGAATCGCGGCGCCGCGGCCTGGACCGCGGCACCCGGCTCAGCGGTAAGCGATGCGGGGGTCGAGCCAGCCATAGAGAATATCCGCGATCATGTTGAAGAGAACGACCAAGCAGGCGAAGACGAAGGTCACGCCCATGATGACGGGCGTGTCGTTCGCGAGTATCGAGGTGATGAGGAGCGAGCCGATTCCGGGCACGCGGAAGATCTGCTCCGTGATGATGGCGCCGCCGAAGATCGCCGGCATCTGCAAGGCGACCAGCGTCACCACGGGGATGAGGGCGTTCCGCACGACGTGCTTCACCACGACCTTGCCCTCGCGCAGGCCCTTGGCGCGTGCGGTGGTGACGTAGTCAAGGCGGATCACGTCGAGGACGGCCGAGCGCACGTAGCGCGTCCAGGAGGCGCCTTGGAACATGCCGAGCACGGCGACCGGCATGATCGACTGCCGGAACTCCTCCCAGTACCAGCGCCAGCCCGTCGCATTGAGCTCGGAGTTGAAGACGAAGGGCAGCCAATGGAGGTGGATGCTGAAGAGCAGGATGAAAAGCAGCCCCGTGAAGAAGGTCGGCAGCGAGAAGCCGATGAACGCGAAGGTGTTGGCGATCTGGTCGAAGATCGAGTAGGGCCGCGTCGCCGCGATGACGCCGACGGGAAGCGCGATCATCAGTGCCAGGATCTGCGAGGAGCCGATCACCAGCAGCGTCGCCGGCAGGCGCTGCAGGATGAGCCTGTCGACGTCGACGCGGCTGACGAAGGAAAAGCCCCAGTCGCCGTGGAGCATCGCCGTCAGCCAATGGACGTAGCGGAAGTAGATCGGATCGTCCATGCCGAACTTGGCACGCAGCGCCAGGCGCACCTCCGGCGGCACCGCGGGGTTGGACGCGAGTTCGCCGAAGGGGTCGCCGGGCGCCAGCGCCAGCACCGTGAACAGCACCACGCTGATGCCCAACAGGCTCGGGACTGCTATCAGCAGGCGCCGTAGCAGGTAGCGGCCCATCGGTACATCCTGCCTAGGCCGTCAGGCCTCGCGGTACCAGTCCGCGATCAGCCAGAGGTCGTTGTCCCACCCACTCGACGGCGCCACCAGCTTGTGAACGGCGCCGTGCACCGCGGGGCGGTAGACGACGGGGATCACCACGCGGTCCGCAATGACGAGCTCGTTCATCTTGATGAAGAGCGCGGCCCGCTTCACGGGATCGAGCTCGCCCTCGGAAGCGCGATAGGCCTTGTCGTAGTCCTCGCTCCGCCAGCGCGTGACGTTGCGGCCCTGCCACTTGTTCTCCTTGGTCGCCACCTCCCAGGAGGTGAACTGGTTCATGAAGAACGCAGGATCGGGCTGCGTCATCGTCGTCGTGTACATCTGGATGTCAGTATAGAAGTGCGGATAGGTGTCGGGGTTCGCGACGTCCGAGGAGAAGAACACCGATGCCGTCACCGCCTTGATCTCGATGCTGATGCCGGCCTTCTCGCAGGCCTGCTTCACGATCTGCTGGTTCTTCTGCCGCGGCGCGTTGATCGAGGTCTGGTAGACATATTTGAGCTTCTTGCCGTCCTTCTCGCGCACGCCGTCCGCCCCGCGCTTCCAGCCGGCGTCGTCTAGGATCTTGTTGGCCTTGTCGATGTTGAATTCCCAGCTCGTGGAGGTCGAGCGGAACCGCTTCGGGTTGTTGAGGAAGTTGGCGGTGGCGATGCCGGTGCGGCCGTAAATGAACTTCTCGACCGAGCCGCGATCGACCAGGAGATTGAGTGCGTCGCGCACGGCCTTTTCGCTGAGGGTCGGGTGCTTCGTCTTGGCGCTCGAGCGCTCGCCGTCGACCTCGGTCCAGGGGTCGGTGGTGTTGAGCTGGATGTGCTCGATGTTGCCGCCGTCGACGATGACGACATTGCCCTTGCCGCCCTCCTCGAGCTTCTTGAGAATCTCGTCCTCGACCTGGAGGTTCCAGGCGTAATCGTATTCGCCGGTCTGCAGCACCGCGCGCGCCGCGGAGACCGCATCGCCGCCGCCCTTCATCTCGATCGTGTCGAAATAGGGCCTGTTCTTGACGTGGTAGCTCGGGTTGAGCGCACCGCGCACGAGATCGCCCGGCTTGAAATCCACGAACTTGTAGGGGCCCGTGCCGACGGGCGTCAGGTTGTTGGGCGCGTCGCGCGACTTGTCGCCCTTGTAGGCCTCGAAGAGGTGCTTCGGGATGACCATGCCGAAATTGCCCACGAAGGCATTCGCCCAGAACGGCGTCGGCTTTTCGAATTTGATCCGGATCGCGAAGTCGTCGACCTTCTCGACGACGATGTCCTTATAGGATGCGATCGAGACCGCGGCGGTTCCGGGATCCTTCGCGTATTCCCAGTTGAAGACGACGTCGTCGGCGGTGAAGGGCTTGCCGTCGTGCCAGGTGACGCCGCGCTTCAGCTTCCAGACCACGGACTTGCCGTCGTCGGCGAGCCCGCCGTTTTGCATGCTCGGCGCCTCCGCCGCGAGGACCGGGACGAGATTGCCGTCCCCGTCCCATCGCGCGAGCGGCTCATAGAACATGCTGCTTGCCTCTTGATCCTTCGTGCCGACCGCGAAGTGGGGGTTGAGAAGAGTGGGCGCCTGCCAGAACAGGAGCTTGAGTGCGCCGCCGCCGCCGGCCTTGGTGGGCTTATAGTTGGAGGCGGCCTGCGCCCAAGCGACGCCGGCATGGCTCAGCATCATCCCGGCCATCGGCGCGGTGAGGCCAACGGCCACCATTCTCCGCACGAAGTCCCGGCGCGACATCCTGCCGTCCTTCACCTGCGCGATCAGTGCGCGCAACTCTTTCTCCTGCATGTGACGCCCCCATTTATGTCTGGTTTGTAAGCTATCCGCTTTTCAATGCGGCACGGTCCATGTTTCGGACCCTATGTAGAAAACGCTAACACAACGGCAAGAAGGTCGGGAACCGATTTTTCCGCGCTCTCAGCCGCGTCCGGCTCCGCCCGCGGCGATCGCTTTCAACCGCACGAGATCGACTTTCCCGCCTTCGGTGTGCGGCATTTCCGTGAGGTAATAGACCTGCCGCGGCAGCTTCTGCGGCGGCAGGCGCTCGGAGCAGTGGCGCGCGAGCTCGTCGTGCTCGAGCTTGCCGCGCAAGACCACGAAGGCGACCGCCTCTTCCCCGCCATTGGCAGCGGGGCGCCCCACGACGACGGCCTCGCGCACCAGCGAGTGAGCGGCTAGCACGGCCTCGATGTCGCCCGCGGGGACCGTGCCGCCGGCTTGGCGGATCGCGGTCGCCTCGCGGCCCTTGAAGTAGATGTAGCCCTCGGCGTCCATCATGGCGATGTCGCCGGGGTAATAGCCGCCATCGGCGAAGGCCTCCCCGCCGCCCGCCCCGTCGGAGGGATCGAAGAAGCGGGTCGACACGGCCGGACCTTTGCAGCGCAGGCGTCCGACGGTGCCGGGCGGAAGGGGGCGGCCCTCGGCGTCGACGACCTCGACCTCGAGGAGCTTCGAGGCGCGGCCCACGCTCTCGCGCTTGCGCAGCATCTCGGAGGGCCGCAGCAAGGTCGTGGGGCCGCAGCCGCCATTGCCGTAATGCTCGTAGAAATTCGGCGTGAGGCGCTCGAGCATCGCGACCTTGTCGGCGAATGGGAGCGGCTGTCCCCCCGCGAACAAGGCGCGGATGCGCGGAAACATGGGCCCCGATTGGCGCGCGGCCTCCAGGAGGTTCTTGCAGAAGGCCGGCACCAGAAAGCACACCGCATCGCCCCAGGCGGCGATGGTGCGCATGAGGTCCGGCGTCCTCAGATAGCCCGGCACCAGCACGATCGAGCCGCCGACGCAGAGCTGGGCGACCGCGCGCTGAAAATAGACGCCGCCCGCGGTGGTGCCCACCAGGAGGAAATTCGCGGGACGCTCAACCGACAGGATCTCGGTGCCGGCGTAAAGGTCGGCCAGCACGTGACAGCGCAGCAGGAGGTGGCGGTGGGTCTTGACGATGCCCTTGAAGGCGCCGGTCGTGCCGGTGCTGAGTCCGATGTTGCAGTCGTCGTCGATGCTGCCCTCGTGCCGGTAGTCGCCGGGCTTCGCTGCCGCGAGGCTGCGCCAGCCCGCATCGACCCAGATCGAGCGCGCGACCGGCGCTGGCTGCGCATCGGGCTCGATGAAGATGGTGTCAACGCGGTTGATCGCGAGGACGCGGTCCCGCTCGGCTTGCCCCGAGAGCCAGGGGATGTCCACGAGGATCGCGCCCATGCGGATCGTGGCGAAGGCGAGCACCATGTGCTCGACGCTGTTACCGAGGCTGAGCGCGACACGCTCGCCGGGCGCGATCCCGAGGCCGTGCAGATAGAGGCTCACGCGCCCGACGAGATCGGCGAATTCCGCGTAGTCGAGGGCGGCTCTGCTGTCTACGACCGCCGGCGCCCGCGGGTGCTCGCGGGCGTGGTGAAAGATCGCGTCGCTTACGTTCTGCCACGGCGTTTCGAGCATTGCCTTGGTCTTCCCAGATTCAGGGCGCGCGCATCGCGGCCGCGGCCTGGTAGACGCTGCGATCGACGAAGCGGTCGTAGGGGACCGGCTTTTTGCCGGGCTTGATGCCGCCTTCCTTCGCCTGATCGGCGATCGCGGCCCCGAGGCGGCCGGGATCGAGGCCGTCGTCGCGGACCGGCCAGAACCCGATCTCGAGATATCCGAGGAGCGCCGCCTTGGCCTCGGCGCCGGTGAGGCCGATCGGATAGACCGCGTCGGCGATGCGATCGGCGTTCGCGGGGTCGTTCATGAAGCGGACGGCGTCGATCAGCCCCGCCAGCACCCGCGTATAGGCGTCGCGGTTCGCCTCGAGCTTGTCGCGGCGCACGACCACCACGAGGTAGTGGGAATCGGGCTTCGCCTTGCTGAAGGTCGTAACGACGCGCACGGGCTGCCCGCCTTTGGCCTCGATGACGCCGACCTCCTCGGTGTGGAGGACGGCCACGCGAATCCGCCCCGCGATCATCGCCTGGGCGTTGGCGTTGCCCGTGAGCGCCACCTGCTCGACCTCGTCGATCTTCATGCCGCAGGCCGCGAGCATGTCCTGCAGCGCGACCGAGCGGGTCCCGCCGACGGCGTCGACGCCGATCTGCTGCCCCTTCAAGTCGGCGCAAGTGGCGAGCGCGGGATCGGTCGAGCCGATGAGGAAGTCGCCATAGGGCATTCCGTAGAGCGCCACGAGATCGACGTCGGCGTTGGAGACCTGCCGGACGGTGATGGGCGTCGAGGCGAGGTTGAAATCGATGTCGCCGGAGACGAGCGCCGCCGAGCGCGGCGCGCTCGCGTCGAAGAACTTCACCTCGACGTCGACGCCGTGCTTCTTGAAAAAGCCCTCGCGGTCCGCGACGACCGCCATGGTCGAGGCGAAGATCGGAGGCAGGCCGAAGACGAGCTTCTTGCCCTCGGCGCGCGCGGGACCGCTGGAGAGCGCGAGCGCGAGGATGGCCGTTGTGACGGCCGAAACGGCGAATGATCGAATTTTCTTCCTCATTCGCAGGCCCCGCCCAACGTCCAATCCCGGAGAGCGCGCATCTCTCCGCCTGCCCAAGAGCGCGATACTCGCCCTCGTAGTCTACCCGATGGCCGGGCGCAAGCGATCCTTTCGGCCGTGACCGCGCGTGAAGACGCGTCATGCATCCGTGGAGCCGAGACGATCGTGCGATGCCAACTCCCGGCGCGCGGGCTCGCAATTCATTGGACCGGGTCGGCGTGCCGGACCGCGATCCGCTTGACGGCGATGCGGTCTATCTTGCCGTTCGGCGTGCGCGGCAGCGCCTTCGCGTAAATGATCTGTCTCGGCCGCTTCGCGGCCGGCAGGTGGCGCGCTAGGTGCGCGGCGAGCGATTCGTGCTCGGGCGCGCCGCGGGTGACGACCAGGGCCACGACTTCCTCTCGACCATCGCGCGCGGCTCTGCCGACCACGGCCCCCTCGAGGACTGAAGCATGCGCCGTCAGAACCGCCTCGACCTCGTTCGGCAAAAACTCGACCCCGTCGCCCGCAATGAGGTCGGAGCTGCGTCCGTGGAGATAGAGATAACCAGACTCGTCGATGCTCGCGAGATCACCGGGGTAATACCAGCCGTCGCGAAAGCCATCGTCCCTCGTGCCGTCACTCTCGACCAGATAGAATTTGGACACCGTCGATCCGCGGCAACGCAGACGGCCGACCGTGCCCGCGGGCTGCGGACGGTCGCGCCCATCGACTATCTCGACCTCCATCCCCTCCGATATCCTGCCCACGCTTTCGGCGTGCGCCTGCATTTCACCCGGGCGAAGGAGACTAATTCTCCCCGAGGCCGTGCTCCCGTAGGCTTCGAAGAAATTCGGTGTGACGCGCTCGATGACCGCGCGCTTTTCGTGCGCGTAGAGGGGCAGCCCGGCAGATAGCATGGCGCGGACGCGCGGGAACAGATAGCCCTTGCCCCGCGCGAAGGCCTTGAAGGCACGACACATCCCCGGAGTCGCCATCAGCAGCGCCCCGTCCCAGGACCGGATCGCGCGAATCAGATCCGACGGCCACTGCAATTCCGGCACGAGCACCAGCGGTCCGCCGGAGAGGACCGCGAAGATGGCGTGATTGCGGAATGCGGTGAAGCTCAGACTCGCGAGGAGAAGCGAGGTCGAGGGCATTTCCGAGGAGTAGGCCTCGACCGAGCGCATGGACTCCTGGACCTCGCGAAACCTGGCCAGAAGCTGTCGGTGCGTGGTGGCGACGCCCTTCGGAACGCCGGTACTCCCGGACGACAAGCCCACGAGGTAGGGCTCATCGCCGGAGCCCCCGTGGCGCCAATCGCCGCTACGCTCCGCGATCATGGCGCGCCAGCCCGTGTCGAGCCAGACGGTGCGCAGGCTGGGCTCGGCCCGGGCATCCGGCTCCTCGAAGAGCAGCCGAATGCCGAATTTCTCCGCCAGCCTCTCGCGCTCCTGCTCCGTCGCCTGCGGGGAAATCTCGACCGGCGCCGCGCCGATGCGCGCCAGCGCGTAGAAGAGGATCAAATGATCGGTGCTGTTGGTAAGCGCGATGCCGATCCGGTCGCCCGGCCCCACGCCGATGTCGCGCAAGTGCGCGCTCGCCTTGCCCACGAGCGCGGCGAATTCGCCGTACTTCAGCGTACGGACGCTCTCGATGAGCGCGGGCGCTTCCGGGCGCCTCGCGGCATGATCGAAGATCGCATCGCTCAGGTTTTGCCAGATCGCTGTCATGGGGCGCCGCGGATCGCGACGGATCACTCCACCGATTGCGCCGAACCCATGCCAATCGTGGTCCGCGTGCCGTGCCGTGCCGCCATCGCCTTGACCTCCTGCCGGTTCACCTTACCCGTGTTGGTCTTAGGCAGCGACTTTGCATAGATGATGCGATCGGGAAGCTTTTCTTGCGGCAAGCGGCCCATCAGATGCTGGCTCAGCTCCTCGTGCTGGGACTCGCCGCGTGGTACGACCAAGGCCACCACTTCCTCCCCGATGGCGGGCGAAGGCCTGCCGCAGACGGCCGCCTCCGCGACCGAGGGGTGCTCGGAGAGCACCGCCTCGACTTCCGCCGGTTGGATCTCGATGCCGCGGCGAACGATCAAGTCGGCGCTGCGTCCTTTCAACAGGAGGTATCCGCCCTCCTCGATGGCGGCGAGATCTCCGGGATAGAACCAACCATCGCGAAACCCCTCGGCCCCCGAAGTGCTGTCGCTCTCGCTATAGAATCCCGAGGAGATCACGGCGCCGCGGCAACGAAGGTGCCCGGTCGATCCCTGCGGCAGCTTATTTCCGAGCCGATCGACGATCTCGACCTCGGCGAAGGGGATCAGGCGCCCGACGGTATTGCCGCGCGACAGCATGTCCTTCGGACCGAGCGCGGAAAGGATACCGCAGCCAGCGCTGCCGTAGACGTCGTATAACTCGCGCGTGATCCGCTCGGCCACCATGCGCTTTTCCTGCGCGAAAAGCGGCTGCCCCACGACGATGAGCGCGCGCATCTTCGGGAACATCAGGTCGCGCTGCCGCGCATAGGCGAGGAGCGACCGGCACACGAGAGGGGTCACGACGCAAAGCGAGTTTTCCCAGGCCGCGAGAGCGCGCGCGAGGTCAGCGGTCCAGACGTAACGCGGGAGGACAATGACGGTACCGCCCGCGAAGACCTGGAACAGCACGAAGATGAGAAAGCCGGTAAAATTCATCTCCGCGGTGAGCAGCAAATTTGCCGGGCGATCCGGCGACACGATCTCGGATTCCCTGAAGAGCTCGGCGGCGGCGAGATATCTCGCGAGATACTGGCGATGCGTCGTGACCATGCCCTTCGGCACGCCGGTGCTGCCGGAGCTCAGCAGGATGACGTAGGGCTCCTTCTCCCCGTCGGGGCAACGCCAGTCGCCGTCCTTACGCGCGATCTGCTCCCGCCAGCCGATGTCCAGCCAAAGGCTCTTGGTGGCGCCGACCACGGGGGCGTCGGGCTCGGAGAAGAAGGTGCTGATCCCGTATTTCCGGACCATCGCCTCCCGGTCCGGCTGGCTCGCGTGCGGGGATATCTCGATGAGCGCGGCGCCGATCCGCATCGCCGCGAAGGAGAGGATCAGATGATCGGCGCTGTTGGTGAGGCACGCGGCGACGCGGTCGCCGGGATTGATGCCGAGGTCGCGCAGATAGACGCTGGCATTCCCGACCAGACGCGCGAGCTCGCGATAGTCGATCGTCTCCCTCCCTTCGACGATCGCCACCGCCTCCGGCCGTTCGCTGGCGTAATGAAAGATTGCGTCGCTGATGTTCGACCATGAAGGCTGCATTGCTTCATCCCGTACTGGAGCGGCGGAGCACAGAACTAGCGGCAAAGGGAGGCGCGGCGCAAGCAAAGGCGTGCCGTTCGGCTGTAACCGCGGGCGGCCTCGCTATCGCCCGAAAGAGCGATGACACCGGGCGCCTCCGCTCGGTATGGTGCGGGCGCAATGACCGGTATCGGCGGCGCGCTCGGCGCATCGACGGAAGAGATGCTTCCCGGCGGCGGCCGTGACGAGCTGCTGCGGGAGACGCTGGAGCGCGCCGGCGATTTGGCGCAGGCCGGCCGTCTTGCCGAGGCAAGGCGGGTCTGCATTGAGGCGCTTGGCCGCTTTCCCGAGCAGCCGCTGCTGCTGCGGCTGCTCGGTATCGTGGCGGTCCGTAGCGGCGAGATCGAGAGCGCGATCGAATCGTTCGAGCGCGCGCTGCGCCGGGAAGGCGCTCCTCCGGATTGCCGCACCCAGCTCGCGCAGCTCTACCGCCAGGCGGGGCGTCTGGACGAGGCGATAGCGGCGGGCCGTCTCGCCTTCGCGGCGCAGCCGCGCTCGCCCGCGCCGGCCTTCGCGCTCGGGCTCACCTGCGTCGAGCGCGGCGAGCTCGAGGACGCCGCAGAGTGGTTCATCCGCGCCATCTCGATCGATCCCGAATTCGCCGCGGCGCACATGGAGCTCGGCCATCTCCTGCTGCTGCGCGGCGAATTCCGCCCGGGATGGAGCGAGGCCGAGTGGCGCTACCGGTTGCCGCACACGCGCGGCGCGCTGCCGAAATTCTCCGCGCCGCGCTGGAACGGCATGCGCCTGCCGCGCGGCAAGATCCTCCTCATCGGCGATCAAGGCTACGGCGACACCATCCAATTCGCCCGCTTCATTCCCAAGGTGGCCGAGCGCTGCCGCGAGGTGATCGTCGGCTGCAGCGCGGAGCTCGAGGCGCTGATCGCGACGGTGCCGGGGGCCGGGACCCGTGTGACGCGCTGGGAGGATCTGCCGAGCTTTGAGATGCAGAGCCCGTTCTCGAGCCTGCCCGGAATATTCGGCGTGGAGCTCGCGACGATCCCCGCCGAGACGCCCTATTTTCGCGTCGATCCTGCGGTGGCGCGGCGCTGGGCCGAGCGTCTCGCGGCCTTGCTCGCGCCGGGGACGCTCCGTGTGGGCATCGTCTGGGCGGGGCGGACTGCTCCGCCGCATAATGCGCGGCGCTCGATGCGCTGGCGCGACGCAACGCCGCTCGCGGCGATACCCGGCGCAACGCTCGTCCCCTTGCAAAAGGAGCTCCCCGAGATTGATCGCGCGGATTTCGCCGCGAGCTCTGGGATTGCCGACATCTCTTCGCATCTCTCGAGCTTCTCCGAGACTGCGGGAGCGATCGAGGGGCTCGACCTCGTGATCACGATCGACACTTCGGTTGCGCATTTGGCGGGAGCGTTGGGGAAGCCGGTGTGGGTTCTGCTGCCGCTGGTTCCGGACTGGCGCTGGCTTTTGGGACGCGAGGACAGCCCCTGGTATCCGACGATGCGGCTTTTCCGGCAGTCGGGG